>NZ_JBEXRT010000037.1:0-71054 GCF_040613235.1 Streptomyces sp. NPDC006296 | reverse complement strand
TACCCGTAACCTCTTACTCTTTCTCCCTCCCCTCCTCTATTCCTATCACCCCCCCGCGATCGCGGTGGGGCTCCGGCACGTCCGGCGGGCGCCCGCCGTGAGCGACCCGGTGCGGGCCGGCCGCGCGGGACAGGCCCACCCGTGAGCCGCCTGCGCCGCGTACCGGCCGTGGGCGGGACCGGCTACCGCGCTCCGTGCCCGGCGGCGACGGCCTCGACGCGTGCCGCGAGCGCGAGGTCCTTCCGGGTGACGGCGCCGCCCGCGTCGTGCGTGTGCACGGCGAGCGCCACCGTGTGGTAGCCCAGCGTCAGGTCCGAGTGGTGGCCCAGCTCCTCCTGGATCTGGGCGACGTGGACGGTCAGTCCCGCCGCGGCGAAGTGTGAGGGCAGCCGGTAGGTGCGGGTGATGCGGTCCCCTTCGAGCCGCCAGCCGGGCAGCTCGCGCAGCCCGGTCTCGACCTCGTCGGCGGACAGCGGTTCGGCGGGCATGCGGCGGCTCCTGGGGCGTGTCGGTGCGGACGGCGCCGCGGAGGGACATCGGTGCAGCTGGACGTTACGGTCCGGGCCCGCCGGCTGTCGCCCCTGACACGGACCGCGGCGCGGAGAGCACCGCACTGCCGCCCCCGCCGCTCACCTCCCCGGGTCCGGCCGCGCCGCTCACTTCCCCGGGACCGCCCCCGCCGCTCACTTCCCCGGGTCCGGCCGCGTCCAGAGGGCGTCGCCCCGCGACAGCACCCCGATCGCCACGGCCGCGCCGGTCAGCACGGCCAGCGCGCACAGCAGCGGCAGCGCCGGGTGCACGTGCAGCGCGGTGACCGCGCCGACGAAGGCACCGGCCAGCATCGCGGCGGCGGACAGCACGCGACGCCCCGCCCGGCTGCCCGGCCCGCGGGCCAGCAGGCTGTCGGCGACGGCTCCGGTGAGCGTGCGGGTGAGCACGGTGGTGGTCAGATCGGGCACGCCCAGCGCCCGTACCGAGGCGTTCTGCACCCCGAGCCCGAGGCCCAGCAGCACGACGAGCGTGAAGCGGGCACCCCCGGTGTACGGGCCGCCCGAGAGCAGCGTGACGACCAGGGCCGCGGTGACGAAGGCCGACTGGACGAGCAGGGCGTGCAGCAGCCGGCGGCCCCGGTGCGCCCTGCCCAGGTGCATCGTGATGCCGCCGGCCAGCGCTCCGGCGGCGAACGAGACGAGCGCCACCGTCGAGGCCGCCGTCGAGAAGCCGGGCGCGCCCGCGAGGGCGAAGCCCATGATGACGACGTTGCCCGTCATGTTGGCGACGAAGACGTGCCCGAGGAGCAGGAAGCTGAACGCGTCGACCAGTCCGCTGACCACGGTCAGGGCCAGCAGCACCGGCGGCAGCGGCCCGTGCGGGCCGTCCATGTCGGGCACCAGCGTGTCCCGGGCCTCACGCAGCACGACGTGCATGGGCGGCACGCTCCGATCACTCGTCGGTCCGGATTCTGCCGCACCGCGCCGCCGATGCCGCCGGTACGCGCCGGGCGGGACCGTATCGTCCCCGCCCGGCGCGCCCGTGTCCCCGCGTCAGACGCGCGCCCCGTGGTCGGCGGCGTCGCGGCGGGTCCGTCCGGCGCCGCGCCCCGGGCCCCGTCCACGCACCGGTGGCGGGGCCTTGCTGCTCCGCTCCAGCAGGAGCGCCCCCGGCACCGCGGTCAGCACCGAGGAGTACGTACCGACGCAGATGCCGATGAGCAGGGCGAGGGCGAAGTCCGCGAGCGAGTCCCCGCCCAGCACGGCGAGGGCCACCAGGATGAACAGCGCGCCCATCCCCGTGTTGACGGTGCGCGGGACGGTCTGCAGGACCGCCCGGTCGGCGATGCGGGCGAGCGGTGTGCCCCGGTTCAGGGCCCACAGCTCCCGCACCCGGTCGAAGACCACCACGGAGTCGTTGACGGAGTAGCCGATGACGGTGAGCAGCGCGGCCAGGAAGATCCCGTCGACGGGCCGTCCGAGCCAGGCGAAGGCGCCGACGAGGATGACGACGTCGTGCACCAGGGCCCCGACGGAGGCCACCGCGAACGTCCAGCGGAACCGGACCGCGAGATAGGCGAGTTGCACGAGCACCGCCACGGCCAGGGCGATGAGGGCGTTGCGCCGCAGTTCGTCGCCGAGACTGGGGCCGATCAGTTCGTCGCGCACCTTGTCCGTCGCACCGCCCTCCTCGGCCAGCGCTGCTCGCAGGGCGTGCTCCCCGTCGTTGTCCAGCTGCCCCGTGCGGACGGAGAGGTCGCGCTCGCCCGCGGTGGTGACCTCGGCGTCGGCGAACCCGGCGGCGGCGATCGCGTCCCGGGCGGTCTCGACGTCGACGGGGCGGCTCGTCGCGTACTCCACGAGCCGTCCGCCGGTGAACTCCACCCCCAGGTCGACTCCGCGCACGAGGATGCCGGTCACGGCGACGAGGACGAGCACGGCGGATGCCGTCAGCCACCGTCGCGGCGACCGGAACAGCCGGGGTGCCCGTTCGGTCAGCCAGGTCCGGACACGGCCGGGCCGTGCGATGCCGTTGACACCCGCGTAGTCGTTGACGAACCGCGATCCCGTCGCGATCTCGGTGAGCGCGCGGGCGACGACGAGCGCGGAGAACATCGAGACCAGGACGCCGATGGCGAGCGTGACGCCGAAGCCCTTGACCGGCCCCGAGCCGAGGAGGAAGAGGAGCGCCGCGGCGATCAGCGTGGTGATGTTGGAGTCGGCGACGGCGCTCCGGGCGTTGCGGAACCCGGCGGTCAGTGCGGTGCGCAGGGAGCCGCCCCGCCGGTCCGCGTACTCCTCCCGGGCCCGCTCGAAGACCAGGACGTTGGCGTCGACCGCCATGCCGACGGCGAGGACGAAGCCGGCGAGGCCCGGCAGGGTCAGGGTCACGCCCAGGGCGACGAGGGCCGCGTAGGAGATGACACCGTAGGCGGCCAGCGCGAGCGCGGCGAGCCCGCCGAAGAGCCGGTACGCGACGGTGATGAAGAGCGCGGTGGCGGCGGCGCCGATGAGCGCCGCCCGGGCGCTGGCGTCGATGGCGGCGGCACCGAGGGTCGGACCGACGGTCCGCTGTTCGACGATCTCGACGGGGACGGGGAGCGCGCCGCCCTTGATGAGCAGGGCCAGGTCCTGCGCCTCCTCGGCGCCGAACGAGCCGGTGATCCGGGTGGATCCGGAGGGCAGTCCGGTCCCGCAGGCGATCGACGGATCGACCTGGGGGGAGGAGATGACCTTCCCGTCGAGGACGATCGCGACACGACGCCGTGCGTCACCTGCGGGGTGGCAGGCGGCGTCACCGGTGAGCCGGCTCCACTCCCGGCCCGCGTCCTCGCGGAAGTCCAGCGAGACCGTCCAGCCCGCGCCCTGCTGGGCGTCGAAGTCGGCGGTGGCGTCCTCGACCCCGGCGCCGGAGAGCCGCTCCGGGCCGAGCGCGAGGAGGCCGCCCTGCTCGTCGGGCAGCGTCGCTCCCCCGTCCCCGGTCACGTCCCCGTCCTCGGAACGGGCGTCCTCGGAACCGGGAGCCGCCGAGCCGGGGTCCCCGGAGCCGGGGCCGCTGACCGCGTGGAAGCCGAGCTGGGCGGTCCTGCCGATGACGTCGGCGGCCTGTCCCGGGTCCTGGACGTCGGGCAGTTCGACGATGATGCGGTCCTCGCCCGAGCGGGTCAGGGCCGGCTCGGCGACGCCGAGGGAGTCGATGCGCTGCCGCAGCACCTCCAGGGTCCGGTCGGTGCTCTCCCGGTCGGCCGTGGCGGTGGCGGAGTCCATGGTCTGCAGCACCATCCGGGTGCCGCCCTGGAGATCCAGGCCGAGTCTGGGTGACATGGTCAGCGTGATGAGCACGGAGGCGAGCAGAACGGCGGCAGCCAGAACCGCCCGCACCGTGGTGGCGCGAGTCATGGGTGTCCCCTTGGGTGGGCGTCGTCCGCCCGTGCCTCAGCGGGGAGGGCGGGACGACAGGTCTGTGGAACAGGACCGGTGGACGGCCGGCTGACCGGCCGTCACCCCCGGGGGACCCCGTACACCGGGCAGCGCCGTCCCGGGCCGCACGGGAAAGGCCGGACCCGCGCCCGGGCCGCCCGGTGCGACGACGCGGGACGGCGGAAGGCCCTGCGGACACGGCGGCAGGGCACCGTGCCCGGGCGGAGGAAGGTGCGGTGGGCGGTGCGGCCGGTCGGCGCCCGCACGCGGCCCGGGCAACCAACCGCTCTCCGCCCACGGAGCAGCTCCATCGGGCCGCACGGCGGGGCCGACGGGGTGGGGTGCGGGGTCGGTGACGGAGCCTGCGAGACCGGTGGAGTGGGGTGCGGGGCCGGTGACAGAGCCTGCGGGACCGGTGGAGTGGGGTGCGGGGCCGGTGACGGAGCCTGCGGGGCCGGTGGAGTGGGGTGCGGGTCCCGTGACGTGCGGTGCAGGGCCCTTGGCTCGTCCTGCGGAACCGGTGGCCTGCGCTGTGGAGATCGTGGCCTGCGGTGCGGAACGCGTGGCCTGCGGCGCGGAGCCCCCGGTCCGTCGCACGGAACCGGCAGCAGGAGCCACGGAACCCATGGCATGCGGTGCGGCCGATACCGGCCCCCGGTGCGCGTGTACCGCCGTCGCCGGGCCACCACCGAGCAGGGTCAGGACGGCCAGGAGCAGCACGACAAGGCCGTGCCGCACCTGATACGGCGATGCCGGGCGCCGTGGCACCCGGTGGGGAGGCAGCCGGTGGGAAGGCAGCCGGTACGGCGACCCACGGTGCTGCGCGGCACGGGCGGATCGTGTGTCGTCCGGCGGGGTGCGGTGCAGCGGGCTGCCATGCGGCGGGCTGTCGTCCCCGGGTCCGCTCGGCGGGATGTCGCGTCCAGGTCCGCTCGGCGGCACGTCATGCGGCAGTCGGCCGTGGGCCCGTCCGAACGACGGGGCGTCATGCGGCGGCGTGTCATACGGCAGCCTGCGGCACTGCGGCACGCCGGCCGTCCCCGTGTCGCCCTGTGGTGCGTCGCGCGGCGGGGCGTCGTCCCGCGCCGCGTCGTCCCGCGCCGCGTCGTCGTGCGGTGCGTCGTCGTGCGGTGCGTCGTCGTGCGGTGCGTCGTGCGGCCCCTGCGGGGACGCGTTGCCCCGGGGTGCCCCCGGGCGGGGGCTCACCGCTGCCGGACCGGGCGGACGGAGACCGCGCCCCGGGCGGCGCTGCCGGTGACGGCGTCCACGTACAGCGCGGCGCCGCGCACCACGGCGGTGGACGGGTCCGGGGCGATGCGCACCGGCCCGCCGAGGCGGCTCGTGATCCGGTCGGTGACATCACGCCTGTGCGCTCCGCCGCCGGTGAGCAGCGGACCGCGGCGCAGCGCTCCGCGTACCGCTCCGTGCCGGTCCTGACGCCACATGGACGTGATCATATCGACGACGTCACGGCCGACTTCGGCGGCCACCGCGCGGGGTTCGAGATCGCTGAGGCCCGCCTCCCGCTGACGGGCGTCGACGACCGCGCCGTCGACGAGCAGGGCGGCTTCGGTCAGTTCGGCGCCCAGGTCGACGACGAGCACCGGACCGCCCACCGGACCCCCGGCGCACGCAGCCGCGGCACCGGCGCTGTTGAGGAGCACCGTGCGGGACGCACCCACGGACGCGAGGATCTCCCCTGCGAGGGCGCGGTGTTCGCGTCCCGCCAGGACCGGATGGCTGAGCACGAGGACGCCTTCCCGGTCGTCGCCCAGCGCGGAGTCGGCGAGACGCCCGAGAAGCCGGGCGCAGGTCTCCGCGTCGACGATGCGCCCGCGCCGGACCGGCCGCGGAACACCGCCCTCCGTGCCGGCTGGTCCGCCGGTGACCAGTCCTAGCCCCGGGACCCAGGCACGGGTCCCGGAGCTTCCGAGGTCGACCGCCAGGCCCTTGACGGGACCAGGACGGGCCGCGGCGCCCGCGGTGCTCTGCCCCTGCTGCCGCCGGAGGACCGGCCGGCCGCGCCGCCGCCCGTCACGCGAAGCACACATCGGCCCTCACCCTCAGGAATGCCGTCCCAGCCACCCACAACGACCCACAGGCCCATGACCCACGGCCCACCGATAGCGAGGTCGTATCGATCCCTCACTATGCGATACAAGGCGGGAAAAGGCCACTCCCTTGGCAATTCAAGGTCGAGCACCGCAGCGCGGCCTCACGCCGTGACGCTCACCTCCTCGGCGGCGGGTGCCTCCGCCGCCGAGAGCGCCACGGCTGACGCCTCGTCGGCCGACGCCTCCAGCGGTCCCGCAGCCGGCGACTCGCCGGCCGCCGCCTCGACGGCAGCGGCATCGGCGCCATCGGCCTCGGCGTCATCGGCCTGCGCGGTCGGCGTCTCCGCGGCGAGGAAGGCGGCGATCATTGCGGCGAACTCCTCGGGCGCGGCGATCCGGATGCCCAGGTCCTCGGCCTTGGTCCGCTTGGATCCCGCCTTCTCCCCGGCGACCAGCAGGGTCGTGCGCTTGGAGACGCTGGAGGAGGACTTCCCCCCGGCGCGCTCGATCAGCTCGTTCATCTGGTTGCGCGAGAGCTGCTCCAGGGCTCCGGTCATGGCTCCGGTCACCACGACCGTCATGCCGGCGAGCGGCAGGTCCGCCGCTGCGGTGTCCCCGGCGTCGCCCTCCTGCGCGGCACCGGGTTCCGGGGGCGGGGTCGCGCCGGGCTCCGTCATGTTGACCCCGGCGGCGACCAGCTTGGCGATCAGCGGCGCGAGCTCCGCCAGCTCCCTGACGACCGCCGCGGCCTTCTCCGTGCCGATGCCGTCGACCTGCTGGAGCGCCTCCGCGTCAGCGGCGGCGATCCGGTCCATCGAGGCGAAGTGGCGGGCGATCCGGCGGGACATGGAGCGGCCCGTGCCCCGGACGCCGAGGGCGCAGAACACGCGGGACAGCGGACGGGCCGCGGCCGCCTCGATGGCCGCCAGCAGGTTGTCGGTGGAGGTCTCCCCCATCCGGTCCAGGGAGAGGAGCTGGTCCCGCTCCAGCGTGAAGAGGTCGGCGAAGTCCCGGACGAGGCCCGCGTCGACGAGCTGCACGACGCGGGTGGCGCCGAGTCCCTCGATGTCGAGCTGGTCCCGCCCGGCCGCGTAGGAGACGGAGGCGACCAGACGGCAGTCGCGGCCCCGGGTGCAGCGCCAGCGCTGCTCGCTGGTGTCGATCTCCGAGCCGCACCGGGGACAGGCCTCGGGGAACTCGATCGGCTGCTCCTCGCCCGTGCGCAGATGGGCCACGGGCGCCTCGATGCGGGGGATGATGTCGCCCGCCTTGTAGACCATCACGTGGTCACCGAGGCGCAGGTCCCGGCGCGTGATGTCGGCCGGGTTGTGCAGCGTGGCGTAGCTGACGGTGGAGCCGTCGATCTCGACGGGCTCCAGCACGGCGCGCGGCGCGATGATGCCGGTCCTGCCGACGTTCCACTCGACGCCCAGCAGCCGGGTGACCTTCTCCACGGCCGGGAGCTTGTAGGCGATGGCCCAGCGCGGCGCCCGGGTGCCGGAGCCCGCGTCGCGCTGGTCGGCCGCCAGGTCCGCCTTGATCACGATGCCGTCGATCCCGAAGGGCAGCGAGGCGCGCAGCGCGGCGATGTCCTCCACCCCGGCCTGCACCTCCTCGACGGTGGTCACGGTGCGCGGGGCGACCGCGGTGTCCGCCGCCGTGTGCACGCCGATCTCCGCGACGTACGCCAGGACCTCGCTGTGCGGGAGGCCGGCCAGGGTGTCCGCCGGCGCGCCGGAACCGGGCAGGGCGAGCGCCGCGTAGGCGAAGAAGGTCATCTCCACGCGGTAGGGGCGGTCCTTGGCCCGCAGGGTGCCGGCCGCGCCGTTGCGCGGATTGGCGAAGGGCGCGGCGCCGTGCTCCGTGCGGACCGTGTTCGCCGTCTCGAACTGCTCCTCGGTCATGAGGATCTCGCCGCGTATCTCCAGCGTGGCGGGCGCGTCGAGCCGCTCGGGCAGACCGAGCACCGTGCCGATCGCGTGGGAGACGTCCTCGCCCGCCGTCCCGTCGCCCCGGGTGATGAGCTGTTCGAGCCGGCCCTGCCGGTAGCGCGCCGCGACGGCCAGGCCGTCGAGCTTGGGCTCCACGCTCCAGGCCGCCACGGGCCTGCCGATCCGCCGCTCCACGGACGCGGTCCAGGTGACGAACTGCTCGGCGGAGAAGACGTTGTCGAGCGAGAGCATGGGCACGGTGTGCGGCACGTCGCCCGAGGCCGCACCGCCCGCGACCTTGCCCGTCGGCGAGGCGTCCAGCACCTCCTGCGGGTGCTCCTCCTCGTAGGCCGCGATGGCGCGCGTCAGCCGGTCGTAGGCGTCGTCGTCGAGCGTGCTCTCGCCGGTGGCGTAGTACGCGGCGGCGGCACGTCCCGCCTGGTCCACCGCGGCTGCGTAGGCGGCGGTGTCGGTGAGCGGTCCGGCTGAGTTCGTCGTCATGGGCACCATCCTGCCGCCCGCCACTGACAACGCCCCCGGTCGCCGGGCGGAGCCCCCGCGCGCGGGGCGTCCCGCCGCGGTCGGGCCGTGCCCACGGCCCCGCCGGACCGCCCGTCCGGCCTCAGCCGTCCGGGTCCTCGCGCCGCCTCCGCGGTGCGCGGGGAGGGCCCCTGACGTGCCGGAACCCTTCACCCGCGGGTCGGACCAGCCGGTATAAAGACTCCATGACTGCCGATGTCCCGCCGCCCGTGCGGCCCGCCACCCTGGAGGACGTGGCTGCGGTGGCGGGTGTCTCCCGGGCGACCGTGTCCCGTGTGATCAACGGTGCGACCACGGTGGACCCGGCCCTGCGCCGGGTCGTGGAGGCGGCGGTGGCCACCACGGGCTACGTCCCGAACCGTGCCGCGCGCTCCCTGGTGACCCGGCGGACGGACTCGATCGCCCTGGTGGTCTCGGAACGCGAACGGCGTCCCGTCGCCGAGCCGTTCATCGGCCGGATGTTCTCCGACCCGCACTTCGGGCGGGTGGTCGGCGGCCTGATGGACGTGCTGCGCCCGGCGGGGATCCAGATGGTGCTGATGCTCTCCGACGACGAACCGTCCCGCGACCAGCTGCTGTCGTACCTGCGCCAGGGGCACGTCGACGGCGTGGTGCTGATCTCCTCGCACGCCGACGACCCGCTGCCGGGGCTGCTCCACGACACCCGGCTGCCCGCCGTGCTGGCCGGCCGGCCCCTCAGGTCCTCGCCGCTCACCTACGTCGAGGCGGACCAGCGGGCCGGGGCGCAGCTGGCGGCCGACCACCTCGCGGCGCTGGGGCGCCGGCGGGTCGGAACGATCGCGGGACCGCAGGACATGCCGGCCGGGCAGGTGCGTCTGACGGGTTTCCTGGACGCACTGGCGCGGCACGGCATCACGGACGTGGTGACCGCCGAGGGGGACTTCACCCACTCCGGCGGGGCGGCGGCGATGCGGCACCTGCTCCGCGAACGGCCCGGTCTGGACGCGGTGTTCATCGCCTCGGACCTGATGGCGCTGGGCGCACTCCCGGTCCTGCTGCGGGCGGGCAGGGACGTGCCCGGCGACGTGGCGGTGGTGGGCTTCGACGACAGCAACGCGGCGGTGGCGTGCGATCCGCCGCTCACGACCGTGCGTCAGCCGGTGGAGGAGATGGCGGCCGAGATGGCGCGGCTCCTCCTGAGACAGATCGCCCGCCCGGCGGAGGGGCCCGCACCGTCCGTGGTGTTCCCTCCGACGCTGGTGCGGCGCGCGAGCGCCTGAGCCGCGGCCCGGTGGCCCCCGGCCCCGTCAGCTCCGCGTGCCGGGAACGGCGTCGCCGGGGTCCTGGACGGGCGGGAGGGGACGCAGCGCACGCACCGGCCCCTCGCCGAGGCGGCCCGCCGGGTCTCCCTGGTCCGTTCCGTGGGAGGGCAGCGGGGCACCGCCCTGGTCCGCTGCCTCGCCGCGCGCCGCCGCGCCTTCCCCGGCCGGACCGGCGGGCCCGCCGGGCGAACCGGCGCCGGCCTGGCCGTCCGGGAGCGGTACGTCCACCCGCTCCAGCCCCGTGAAGCCCTCCTGCCGCAGCGGCACCTGGGGGCCGGAGAGCTCCCTCAGCCAGCGCGCCAGCACCCGGTGCACCGCCTCCGCCCCGACCGGCCCGGCGGCGGGCACGCCCGCCGCGGTGTCCGGGGAGGCGTTCCGGGGGGCGTCGGCGGCGACCGCGTCGAGCGGGTCCGTCAGCGTCCGCGGCCAGAGCAGGAACGGCCGCGACTGCTCGCCGCCCAGCCCGCCGTGCGAACCGATCTGCTCCTCGAAGGCGTGGACCCCGCCGGATGCGGCGTCGTACATCGAATTGACCATCACATCCGCGACGTGCGGGAATCCGTCGGTCCGGCGCACCGCGTCCGCCGCGCCGGGGCCGAAGGCGGCGATCGGCCCCTCCCCGTCCGTCAGCTCCGCCAGCGGGACCTCGGCCCCGTCGCGCCCGAGCACCACCGATCCGTGCCGCAGGCTCCGCACGAGCAGGAAACCGATCCCCGGATGGGCGGCGAGCGTGCCGAGCAGCGCGGGATAGCGGCGGTCGAGCTGCTCGCGCGAGGCCCGGCCCTCGATGTCCGGGAAGGACAGCAGCCCGAGGTTCCCGGAGGCGAGGACGACCGGATCGGAGGAGCTGGCGGGGTGCTGCGCCTCCTGCTCCCCGGCGACGGGCCGGTGCAGCGCGATACGCACGGCGTCGCGGGCCTCCGAGGCGCTGCGGGTGCGTTGGGCCCGGCGCGGCACGGGCAGCCCGCAGCCGGCCCGTACGAGGTCCTTGAGGGTGAGTCCGTACCGCCCCGCGAAGGTCTCCCCCGGGCTCTGGCCGTGGTCCGACAGCAGCACGATCCGGTAGTCGCGCGGGGCGTGGTCGGTGATCTTGAGGATGAGGCCCAGTGAGCGGTCGAGCCGGGACAGGACCTTCTCCGCGTCCCTGCTGTGCGGCCCGGAGTGGTGGGCCACCTCGTCGTAGGCGACCAGGTCGGCGTAGACCGCGGTGCGTCCGGCGAACATGTCGCCGATCACGGCGGCGACCACCACATCGCGTTCGACGACGGTCGCGAACGCCCGGATGAAGGGGTAGAGCCCGCCGCGCTTGACCCGGGGGGTCTCCTTCCGCAGCCGGGCCCGGACGGACTGGCCGATCTCCCGGACCACCTCGGCGGCGAAGGACAGGGCGGTGCGGACGGCGTTGGCGGGGTCGGAGAAGTAGGCGAAGTAGCCGGCCCGCGAGCTGCGCCCCTTGCCGCGCCTGGCGGCCATCGAGAGGACCAGAGCCAGCTCCTCCGCGCCACCGCTGAAGAGGTTGCCCCGGCTCGCGCCGTCGACGGTGAGCAGGCCGCCGTCGTGGGTGCGCGCTATGGCTCTGCGCTGCAGTTCGAGGGCGCTCGCCGGTCTGCTGGAGACCATCACGGTGCCGGTCTCCTTCTCGAACCAGCGGAAGGCCGGCACGTCGAAGTTGCTGCCGTGCAGGATGCCGAGCTGGCTGGCACCGGTCTGGCTGGACCAGTCGGTGGTCCACGGGGTGAGCCGGTGGCCCGCCTCGTCGGCGAGGAGGCCGGCCACCGTCGGCATGATCCCGTCCGCCGCAGCCCGCCGGAGCACCTCGTGGCCGACACCGTCGAGCTGGACGAACACGATCCCGGGCGGGCCGCCGCGCCGTCCGTCCGGGTCCAGCGGCACACCGCTCCGTCTGCGGCGCCGGTCGGCGAGACGGGAGAGCCTGCGCCGGTAGGCGTCGTCGTCACGGACCGCGAGGGCGGTGGAGGTCGCGGAGGCGACGGCGGACATGACGGCCGCCACGACGACCGCCGTCTCCGGGTTGGCGTCGCCGCGCCCGTCGGGGATGAGCCGCAGGGCGATCAGCAGCAGGGAGCCGTTGAGGAAGAAGACCAGGGCGCCCAGCACCAGCGCCGGGACGGTGAGCAGCGCCCTGACGAGCACGGGCCACACCAGGGCGGAGAGCAGCCCGAACGCGCCGGCACCCCAGGCCGCGGTGAAGGCGGTCCTGGTGACCGTGTCGCCGTCGTCGGCCTGGAGCCGGAAGTCCGGCAGGATCCCGGCCAGCGCCAGCATGGTGAGGGTGGAGACGGCCCACACCGCAACCACGCGTACGAGGGTTCCCCCCGCCTTGCGCCATCGCCGGTCACTCACGCCGCTCCACCTCACGTCCGGGCCCGGTGTGCGTCACGGGCCCGCGCCAAGCTTTTCACAGCACGCTCGTGGTCCGGCGGAGCCCCGGCCCGCCCACGGGGGCTCAGCAGCCGTCGTACCCGGCGGTCGGCATGGAGAGCCTGCGGTGGACTCCGGCCTTGCCACGTGCGGTGTAGGCCGGTTCGTCGAGTCCGGCGAACTCGACGCGCACACCGCGGCGGCCGCACTCCCGCTCGAACTCCGGCACCGAGGCGAGCGCACGGGCCAGCACCCGGGGGTTGGGGGCCACGAACAGGTCGACCTGTCCGCTGTCGACGTCCGCCCAGAGGGCGTGGTGATCGGGGCGCAGCCCGTGGACACGGAGCTGGCGGGTGACGACGTATCCCCGGCCCGCGGCCCAGCGGGCGCACATGGCCTGCTGGCTGCGCGTGTCGACGAGGAACGGGTCGCCGTCGAGCTCCTCCAGCGGTGTCAGACTGGCGATGGCCGCCACCCGTACCTCCGCGCCGCCTTCGCCCATGAACCGGTCTCCCCGCACTCGGATGTCCCCCGGTCAGCCTACCCGTGCGGTAGCCCTCCGTAGCCACTCGCTTCCTTTTCGCGTCCGGCGTGCGGGAGCACTCCGGCGTGCGAGGGGCGCGGACCGCCTACCCTCGTACGCGTACGGCGGGGTGTCGCGGGCACGCACGGGACGCACGCACCGGAGGGACGAGAGCACAGGACGGCGAGGAGGCGGGGCGGTGGAGGTCACCTGGTGGGGTCATGCCACCTGCACGATCGAGGACTCCGGGGTCCGGGTGCTGACCGACCCGCTGTTCGCGCGCCGCTTCGCGCATCTGCGCCGCCGGCGGGGCGAGGTCCCGCCGCCCCGGGCGGCGGTCGCCGACGCCGTCCTGATCTCCCACCTGCACTCCGACCACCTGCATCTGCCCTCCCTGGCCCGCCTCGCCCCCGGCAGCCTGCTGATCGTGCCCCGCGGCGCGGTCGGGGCCGTCCCGGGCCTGCGTCTGCTGCGCCGGGCGCGGGGGCTGCGGATCGCCGAGGTGGCCGCCAGGGACGTGGTGCGGGTCGGCGAGGTCCGGGTCCGCGCGGTCCCGGCGCTCCACGACGGGCGCCGGCTGCCGGTCGGCCCGCAGCGGGTGCCCGCTCTGGGGTACGTCGTCGAGGGCGAGGCCCGTACCTACTTCGCCGGGGACACCGGGCTGTTCGACACCATGGCCGAGGCGGTCGGGCCGGTGGACGTGGCGCTGCTCCCGGTCGGCGGCTGGGGGCCGAACCTGGGCCACCACCACCTGGACGCGACCCGCGCGGCCCAGGTGCTGGCCCTGCTGGAGCCGCGGTCCGCGGTGCCCGTGCACTACGGCACGTACTGGCCGATCGGGATGGACGGGATCCGGCCGCACGAGTTCCACGCGCCGGGCGACGAGTTCGTGCGGCAGGCGTCCCGGGTAGCACCGGGGGTGGCGGTGCACCGGCTGGGGCACGGCGAGCATGTGAGGCCGGAGGCCCGTAGGTGATCGACGAAGTACTGCGGCAGGTCCCGGCCGAGTCGACGCAGCAGGCCGTCGCCTACCCGTCGTTGTTCCTGCTGGTGGCGTTGGGGTCGCTGGTGCCGGTGGTGCCGACGGGTGCGCTGGTGAGTACGGCGGCCGTCGTGACGCTGCACCAGAGCTCGCCGTTCGCCCTGCTGATCGTCTTCGCCGTGGCGTCGGCCGCGGCGTTCCTCGGGGACCTGGGCCTGTACTGGCTGGGGCGGCGCGGGGTCAGCTCGGAGCACGGTTCGAAGTGGCTGGAGGCGCTGACGAGCCGGGCGGCGCCGGAGCGGCTGGCGCAGGCGCAGCGGAAGCTGGAGGAGCAGAGCGGGACCGTGCTGGTCCTGTCCCGGCTGGTGCCGGCCGGGCGCATCCCGGTCATGCTGGCCTGTCTGCTCGCCCGGATGCCGCTGCGGCGGTTCGCCCGCGGCGACGTGCCGGCCTGTCTGGCCTGGGCGGCGACGTACCAGCTGATCGGGATACTCGGCGGCTCGCTGTTCCCGGAGCCGTGGGAGGGCGTGGCCGCGGCGATCGCGCTGACGGTGCTGATCAGCGGCACCCCCGCGCTGTGGCGCCGGCTGAGGGCCCGCACGGCGGGCTGAGGGGCCGGCCGACGGGGCGCGTCAGCCCGTCAGGACGCGCGAGCCGCCGACCGGCAGGTCCCAGAGGTCGCCCCGCGGGTACCCGGCCTGCTGCCAGGCGGTGCGGAGCCGGTTCAGCGGTTCGAGCACCGGTTCGGCGGAGAGCAGGAAGGTCGCCCAGTGCATCGGCGCCATCGCCCGGGCGCCGAGGTCGGTGTAGGCCTGCACGGCCTCCTCCGGATCGGTGTGCACGTCGGAGAGCCACCAGCGCGGTTCGTACGCGCCGATGGGCAGCATGGCCAGGTCCAGACCGGGGTAGCGGCGGCCGATCTCCTTGAACCAGTGGCCGTAGCCGGTGTCCCCGGCGAAGTAGAGCCGGTGCCCGCCGCCGTCGTCGATCACCCAGCCGCCCCACAGGGACCGGCAGGTGTCCAGGAGGGTGCGCTTGGACCAGTGGTGGGAGGGCACGAAGTCGAACCGGACGCCGCCCAGCTCCACCGACTCCCACCAGTCGAGTTCGGTGACACAGGTGAAGCGCCGCCGGCGGCACCAGCGGCCGAGCCCGGCGGGCACCAGCAGCGGGGTGTCCCTCGGCAGCCTGCGCAGTGTGGGCGCGTCCAGGTGGTCGTAGTGGTTGTGGCTGATCAGGACCGCGTCGACGGGAGGCAGTTCCTCCCAGCGGACGCCCGCCGGGGTGATCCGGGCCGGAGTGCCCAGGATGCGCCGTGACCAGACCGGGTCGGTGAGGACGGTGAGCCCGCCGGCCCGGACCACCCAGCTGGCGTGCCCGGCCCAGGTGACGGCCAGGGTGTCCGGGCCCGCCGCGGGCAGCGGCTGGGGGGCGTACGGCAGCCGGTGGACGCCCCGCAGGCCCTCGGCGTCGGGGCGCATGGCACGCTCCCGCGCCAGCCGGGTCATGCCCCTGACGCCCGGGAGCGGAGCGGTCAGCCGGTCCGCGAAACTGCGGGGCCAGGTCCGGAGCTCGCCGAGACGGCGCGGAGCGGCGACGGGAGGGCGGACGGGCGCGGGGCCGGCGCCGGTGAGCGGGCGCTCGGTCTGTTCCGTCATCGAGAGGCTCCTGTCATCGGAGTTCGTCGAGGGCTGCTGCGAGCATGCTCAGCTCCCGGGCGACGTGCGGCAATTCCAGGGGCTCCAGCGCGGTGAGGGACTCCTGCTGCTCCTCCGGGGTCGCACCGAGCAGCGGTCCGGTGCTCAGCCGCACCCGCAGCGCCACCGGGTCGTCCCCGAACCGGTGCCCGCCGGGGGCGGGGGCGCCGATACGTTTCGTCAGGTAGTCCTCCAGCTCCATGGAGTCCGTGACGCCGCGTGCGGCGAGCCGGGGGCGCAGCGGACCGAGGTCGGCGTAGAGATGGCGGCCGGCCTGCGGCGGCCGGGCGAGCGCGCCCGCGGTGAGCACCGCGCGGTGTGCGGCGGACGCCACCCGGGCCTGGAGACGGGCCGCCTGCCGGATCCTCTCCCGGACGGCGTCGGGTTCGTCCAGGGCGTGGGCGGCGGCCCTGGCCACCGGCTCCGCGACGAGGGCGCCGAGCGCGGTGAGGACGTCGAGGACCTGGGCGCGGCGCGCGGCGGCCCGTGCGGTGGCCGGGAAGCGTGCGACGGCGACCGGCCAGGCGGACGGGGTGAGCGCTCCGGCGAGGTCGGACAGGACGGTGACGTCGTCGGGGCACATCTCGGCCGGGCTGAGCAGGACGGTGTCGTGCGGCCGGTGGACGGTGTCGCGCCAGGTCTCGTCGCTGACCACGTGCAGCCCCTCGGAGACCGCGGCCTCACAGGCCTCGCGGACGAGTTCGGGCGGGGCGAGGGTCGCCGTCGGGTCGTCGGCCACGGAGATCAGGAGCAGCCGGGGCCTGCCTCCCTCGGCGCGCACCCTGCGCACGGTCTCCAGCAGGGCGTACGGGTCGGGGACCCCGCCGCACTCGGCGGGCGTCGGCACCTGGTAGGCGGGCCGGCCCAGCAGCCGTGCCTGCGGCATCCAGGTGGCGGGGCACGGCCGGGGCATGAGGACGTCGCCCCCGTGCGCGGCGATCAGGGCGAGCAGCAGCGGCTGGATCCCCGGGGCGGCGGCGATGTCCCCGGGCCCGCCGTGCAGGCCGCGGCGCTCCCAGTAGCCGCGGGCCGCCTCGCGCAGGAGCGTCCCGCCGCCGGGCGGCTCCGGCCGCGTCCGGCCGGCGGACGCGGCCAGTACGGCGGCGAGCCCGGGCAGCACGGGAAGGCCGGGGTCGGGGGCGGGCGGCCCGTACCGGACGGGGCCGTGGTCCTCCCCCGGGCGGGGCGGCTCCCGCTCGCTCCAGTGCATCCCGGGACCTCCCTCCGCCTGCGTCGCCTTCAGGCCCCTTTATACGGAGATTCCGGGGGGTCCGCCCCCGGACCGGCGCCGGAGGTGGCGGAGGTCTGCGCTCCGGTACCGCGCAGGCGTGCGGGGCCTCAGGGCCGGTGCACTCCGGTCCCACGCAGGTGCTCAGGGGTCCCCGGGTCCGGCGCACACCGGTACCGCGCAGGCGCCCGGGGGTCCCCGGGTCCGGTGCACTCCGTCACCGGGTCCGCGCGGGTGCCCGGGGGTCCCCGGCTCCGTTCAGCCGGCGAACGGCGTCCCCGGCAGCCCCTGGCCCAGGTCCGGGAGCACGAGCAGGGAGCCGGACAGCGGGTGGGGTGCGGCCAGGCCGGTCCGGGCGGTGGAGACGTAGAGGTCGCGGAGCCCGGATCCGCCGAACGCGCACGCGGTGGGCCGCCGGACCGGCAGGTCCACGACCAGGTCGGGCCGCCCGTCGGGGGTGAGGCGCCGGACCGCGGCACCGTCCCAGAAGGCGACCCAGACGCAGCCCTCGGCGTCCACGGTCAGTCCGTCGGGCCATCCGGGGACCTGCCCGAGGTCGGCGAAGGGGCGCCTGTTCAGGACCCGCTCCCCGTCCACGTCGAAGACGTCGACACGCCGGGTGGGGGTGTCGACGTAGTACATGAGCCGGCCGTCCGGGCTCCAGCCGGTGCCGTTGCTGACCGTCACCGCGTCGAGGACGGTGCGCACCGTGCCGTCCGGGGCGATCCGGGAGAGGGTGCCGCCGCCCTCCGCCTCGTCGTAGCGCATCGTGCCGGCCCAGAGGGCGCCGTCCGGTGCCACGGCGGCGTCGTTGCCGCGCCGGCCGGGGACGGGGTCACGGGCCAGCCAGGAGAAGGCCCCGTCGGCGCCGTACAGGCCGGTGCCGTCCCGCAGCGTGACCACGAGGCCGCCGCCCTCGCGCGGTTTCGCCGCGCCGACGTGCTGGCCGGTGGCCATGACCGTGCGACGGCCGGTCGCCGGGTCGTAGGTGTGCACACGGGCGGAGAGGATGTCGACCCAGATCAGCCGCCCGGCGGCCGGATCCCAGGTGGGCCCCTCCCCCAGCTCGGCCGCCTCGCGCACCGCCACCTCGGGGAACGCCCTCACATCTGCCCCCGGTGGTGTCCGAGCCGGCCGGACAGGGCGTCCGCGCCGCCCGCCGCGAGCTGCGCCAGCTCCGCCTCGCGCTCCTCGCTCCAGCGGATCATCGGCACGGAGATGGACAGCGCGGCGACGACCCGCCCCGACCGGTCCCGCACCGGGGCGGCCACACAGCTCACGTCCGGGTTCGACTCGCGGTGCTCCACCGCGATGCCGCGCCTGCGGACGACCGCGAGCGCGGCCCGCAGCTCCGCGGCGTCGGTGAGGCTGTTGTCGGTCATGGCGACGAGCTCGCGTCCGTCCAGGCGGGCGTCGAGCTCCGCCTCCGGGAGTGCGGCGAGCAGCAGCTTGCCGACCGACGTGCAGTGGGCGGGCAGCTTCCGGCCCGCGGCGGAGACCATCCGCACGGCGTGTGTGGAGTCCACCTTGGCGATGTAGATCACCTCGGTGTCCTCCAGGATCGCCACGTGGACCGTCTCGCCGCAGGTCTCGGCGACCTCACGGGCCACCTGCTGGCCCTCGGCCGCGAGGTCGAGCTGTTCGGCGTAGCGGCTGCCGAGCTGGTAGGTGCGCACCCCCAGCCGGTAGCGGCCCGGCTGCCCGGGGACCGTGACCAGGTAGGACCGGGCGGCGAGCGTGGTGAGCAGTTCGTGGACCGTGGTCCGCGGCAGTTGGAGCTTGCGGGTGACCTCGGGGGCGGAGAGGGTTCCCTCTCCCTGGAGGAAGAGTTCGAGAACATCCAGCGCCCTGGTCACCGCAGGGACGAGTCGCCCCATGATCGCCCACCCATCTCGTTCGACACTCCGGTCAATGGCCGGAATCACGAACGCAGGCTAACGGGCCGGAACTCGTCCGGGCAACGCCCCGGCCCGGAGCGGGCGGCACTCGGTCCGGGACGGGCGGAGCACCGGCGGGGAGTGAGCGGCGCCGCGACCCGGAGGGGCGGCGGTCCGGGCCGCCGGGCACGCCCCGGGCGGCGGCCGGCGGATCTCACACCGCGGGCCGCCTGGTTCATCGCGCGGTCGCAGGGTATTCGCTCTCCCATGTCCCCCTTGAGCAGCCTTTCCTCCCCGGGCTACTGGCGCGCCCGGTTCCAGCAGCGCGATGTCGCCGCCTTCCAGGGCGTGGCCGAAAGACACTGGCCCGGCGCCGATGCCGTGCTGCCCCGGCTGAGCCGCAGCGCCAATCACGGGCTGCTGTGGTTCGGGGCGGCCGCGGGCATGGCGGCGCTGGGCTCCAGTGCGCGTTCACGCAGGGCGGCCCTGCGCGGGGTCGCCTCGCTGGCGGTCGCCTCGGCCGCGATCAACACCGTGGGCAAGCAGGCGGTGCGCAGGGAGCGCCCGATACTGGACATGGTCCCGGTCATGCGGCAGCTCAAGCGGCAGCCATTCACCACCTCCTTCCCGTCGGGGCACGCGGCGTCGGCCGCGGCCTTCGCGACGGGGGTCGCGCTGGAGTCGAAGGGCTGGGGCGCGGTCGTCGCGCCGGTGGCGGCGGCCGTGGCGGCCTCCCGTGTCTACACCGGGGTCCACTATCCGAGCGATGTGGTGGCCGGAGCGGTGCTCGGCGTCGGCGCGGCGTTCGCCCTGCGGGGTGTCGTCCCCACCCGTGGACAGCTGCCCGCACCGGGCCGGCCGCCGGCCGCGGCCCCGGCCCTGCTCGCCGGCAAGGACCTGGTGGTCGTCGTCAACCGCGAGTCCGGTTCCGCGACCAACGCGGCGGCCCTGATCCGCGACGCGCTGCCGCTCGCGGAGACGGTGGAGTGCGCGCCCGCCGACCTGCGCGGATGCCTGGAGGACGCGGCCGAACGGGGCGAGGCGCTCGGGGTCTGCGGAGGCGACGGAACGGTCAACATGGCGGCGGCCGTCGCGGCGGAGCACCGGGTGCCGCTGGCCGTGTTCCCCGGCGGGACACTGAACCACTTCGCCTACGACCTCGGCATCGAGACCGTCCACGACACCGTGACGGCCCTCACCGCGGGCGACGCGGTCCGGGTCGACCTGGGCCGCTTCCGGCCGGGGCCGCAGGGCCCGGAGGGAGCGCCCGGCTACTTCCTCAACGCCTTCAGCCTGGGTGTCTATCCGGAGCTGGTGCGGACGCGGGAGCACTGGGCACCCAGGATCGGCGGCTGGCCCGCGGGCGTGCTCGCGGCGTTCGAGGCGCTGCGCGGCGCGCACCCGCTGACCGCCGAACTCCAGGGGAAGCGGCGCCCGCTGTGGCTGCTCTTCGTGGGCAACGGGCTCTTCCAGCGGGTGGGACCGGCTCCGGGCCGCCGCCACAACCTGGCGGACGGTCTGCTGGACGTGCGCGTGGTGCACGGCGGGCGGACCCCCGGCGTCCGGCTGCTCGCCGCGGCCGTCGCCGGGCCGCTGACCCGGTCCCCCGTCCACGCCGCGGTGCGGCGCCGCCGGGTCAGGCTCGCGGGGCTCGCACCGGGCACCCCGTACGCCTTCGACGGCGAAGTGGCCCGTTCCGGGACGGAGCTGCTGATCGACAAGCTGCCCGAGGGCCTGACGGTGTACTGCCCGATGCCCGTCTAGTCGACCGAATGACGAGACGCCTGTCTCAGATTGCGACATCCCGGCGTACCGTCGGCGTCATCGCCCGCGACTCAGGTCCGAGAGGGGACGCCGGTCATGCCGAAGGAAACAGCCGTCTACACACATGGTCACCACGAGTCGGTGCTGCGCTCGCACCGGTGGCGGACCGCCGCCAACTCGGCGGCGTACCTGATCCCGGAGCTGCGTCCGGGGCGGACGGTGCTGGACGTGGGCTGCGGCCCGGGCACCATCACGGCGGACCTCGCCGCGCTGGTGGCGCCCGGGCGGGTCACCGCGGTGGACGCGAGCGGCGACGTGCTGGAGCGCGCGGCCCGGGCCGCCGCGGAACGCGGTGCGGACAACGTCGAGTTCGCCATCGCCGACGTGCACGACCTGGACTTCCCGGACGACTCCTTCGACGTGGTGCACGCCCACCAGGTGCTCCAGCACGTGGGTGATCCGGTGCGGGCCCTGCGCGAGATGCGCCGGGTCTGCCGGCCGGGCGGTGTCGTCGCGGCCCGGGACAGCGACTACGGGGCCATGAGCTGGTACCCGGAGGTGCCCGGGATGCCGGAGTGGCAGGACCTGTACCGCCGGGTGGCGCGCGCCAACGGCGGGGAGCCGGACGCCGGACGCCGGCTGCTGTCCTGGGCCCGGCAGGCCGGGTTCACCGACATCGCCCCGACCGCGGCGGCCTGGTGCTTCGCCACCCCGGAGAACCGTGCCTGGTGGAGCTCCCTGTGGGCGGACCGCACGACCGCGTCGGTGTACGCGGAGCTGGCCGTGCAGGGCGGTCACGCGAGCCCCGCGGAGCTCGCCGCGGTCGCGGACGCCTGGCGGGCGTGGGGCGAGGAGCCCGACGGATGGTTCATGGTGCCCCACGGCGAGGTGCTCTGCCGGGCGTGATCCGGTGGCGGGCACGGGGAACGGATCACATCGGAACGGGTCGGCAACTACCCTCGTGGGCATGGAGATCCTGGGAACCACGCTGCGCATCTGTGTCGACGACCTGGAGGCCTCGGTGGCCTTCTACGAGGGCCTGACCGGCACTCCGGCACTGCGCTTCGAGCGCGGCGGGGTCTCGGTGGCCGCGATCGGCTGCTTCCTGCTGATGAGCGGCCCGGAGGCCGAGATCGAGGTGCTGCGCAAGGTGTCGGCGACCATCGCCGTCAAGGACGTCGACGAGGCGCACGCCGCGCTCACCAGGGCGGGCGGGAAGGTCGTCGCGGGCCCGCTGCCCACCCCCGCGGGCCGCAACCTGATCGCCCTCCACCCGGACGGCTCGGTCTTCGAGTACGTCGACCGGAACGCGTCCGCCTGACCCTGCGGGCGAGCGGCGCCGCGCGGCCCCGGCACCGTGCCCGTCCCACGGGGACCGGAGAGCGGACCCGGCACCGTGCCGGTCCCACGGAGTCCGGCGGCCGGCCCTGGCACCGTGCCCGTGCCCGTGCCCGTGCCACGGAGTCCGGAGACCGGCGCGTGGCCCGGCCGCCGGGCGGCGCCGCTCTCCCCGGACGGTCCTCGGCCCCTCGCCCCCCGTCCGGCGAGGGCACCGGGGGGACGAGGGCGGGCGGTCCGTCGTCAGCCGCGGGTCCTCGCGACGCACTCGGTCACGACGGTGCGCAGACTGTCCGAGTCCGCGAGCAGGTCCCGCTGGATCCGGGCGCCCGTCCCCCGGGTCAGCACGTTCCGGATCCCCGTCTCGGCAGGCCCGAGGTCGCCGCTGTCCTCCAGCGCGTCACGGACGTGGTCGAGCAGGGCGCGCACGACGTCGGCGGCCGGCTCGGGACCTCCGGTGAGCGGATGGATCAGCCGCTCCTGCGTACCCGAGCGCGCCGCCTGCCAGTCGGCCATGCGCAGCACGCCCACCGGGACCGGGTCCGGCGGGTCGCCGGCCCGCCAGGCGCGTGCCGCCGTCTCCACCAGGCCGCGGGCGAGGGTGGCGAGCAGCACGGTGTCGGCGGGATCGAGGCAGACGTCGGCCACCCGGAACTCGACCGTCGGGTACCGGTGCGAGAGCCGCGCGTCGAAGTAGATCATTCCCCTGTCCCGCAGGACCCCCGTGGCGACGAGCGCACGGACCTGCTCGTGGTAGCGGTCCGCGGATCCGAACAGCTCGACCGGGCCGGCCGAGGGCCAGCGGCCCCAGACCCGGCTCCGGTAGCTGCCGTACGAGGTGTCCTGGCCCTGCCAGAAGGGGGAGTTCGCGCTGAGGGCCAGCAGGACCGGCATCCACGGCCGGATCCGGTCGAGGACGGCGACGCCCTCCTCGTCGGACTCCACCGACACATGGACGTGGCAGCCGCAGGTCAGCTGCTCCTGTGCGGTCAGACCGAAACGCCGTGCCAGCCAGCGGTACCGTTCGTCCTCGCCGATGGAGGGGCTGACCGGCAGCGGCGAGGTGGCGAGGGCCGCCACCGCGGCACCCGCCTCGGCCGCGCTGCGGGCCGCCTCGGCGCGCCAGCGATGGATCTCCTGCGCCAGGTCCGCCATCGCACCGCACGGTTCGGTGGAGAACTCCACCTGCTGATCGTGCAGTTCGGACTCGAACACGGAGTCCCCCGCGGCCCTGCGCTCCGCGAGGGCCAACACCGCCGTCGACAGTCTGCGGGGATCACCGCTCCCCGCGTCCACGAGCAGGAGCTCTTCCTCGACTCCGACCGTCCGCACGTCCATGTCCTCTCCGCCGTTCGCCGTCCCGCGTCGTGGCCCGGGGGCCCGACGAGACGCGCGTACCCCCGGCGGCGGCTTTCAGACCGCAGCGCCGCGGCCGGACGGCGAGCGGCTCCGCCGTCACCGCGTGGAGCGCCTGCGCAGCAGGTAGGCGCCGCAGAGCACGCCGGCCAGGAAGACCCCCAGGAGCGCGGCCCAGAGCGGCATCGTGACCTTGGGGATGATCACGCGGATGGTGACCTCGGCGGTGTTCACGCAGATGAAGACGATCGTGAGCACCGCCAGGAGGGTGACGGCGATGCGGCCGGGACTGAAGGCTCCCGCGTTCCCGCGGGGTACGTCCTTGGGGCTCATGGGCGGCCCTTTCGCTGGTTCCTGGGGTCCGGGACCGGGTGCGGCGGTCCCGGACCCCAGGATGACTCCGTCACCGGCCCGGGGAGCGGTGGAACAGGGCCGTACGGGTGACGGTCAGCCGACCACCGGGAGCTCCAGGACACCGGTGTCCTGCGGAGCGCTGACCACGGTGACCGGCTTGACGCCGCGGTTCCCGAAGTACGCCGTGTCGCTCCCGGCGATCACGAACTCCAGCCGGTGCCCGGTCTCGTACCGGTGGACGATGCCGGGCAGCTCGACGGTGAAGGGGCGGGTGACGTCGGGGACGCGCACCGGGGCGACCAGCCGGTTCACCAGGGTCCGGGTCCCGTCGGGTGCCACGTCGTAGACCTTCGCGAACAGGACGAGCTTGTCCGCGGCGTCGCCGCTGCCCTGGACCCGTTCGGCCGCCGGGGAGACGACCTTCAGGGTGGCCCTCGGCGCGCCGACCACGTCCATCGGCGCGGTCAGCGGCGCGCTCCTCCAGCCCAGGTAGGTGCCCTTGGTGTCGTACGGTGCCGGGTCGGACAGGCCGATGAGTCCGGCGAGGGAGCTCTCGGAGTGGCTGGTGGGCAGCAGCCAGTTGCTGTACCGGCGGCTGCCGCGGGTCACCTCGTCGCGACCGGGGACCAGGGAGCCGTCGCCGGAGAGGTACAGGGTGCGGGAGGCGGCGGGTACGGAGTCCGCGGTGCCGTAGCCGCTCGTCCAGTCCCGGTGGTAGGCGAACTCGGGCCCGGTGGAGGTGTCCTCGTCGTGGTGGAGGTAGCGGTCGAACCAGTCGAGGATGCGCTGTCCGACGTAGCTGCCCTCCAGGTCGCCCGTGGAGAGGTCGAGCTCGCCGGGCACCTGGCCCCCGCTGTGGCCCCACGCCTGCCAGATCATCTTCGCCGTGGTGCCCTGGTCCTTGAGGGCGCGGTAGGTGGCGGTGGCCTCGTTGAGGTTGAACAGGCTGTCGGCGCGCCCCTGCACGAGCAGCGTCGGGGCGGTGACGCCGGAGAGGTAGGAGGCGGGCGAGACGCTCCGCGCGTACGTCAGCATCTCCCGGGTCGCGGCGGCCGGATAGCGGCCGGAGTTCAGGAGGCGGATGGTGTCGCAGGCCCGCTCGGCGAAGTGCAGGCAGCGGAGGCTGCCGAAGCGGGACGGGTCCAGGCTCGGGACCAGCAGGGGCTGTCCCTCGCCCATCAGGTAGAAGCCGTTGGTCCACTGCCACTTGAAGACACCGGGCGTGTCGGAGGAGACGCCCCGGACGGCTCCGGCGGCGTTGGGGGCCAGCGAGTAGGCCAGGTCGTTCCAGGTGATCAGCGGGACGAGCGCGTCGACGCGGTGGTCGGTGGAGGCGGTCGCCAGCTGGATCGCCCCGCCGTAGGACCCGCCGATCATCCCGACGACCGGGTCGCCCGGTGCGTCCGTGGTGACGAAGTCGGCCCGGGTGCCGTCGTCGGCGGCGCGGGTGCCGGCCAGGAAGTCGACGAGACCCGAGGCCGCCACGGCGTCGGCCGCCGGGTCGTCGAGGGTGATCAGACAACCGGACTTGCCGAATCCCAGGCCCGAGTAGACGAGGCCGACATAGCCGCGTTCGGCGAAGGCCCTGCCGATGACGTCGGTGGAGCCGTCCGACTTGCTGCCCCCGAAGCCGTTGGTGGCGAGGACGGCCGGGGCCGGGTGCCGCGCGTCGACCCCGGCCGGGCGGTAGAGGTCGGCGTCCACCGTGCAGGACCGGTCGCCGGCCCGCACGGTGAACTCCAGCGCGGTGACGCTGTACCGGTCGGCAGCGGACGCCGGGGGGACACCGGTCAGAGCGAGCGGGGCGAGGAGCGCCGCCCCCGCGAGCAAGGTGAGCGGACGGCGGAATCTGGGCACGGCACGCGACACATGGACCTCCACACCGAGGGCACCTTACCGACCGGTAAGTACCGGGCCCGGCCCATGCTGTGACACGGCCCACACCTCTGTCAACGTACGGGAGGGCGAGTTCGCCGGGGAGTTCCGCCGCGCGCCGCGCGGTGCCGTGCCTCAGACGAGTGCCGGCACCTCGGTGGTGAGCGTGCACCGGCCGCCGTCCGCCGGTGCGTCCAGCACCGCCGGCACGCCGAGCGGGACGGTCAGCGCGGTCGGGCCGTGGCCGAAGCCCAACTCCTCGACCACCGGGATCCCGAGGCCGCCGAGCCGGTCCGCGAGGACCGGCCGGATCCGCTCGTACGGTCCGCACCCCTCCCACGAGCCGCACACCACACCGGATATCCCGTCCAGGGCGCCGATGCGCAGCAGCCGGGTGAGGATGCCGTCGAGCCGGTACGGCTCCTCCCCGGTGTCCTCGATCACCAGCAGCCCGCCCCGGGCGGTGGTCCGGGCGCCCGGGGTCCCTGCGTCGGCGGCGAGCAGACTCACACAGCCGCCGTAGGTGATCCCGCGTGCCGTGCCCGGCACCAGCGCGGCCGCCGCGTCCAGACCCAGGGTCCGCGTGGACTCGGGCTCGAACAGGGTGGAGCGCAGGGACTCCTGGGTGGCCTGGTCCTTCAGGAAGACCTCGGTGGCCGTCATCGGGCCGTGCAGCGTGGAGAATCCGGCCCGCAGCGCGAACGCCTCGTGCAGGACGGTGATGTCGCTGTACCCGACGAAGACCTTGGGGCCCGCCGCGCGGATCGCGGACCAGTCCAGGAGATCGACCATGCGGTGCGCGCCGTAGCCTCCCCTGGCGCACAGCACGGCGTCCACGGCCGGATCGCACCAGGCCTCCTGGAGGTCCCGGGCGCGGTCCTCGTCGGTGCCGGCGAGGTGGCCGAGCCGCGGGTGCGTGTCGAGCGCGTGGGGTGCGGCGTAGGGGTCCAGGTCCCATCCCCGGAGGAGGTCGAGGCCGCGCTCCAGCCGGTCGGCGGGCACCGGGCCGCTGGGGGCGACGACCGCGACCCGGGCACCGGGCCGCAGCCGGGCCGCGCGGGCGAGGGGCTGCAGGGTCACTTCTTCAGCTCCAGCCGCGGCACGTCGGGACGCTCGAAGCCGAACGTCTGCGCGTACAGGGAGAGTTCGGCCTCCAGGGCGCGCTGCACGGTGTCGGCGCGGCGGAATCCGTGCCCCTCCCCCGCGAAGCTGAGGTAGGCGTGCGGGATGCCGCGTCCCTCGATCGCGGCGAGGAAGCGCTCGCACTGGACGGGCGGGCAGATCGGGTCGTCGAGCCCCTGGAGCAGCAGGAACGGCGTGGTGAGCCGGTCCGTGCGGTTGACGGGCGAGCGGTCCCGGTAGCGCTCGGGCACCTCGGCGTACGGGCCGACAAGCGATTCGAGGTACTGCGACTCGAAGTCGTGCGTCTCGCCGGTCGCCCAGCCCTCCAGGTCGAGGATCGGGTAGCTGATGGCTCCGCAGGCGTACACGTCGTTCTGGGTGAGGGAGGCGGCGGTGGTCCAGCCGCCGGCGCTGCCGCCCCGGATCGCCAGCCGGTCGCGGTCGGCCGAGCCCTCGTCGGCCAGGCCGAGCGCGACGGCCGCGCAGTCCTCCACGTCGACGACGCCCCACTGTCCGCGCAGCCGTTCGCGGTAGGCGCGGCCGTAGCCGGTCGAGCCGCCGTAGTCGACCTCGGCGACGCCGATGCCCCGGGAGGTGAAGTAGGCGATCTCCAGGTCGAGCACGAGCGGGGTGCGGCCGGTGGGGCCGCCGTGCGCCCAGATGACGTAGGGCGGCCGCTCCCCCTCGGGGCCCGTGCGGTCGGGGTGGCGTGGCGGATAGACGTGGGCGTGGATCTCGCGGCCGCCCGGCCCGCTGAAGGTGCGGACCACCGGCTCGGGGTGGTAGGCGGGGTCGACCGCGTCCCGATGGGCCGCGCCGACGGTCCGGGTGTGCCCGGTGGCGGTGTCCAGCTCCACCACCTCGTACGACGTGTGGGGGCTCGCGGCGATGCCGATGACCCGGGTGTCCTGCACGGCGAGCGTCTCGGCCCACGCGGTCCAGGAGCCCACCGCGTCGACGAGTTCGCCGGTCTCCGGGTCGAGGACGCCGAGCGCCGTGGTGCCGCGGCCGTGGACGACCGCGACGAGTCCGTTGTCCAGGACCTGGAACCAGCGCAGGCCGATCCTCCACAGCGCTCCGCCGAACTCCTCGTCCCGCGCGGGGCAGAGCCGGACGGCGGGCCCGGCCGCGGCGTCGGGCCCGATCCGGTGGAGCTCCCACCAGCCCGCGGTGTCGGAGACGAGGAGCAGCGAGCCGTCCCGGTCCCACTCCACCTGGACGACGGACTCGTCGGGGCCTCCGGCCAGGGTCCGGGTGCCGGTGAAGGTGCCGTCCGGGGTGACCTCGGCGGTCTTCACGAGGGTGCCGTCCCACGGCATCCGCGGGTGGTCCCAGGCGATCCAGGCGACCCGGCGGCCGTCCCGCGACAGCCGGGGTCCGGTGACGAACCTGTTCCGGTCGTCGGTGAGTTCGCGCACCGCGCCGCGGTCCGCCGCGGCCGATCCGTCCAGCGGCACCGCGGCGATCACCCGGCGGACGTCGGTGGGCGCCTCCCCGGTGAACTCCTCCAGCACGCACCACACTTCGCCGCACTCCGGCCGCACCTGCGGGTCCACCCAGCGCAGTCCGCCGCCGACGTCCGACACGGGGGTGAGCGGCCACGGCTCGTCGGGCCCGTCGGGGGCCCAGGCGTAGAGCCGCTGGTCGGGGAAGTGGACGAAGACGACCAGCGGCCCGCCCTCCTCGCGCGGGGCACCGGCCCAGGGCGTTCCGCCGTACTCGATGACGCGGCTGCGCGGGTTCCACGGTGCGGGGAGCACGGACCCGGTGGTGCCGTCGGCACGGCGGCGCACGAGGGCCCGCCGGCCCCCCTCCGCCGGGCGCGGTTCCGTCCACCAGACCTCGTCGCCGACGGTGCCGACGAACTCCGGCCGGCCGTCCTGTGCGGCGGTCAGCGCCGCGTCGATCGGTGACGGCCACGTGCCGTACGCCTCTGTGGACACCATGGTCGGTTCCCCCCTCTTTCGGTCGGACAGGTGCGGTGCGGTGTGCGCTGCGGACCGTCAGGCGGTGCGCAGGAACTGGTCCAGGACCCGGACCCCGAAGTGCAGTGCGTCGACGGGTACCCGCTCGTCGACGCCGTGGAACAGCGCCTGGTAGTCGAAGCCGACCGGCAGCTTCAGCGGGGAGTAGCCGTAGCCGGTGATGCCGAGCCGGGAGAACTGCTTGGCGTCGGTACCGCCCGACATGCAGTACGGCACGACGTGGGCGCCCGGGTCGAACATCTCGATGGCCGCGCGCATCCGTGCGTACGTCGGCGTGTCCAGCGGGGCTTCGAGGGCGACCTCGCGGTGCTGGAACTCCCAGTCGACGCCGGGGCCGGTGAGGCGGTCCATCACCTCGCGGAACTCGTCCTCGCCGCCGGGCACCATGCGCCCGTCGACCTGGGCGGTGGCCTGGCCCGGGATCACGTTGACCTTGTAACCGGCTTCGAGCATCGTCGGGTTGGAGCTGTTGCGCACGGTCGGCTCGATCAGCGCGGCGGCCGGGCCGAGCTTGGCGAGGAGTTCGTCCACGTCAAAGCCGGGCGCGTCGGGGTCGACCCGGATGTGGTGCAGCGCGGCGATCTCGACGATCGCGGCCCGGACCGTCGGGGTGAGCCGCACCGGCCACTCGTGGGCCCCGATCCGGGCGACGGCGGCGGCGAGCCTGCTGACGGCGTTGGCCTTGTTGACCTTGGAGCCGTGGCCGGCCCGGCCCTCGGCGGTCAGCTTCAGCCATCCCGTGCCGCGCTCCCCCGCGGCGACCGGGTAGAGCGCCATGCCGGGCCCGGCGTGGAAGGTGAAGGCACCGGACTCGCTGATGCCCTCCGTGCAGCCGTCGAAGAGTCCGGCGTGGCGGTCGGCGAGGAAGCCGGCACCGTCGTGCGCGCTGGCCTCCTCGTCGGCGGTGTAGGCGATGACGATGTCGCGGCGCGGGCGCACGCCCGCGCGCGCCCAGGCGCGGACCGCGGCGAGGACCATGGCGTCCATGTTCTTCATGTCGATGGCCCCGCGCCCCCACACGACGCCGTCGCGCACCTCCCCGGAGAAGGGGTGCACGGACCAGTCGCCCTCCATGGCGGGCACCACATCGAGATGACCGTGCACCAGGAGGGCGTCGGCGGACGGGTCGGTGCCCTCGATCCGGGCGACGACGTTCGTCCGTCCCGGGGCCCGCTCCAGGAGGACGGGCTCCAGTCCCGCGTCGGCCAGCCGCTCGGCGACGTACTCGGCGGCCGGGCGTTCCCGGCAGGTGCCGTCGCCGCTGTTGGTGGTGTCGATACGGATGAGCTCGGAGGTGAACGCCACCACCTCGTCGAGCGCCCGCCCGTCGACCGGCCCGGCGGTGCCGCCTGGGGCGCCCGTGCCGGTGCTTCCGGTGCGGTGGTCCGCTCCGGTTCCGTGGTCCGCTCCGGTTCCGTGGTCCGGTCCGGTGAGGTGGTCCGGCTCAGCCATACTGCTCCTCCACGGCGGACGACACGATCGTCGTCACCGCCTTGAACGTGCGAATACCGTCGTACATCGTCCCGCTGGTGTAGGCGACGCGCCGCTCGCCGCTCGGTGCGACGCCGGGGACCACGGTGGCCGCGGCCGCCAGGTGCTCCGCGTCGAACTCCAGCTCCACCGTGCAGGACCCGCAGTGCACCGGCGGGTGACGGACGGCGAGCGAGGCGGCGTCCGCGGCGGCGGACCTGATGTCCGCGGCGGTACGGGCCGGGGTGCGGCACACGGCGGCGTACCGGGAGACGTGGTCCTTCACCGCGACCGTGCGCGCCCCGGGGGCGTAGCCGCGCGCGTCCACGCAGGTCAGGTCGTCCCCGGTGACCAGGACGACGGGGACTCCGTACTCCGCCGCGACATGGGCGTTGAGCAGGCCCTCGCTGGCGCGGACGCCGTTCAGCCAGACCCCGGTGATCGAGTTGGCGAGGTAGGTGTGGGCCAGGACGCCCTCCGTGCCGGCGCCCGTGTGGTAGCCGACGAAGGCGACGCCGTCCACGTCCCCGTGCTGGACGCCCTCGACCATCGAGAGGGGCTTGTGCCTGCCGGTGAGCATCTGCACGCGGTCGTCGAGCCGCTCCAGGAGCAGGTTGCGCATGCTCCAGTGGGCCTCGTTGACGACCACCTCGTCGGCGCCGCCGTCGAAGAAGCCCAGGGCCGCCGCGTTCACGTCGGAGGTGAAGAGCGCACGGCACCGCTCCCACTGCGGGGTCCCGGGCAGGACGTCGCCCGGCCAGGTCACTCCGGTGGCGCCCTCCATGTCGGCGCTGACGAGGATCTTCACCTGTGCGGTCCTGTCACTGGTCGGTCGGTCCCCCGCCCGTTCCCGGGAAGAGGATCTTCGTGCCGGATCACGGTACGCGCCGGGACAGCACCGGGCCAGAGCCACGGTGATCTGTCACTGGTCCAGTCCGGTGAAGCCGTCCGCCACCCGGGTCACCCGGGGGCGGACGGCCCACGGGGTCAGACGCGGCCGGTGCCGCGGACGAGCTCCTCGATCCGGGCGAGCTCGTCGGCGCCGAACTCCAGCCCGCGGACCGCCGCGACGCTGTTCTCCAGCTGGGCGACGCTGCTCGCGCCGACGACGGCGGAGGTGACCCGCCCTCCGCGCAGCACCCAGGCCAGCGCCATCTGCGCGAGGGACTGTCCGCGCTCCCGCGCCAGTTCGTTCAGCGCGCCCAGTCGGGCGACGAGGTCCGGGGTGACGGCCTCGGCGGACAGGAACGGGCTGCTCCCCGCCGCCCGTGAGCCCTCCGGGACGCCGTTCAGATAGCGGTCGGAGAGGATGCCCTGCTCCAGCGGGGAGTACGCGATGGAACCGGTGCCGAGCTCGTCGAGCGCGTCCAGCAGTCCGTCCTCGACCCAGCGGTCCAGCATCGAGTAGCGCGGCTGGTGGATGAGGAGCGGGGTGCCCAGCTCGTTCAGGATGCGGGCGGCCTCGCGGGTCTGCTCGGCCGAGTAGTTGGACACACCGGCGTAGAGGGCCTTGCCCTGGCGGACCGCGCTGTGCAGGGCGCCCATCGTCTCCTCGAGCGGGGTGTCCGGGTCGAAGCGGTGGGAGTAGAAGATGTCGACGTAGTCCAGACCGAGCCGGGTCAGGCTCTGGTCCAGCGAGGAACGCAGGCTCTTGGCGGAGCCCCATTCCCCGTACGGGCCCTGCCACATGTGGTAGCCCGCCTTGGTGGAGATCACGAGCTCGTCGCGGAGTCCGGCGAAGTCCGTCCGCAGCGCACGGCCCATGGCGGTCTCGGCGGAGCCGGGGGGCGGGCCGTAGTTGTTGGCGAGGTCGAAGTGGGTGATCCCGAGGTCGAAGGCCCGGCGCAGGATGGCGCCCTGGCTCTCGGGCGTCCGGTCGCCTCCGAAGTTGTGCCAGAGCCCGAGGGAGAGCGCGGGGAGCAGCAGGCCGCTGCGTCCGGTGCGCCGGTAGGGCATGGCGTCGTAGCGGTCGGCGGACGGAAGGTACATGCGAGCACTCCACGGGACACGGCGTCGCGCGCCAGGTCTGGTGCGCGCGGTCAAGACTGGCGGAGAAAGATCCAGCGGTCCAACAGGAGATTCCGCTGGGATTCATCGACTAGATTGCTCAATCATGGAACTGCGCCAGCTGGAACACTTCGTGGCGGTGGCCGAGGAGCAGCACTTCACCCGGGCCGCCGACCGTCTGGCGGTGTCGCAGTCGGGGCTGTCGGCGTCGGTCCGGGCGCTGGAGCAGGAGCTGAGGACGCCGCTGTTCAGCCGCACCACCCGCTCGGTCCGGCTCACCGAGGCCGGGCAGGCCCTGCTGGTCGAGGCCGAGCGGACCCTGGCCGGTGCCAGGGCGGCGCGGGACGCCGTGGACGCCGTACGGGGACTGCTGCGCGGCACCCTGACGCTCGGGGTGGAGCAGTGCGTGGCCGGGGTCAGCCCGGCCGGGCTGCTCGCGGCCTTCCACCGGGAGCACCCGCACATGGAGATCAGGCTGCGGCAGGAGGGCACGTCGAGTCTGCTGGACGGGGTGGCGGGCGGCCGGCTGGACCTGGCGTTCGCGGCGACCGTGAGCCCGCCGGAGTGGCGGGGCGAGCTCGTGCCGCTGGCCCGGGAGCCCATGGTCGTCCTGTGCTCCCCCGGGCATCCGCTGGCCGCAGGAGGTGTGCGGGTGACGTGGGAGGACCTGCGCGGTGCGTCGTTCATCGACTTCCACCCGGACTGGGGGCCCCGTCGCGCGGCGGACGAGGCGTTCGCCGCGGCGGGGGTGCGCCGCACGGTGGCCCTGGAGGTCAGCGACGTGCACAGCCTGCTGGAGCTGGTCCACGAGGGCCTCGGGATCGCGGTGGTGCCGCACCACTTCTCCCGCAAGAAGGAGGCGGGCGGCCTGGTCGCGGTGGACGTCGAAGGACCGCGCCGGCCGTTCTACGAGAGCGTCGTGGTGCTGCCGCCGTCCCGGGCCATGAGCCCGGGGGCGAAGGCGCTGATGGCACTGGTGCGGAACGCGCCGCGGGCCTGAGGCCGGGGCGGGCACGAGGGGCCGGGGCGGTGGGCGGTCCGGGGCGGTAGGTGGAGGGCGGTCCGGCCGGAGACCGGGGTTCGTCCCCGCCGGGGCATGGGTTCCGGCTCCGCAGGGGCGTACGGGAGGGCCCGTACACCCCTTCCCAGGAGCTCCGTCAGTCCTCGTGTCCCAGCTGGAGGTCGCGCTCGGTCCGTCCCCCGCCGGGGAGTTGGAGCACGGTGGCGACCGGCGGGTAGCCGGCGGCGATGACGGTGTACTCACCGGTCGACAGGTCCACGAACCGGAAGGCCCCGTCGGACCCGGTGGTCAGGGTGTCGACCACGTTGCCCGCCGCGTCGAGCAGCGTGACCCTGGCGTCCTCGACGGCGCGCCCGCCGGGAGCGCGGACGATCCCGCGCAGCACGGCGCCGCCGGCCAGCTCGATGTCCTGCCGGGTCTCCCGGGCCGCCTGCACGCTGACCGGGAGGGCGGCGGGGCGGAAGGCCGGGGCGCTGGCGGCCAGGGTGTACTCGCCGGCCACCAGTTCGCTGATGACGTAGGCCCCCTCCCGTCCCGTCCGGGTGGTCGCGACGACCTCGCCCCGTACGTCGGTGAGGGTGACCGCGGCATCGTGGACGGGCGCGCCGTCGGGGGTGAGGACGGCTCCGGCGAGCCGCCCCGCTCCGCCGAGGACCACGTCCAGGTCCACCGGCCGCTCCCCGACGGTGACGCTGACGGCCTGCGGCTGGTGTCCGCCCGCGGCTGCGATCAGCACATAGGAACCGGCACCGGGCGCGCTCAGCGCGTACAGCCCGTCGGCGCCGCTCGCCCCGCGTCCGACCTGCCGCCCCTGGCCGTCGATGAGCGTGAGCGCGGCCCGGCCGACCTCGGTGCCGTCCGGGTGCTGGACACAGCCGCGCACCGGGGTCCCGGAGAGGCCGGCCGGCTGCGGGCCGGGGTCGGTGCGGGCCATCGGGATCGTGGAGTGCTCCGCGGCCGGGTCGGGGGCCGTCTGCGGGGTGTGGTGGGACACCAGCGATTTCTCCTTGAGGAAGAAGGCGAGGACGAGGCCGAGCAGGAGCACCGGCACCAGGTAGAGGAAGATCCGCGGCATCGCGTCGGCGTACGCCTGGATGTAGGCGTCGCGCAGCGCGGGCTCCATGGTGTGGACCAGCTGCGGGGTGATCGACTCCGGGTCGGGCAGACCGGCTCCGGAGGGGAGCCGCACCGCGAGCGCGTCCGCGAGCCGGCCGGCGAACAGGGTGCCGAAGATCGCGGCGCCGACGCTGCCGCCGATCTGCCGGAAGTAGTTGTGCGCGCTGGTGGCGGTGCCGAGGTCGGAGGGGCGTACGGAGTTCTGCACGGCCAGCACCAGGATCGACATGACGAGGCCGATGCCGATGCCGAGCACCGCCTGCCAGACCCCGTACTCCAGTGCCGAGGTCCCGGTGCCGAGGTGCGAGAGCAGCCACATGCCGACGGCCGAGACGGCCCCGCCGACGAGCGGGTAGACGCGGTAGCGGCCGGTGCGCGAGACGAGCTGTCCGGAGACCACGGAGGCGATGACGATGCCGCCCATCATCGGCAGCATCAGCAGCCCCGACTCGGTGGCGGACACCCCCTCGACCATCTGGAGGTACGTCGGCAGGTAGCTGGCGGCCCCGAACAGCGCCACTCCGACGACCGCGCCCACCAGCGAGGTGACGTTGAAGACGGAGTCGCGGAACAGCCGCAGCGGGATGACGGGTTCGGCGGCGCGGTGCTCGACGAGGAGGAAGAGCAGGGCCGTCCCGACGGCTCCGGCGGCGAGCCCGAGGACGGTCCGCGAGCCCCAGGCGTACTCCGTGCCGCCCCAGCTGGTCAGCAGCACCAGGCAGGTCGACGCGACGGCCAGCAGCAGGGCTCCGAGCACGTCGAGCCGGGGCCGGACCGCGGGCTTGGGCAGTTTCAGCACGACGGCGATGACGGCGAGGGTGACGATGCCGAACGGCACGTTGACGTAGAAGCACCAGCGCCAGGAGGCGTGGTCGGTGAAGAACCCGCCGAGGAGCGGCCCGGCCACCGAGGCGAGACCGAAGACCGCCCCGATCAGGCCCATGTAGCGGCCGCGCTGCCTGGCCGGGACGATGTCCGCGATGATCGCCTGGACGCCGATCATGAGTCCGCCGCCGCCGATGCCCTGGACGGCCCGGAAGGCGATCAGCTCGTCCATGGTGCGCGACCAGCCCGCGAGGGCCGAGCCGATGACGAAGACGACGATGGCGAACTGGAAGACGCCCTTGCGGCCGAAGAGGTCACCGAGCTTGCCGTAGATCGGCAGGCCGATGGTGGAGGCGAGCAGATAGGCGGTGACCGCCCAGGACATCCGGTCCAGGCCGTGCAGCTCGCCGACGATCTTCGGCAGGGCGGTGGCGACGATCATCTGGTCGAGCGCCGCGAGCAGCAGGGTGAGCATCAGTCCGAGGAAGACCAGCCGGACCCGTCGGGGGCTGATCCCGTCGGGCGGCGCGGCGGGACCGGTGGCGGCGGGCGGCGCGGGCGGTGCCACCGGGGGGCCGGGCTCCGCCCGGGTCCCGGGCGGCCCGTACTCCGTGCCGTCCGGCCCGTCCTTCACCAGAGTGATCCCACCCACCACGTGACGCTCCCCTCATCGCACCTGCGCCGCCTATTTCTCGCATCAGGCGGCAAGGCGGGGCAAACGCGACCGGGCGCGCATACGGCGCACTCCGAGGGCTTATGCGCCGGTGGGAGGCACTGCGGCGCGCAACCGGCCGTCCCGGAGAACCACCCGTTCCGGTGAGGCCGGCCGCGTCGCCAACAGGGCGGGGAGCAGGGTTACTTCTCGACCTCGGCGGCGAGGTTCTGGAGGACCTCGTCGTAGATCCGGCCGAGGCCCTTGGGTGCGAAGGTCTTCTCGAAGAAGCCGCCGATGCCGCCGGCGCCGTTCCACACGGTCGAGACGACAGCCTTGGACGCGCCCTCACCCGCGGGGGTGACGGTCCAGGTGGTGACCATCGAGGAGTTGCGGTCCTTCTCGACCAGCTGCCCGTCCGTGGGCTCGGTGACCTCCAGCAGGCAGTCGCGGACCCGCTTGCTCGTGGCCTGGAGCTTCCAGTGGACGAGGGTGCCCTCGCCGTCACCGCCTTCGCGGACCTCGTACTCGCTGAAGTGCCCGGTCAGCACCTTGCCCCGGACCTCCTTGTAGTCGGCAAGCGCGTCGAACACCGTCTCTGCGTCCGCCGCGATGATCCGCTCTGTCGTGGCCTCGACCTGCGCCATGCCTGTTCCTCCAGCACTCGGTTGTTCGGGGTGCTGCTGAGCCAACCACCTCGGGTACGGCCCCTCAAAATCGGGCCCCGCGCGGCCCCCCGCACGATCAAGGGAACATATGTTCTATTCTCTGCGCAGTGCTACCGAGGAGGCGTACATGCGCTGGGACAATCTTGCAGAGACCACCGCAAAAGGAGGCGAGGGGGCGCTCTTCGGCGCGGAAGCGGTGACGACACGCACCGTCGACACCCCGGAATTCAGGGGGATCACCTTCCACGAGATCCGGGCCCGCTCGATCGTGAACCGGGTGCCGGGGGCCTCCCGGATGCCGTTCGAATGGACCGTGAACCCGTACCGGGGCTGCACGCACGCCTGTGTGTACTGCTTCGCCCGCCGGACGCACAGCTATCTGGACCTGGACACCGGGCTCGGTTTCGACTCCCAGATCGTCGTGAAGGTCAACGCGGCCGAACTGCTGGGCCGCCACCTGGCCTCCCGCCGGTGGCACGGCCAGCACATCGCGATGGGCACGAACGTCGACTGCTACCAGCGGGCCGAGGGACGCTACCGCCTGATGCCCGGCATCATCACGGCCCTGCGCGACCACGCGAACCCCTTCTCCATCCTCACCAAGGGCACCCTGATCCTGCGCGACCTCGACCTGCTGCGGCAGGCCGCCGAGGTCACCGAGGTGGGTGTCTCCGTCTCCGTCGGCTTCACGGACCAGGAGCTGTGGCGCACGGTCGAGCCGGGCACCCCCTCCCCGGAGCGCCGCCTGGACGTCGTGCGCGCGCTGACGGACCAGGGCATCGGCTGCGGAGTGCTGATGGCGCCCGTGATCCCCTTCCTCGGCGACCGCCCCGACCAGCTGCGCGCCACGGTCCGCGCCGTCGCCGACGCCGGGGCGACCTCCGTCACCCCGCTCGTCCTGCACCTGCGTCCCGGCGCGCGCGAGTGGTACATGCGGTGGCTCGGGCTCCACCATCCGCACCTGGTCGAGCGGTACGAGCGGATGTACGCGGACGGGGCGTACGCGCCGACCTGGTACCAGCGGAGGATCACCCGTCAGGTGCACGAACTGGCGGCCGAGTTCGGTATCGGCCCGGCCGGCCGGGACAGCGCCCGCCGTGTCGTCCGCGCGTCCCCGGCGGCCCCCGGGGACGGACCCGGACCCACCCAGCTGTCGCTGCTCTGACCGCGCCGGCCTCCTCATCGAACGGGTCAACTCTCGGCCGTATGTGTCCCGCCGCCGCCGGATCCGGGAAGCATGCGCCCGGGGCCGTGCCCCCACAGCCGCACTCCCCGACCCCTGGAGGCCCTATGACGAAACGTGCTGTACTCCTGGTCGCCGTCGGTGCCACGGTCGCGGGTCTGGTGACCGCCGCACCGTCCACCGTGTCCGCAGCATCCCCCCGGTCCGCCGGGAAGGGGGCGGCGACACCACCACCGGCCGCCGCGCCGCTCACCTGGACCGACTGCGGGACGACGACGTACCCGACGCTGCAGTGCTCGACGGTGCGGGCGCCGCTCGACCATGACAACCCGTCGGGCCGGCCGGTCACCCTCGCCCTCTCCCGGATCCCGCACACCGCCAAGACCTTCCAGGGCCCGCTGCTGGTCAACCCCGGCGGCCCGGGCGGCAGCGGGCGCTCCCTGGCGGGCTTCGTGGCGTCCTCGCTGCCGGCGAAGCTCGCCGCGCAGTACGACGTGATCGGGTTCGACCCGCGCGGGGTCGGGAAGAGCACCCCCGCCCTGAACTGCCTGCCGAAGTACTTCGACCCGGTACGCCCCGCCTCGGTGCCGGACTCCGCCGCGGCGGAGCGGACGGCGCGCAACCGCGCCGCGTCCTTCGCCGCCGCGTGCGGCGAGAAGCACGGCGACCTGCTGCCGTACATGGACACCGTCAGCGCCGCGAAGGACCTCGACGTCATCCGCCGGGCCCTCGGCGCCCGGCAGATCAACTACTTCGGCTACTCCTACGGGACCTACCTGGGCGCGGTCTACGCCAAGCTGTTCCCCGCGCACGTGCGCCGTCTGGTGCTGGACTCGGTCGTCGACCCGGACGGCGTCTGGTACGAGGACAACCTCGGCCAGGACCACGCCTTCGACGCCCGCCACAAGGCCTTCGCCGCCTGGGTCGCCAGGAACGACGCGACGTACCGCCTGGGCAAGGACCCCGCCCGGGTGGAAGCCGCCTGGTACGCGATGCGCGACGCCGTCGGGAAGCACCCGGCGGCCGGCAAGGTCGGGCCCGCCGAGCTGGAGGACACCTTCATGCCGGGCGGCTACTACAACGGCTACTGGCCGCGCCTCGCCGAGGCGTTCGCGGCGTACGTCAACGACAAGGACCAGGACGCGCTCGCCACGGCGTACAAGGACTTCGGCGCCGTCGACACGAGCGGCGAGAACGGGTACTCCGTCTACACGGCCGTGCAGTGCCGTGACGCCGGATGGCCCCGGAACTGGAGCACCTGGCGCAACGACACCTGGCGCGCGCACCGCAAGTCGCCCTTCATGTCGTGGAACAACACCTGGTACAACGCTCCGTGCGCCACCTGGCCGGTGGAGCCGCTGGAACCCGTCGAGGTCGGCAACGACGCGATCCCGCCCGCGCTGGTCCTCCAGGCCACCGACGACGCGGCGACTCCCTACGAGGGCGGCGTCACCATGAGCCGCAGGCTGAAGGGCTCGGCCCTCGTCGTCGAACAGGGCGGCGGCAACCACGGCATCTCACTGAGCGGCAACGCGTGCCTGGACGCCCACCTGGCCCGCTACCTCACCGACGGCACCCTGCCCGCCGGCGTCGGCAGCGGACCGGACGCGGTCTGCGACGCCCTGCCGGAACCGAAGGCCGCCCCGGACGCCAGGGCGGGCACGAACCCGAAGGGCAGCGCACTGCACGGCCTGCTCGGCTTCCGCGGCTGACGGCTGACGGCTGACGGCTGACGGCTGACGGCTGACGGCTGACGGCTGACGGCTGACGGCTGACGGGACCTCGACGGCGCCCTGCCGCGGTCGGCGGAGTGCCGACCGCGGCGGGGCGGCGCCGGTCTCCCCGCGGGCACGGCCGACCCGCCCCGAAATTGCCGGGCCCCGCGCCGGGGGCGTGCGCCAGGATGGGCGGGGTGACCACACCCCCGACTCCCGCAGACGCTCCCGGCGCGCGCGTACGCCGGATGCGCCTCGCCGACTGTGCCGCGGTGGCGGAGATCCGCGTGCGCGGCTGGCAGCGGGCGTACGCGGGGCTGATCCCGCGGGCGTATCTCGACGCCATGGACGTCATCCGGGACGCGGAACGCCGGCGCTCGTACGAGCGGGCGGGGTTCCGCCCGGACGGCTCCGAGGAGACGTTCGAAGCGGGCGGAGCCCAGGTCCCCGAGGTCGGGTACGTGCGTGCGCTCACCCCGCCGCCAGCCGGCTGAGCGCTTCCGCCGCCGCCGTGCCGAGGCGGGGGTGCGGCAGTGCGGCCTCCAGGACGGGGCGGGCCCTGGTGTCGCCCAGGCTGCCCAGCCCCTCGACGCAGGCCAGCGCGACGCGCCAGTGCGGCTCGTCGGGGGTCAGCAGCCGGTGCAGGGTGCTGACCAGGGCGGGTACCGATTCGGGTGCGCGCAGGACGGTCAGCAGCCGCACCGGATGCAGGGCGTAGCCGGTGCGCAGGCCGTTGGTCGCGAGCGCTGCCGCCGCCCGGGGGGTCCGGGGGTCGCCGAGGAGCCGCAGGGCGTGGGCGGCGGAGACGCAGCGTTCGGGGTCACGGTGGTTGAGCAGCAGGACCAGGGCCTCGAAGGCTCTTCGGTCGCCCCGGCAGCCGAGCCGGAAGGCAGCGATCTCGCGCGCCCACAGCGGGCGTTCGCGTTCGACGAGGACGAGGGCCAGCTCCTCGTCGTCCTCGGTGGCGAGGAGCCTGCGGAAGACCTCGCATTCACCTGCCTCGCCACCGAGCCGGTCCGTCAGTGAGCGGAACTCCTCATCCATGACGGTGAGTTTACCGGTGCGCACACAGGGTGTTCGCGGAACTGTGTGCCAGTGCACAGCCCTTCAGGGCTGGCGGGCTCGTTACCCGCCGGTTAAGCTCAAGTGAGCGGGACACACACCCGCCGGCTCCGGTGGCCTGGTGACGCAGCCACACGGAGTGCTCGTCGGTTCGGCAGTTCGTGAGACGTGGCTCGGGACAGAGCCCGTCCCCTCCCCCCGTGTGCCGTGCGCACCCGGGACCGTGCACCACGACACGCAAGTTCCGCGCACCGGGCGCAGGTCGGTCCCGACCCCCGCGCGCCGCCGTGCTCCTCACAGTCGTCACTCACCCTGGAGTCCCGTGATGGACACCCCTCTCACCACCATTGCCGTCGTCGGCCTCGGCACGATGGGCACCGGTATCGCCGAGGTCCTGGCCCGTGCGGGCCGTGAGGTCGTCGGGATCGACGTCAGCGAAGCCGCGGCCCGGCAGGCCGTCGCCTCCCTGGAGGCCTCCACCGCGCGCGCCGTGCGCCGCGGGCGGATCACGGAGCAGGAGCGGCGCGACGCCCTCGCCCGCTTCCGCACGTTCTCCGACCTGCGGGCCGCCGCGGACGCGGAGCTGGTCATCGAGGTCGTGCCCGAGACGTACGAGATCAAGCAGCAGGTCTTCCGGGAGCTGGACGCGGTGGTCTCCCCCACGACGATCCTGGCGACGGGCACGAACGCCCTCTCCGTGACCCGGCTGGCGGCGGAGTCGCGGTATCCGGAACGCGTCCTCGGTCTGCACTTCTTCAACCCGGCGCCCGCCATGAAGCTCGTCGAGGTGGTCTCCTCGGTGCTGACCGCGCCGCCCGCCGTGGAGAGCGTCACCCGGCTCGCCCGTGAGCTGGGCAAGGAGCCGGTCGCCGTGGGTGACCGGCCCGGTTTCGTCGCGGACGGCCTGCTGTTCGGCTACCTCAACCAGGCCGCGGCGATGTACGAGGCGCGCTACGCCTCCCGCGAGGACATCGACGCCGCGATGAAGCTGGGCTGCGGGCTGCCGATGGGCCCCCTGGCGCTGCTGGACCTGATCGGGATCGACACGGCGCGCACGGTCCTGGAGGCCATGTACTCCGCGTCCCACGACCGGCTGCACGCCCCGGCCCCGGTGCTCGGGCAGCTCAGCGAGGCCGGTCTGACCGGCCGCAAGGCGGGCCGCGGCTTCTACACCTACGACGCGCCGGGCGGCCACACCGTGGTGCCGGACGCCCGGACGCCGGAGGAGGACGCGGGCACGGGCGCCGGGCGGACCGTGTCCTCGGTGGGTGTGGCCGGTTCGGGAACGATGGCCTCGGGCATCGCGGAGGTGTTCGCGAAGGCCGGGTACGCCGTGGTGCTCGCCGCGCGCAGCCAGGAGAAGGCGGACACGGCCAGGGCGCGGATCGCCGCGTCGCTGGGCCGGTCGGTGGCCAAGGGGCGGCTGACGGAGGAGGCCCGGGAGGAGGCGCTCGCCCGGATCACCGCCTCGGGCTCGCTGGACTCCTTCGCCGACGTCGATCTCGCGGTCGAGGCGGTCGCCGAGGACCTGGAGGTCAAGCAGCAGCTCTTCTCGGTCCTGGACAAGGTGTGCAAGCCCGGGGCGGTCCTCGCGACCACCACCTCGTCCCTGCCGGTGGTGGCGGTCGCCCGGGTGACCTCGCGCCCCGAGGACGTCGTCGGGATGCACTTCTTCAACCCGGCGCCCGCGATGAAGCTGGTCGAGGTGGTCCGTACCGTGCTGACCGCCGACGACGTGCACGCCACGGTCCGCGAGGTCTGCGTGAAGGTGCGCAAGCACCCGGTCGACTGCGGGGACCGGGCGGGGTTCATCGTGAACGCGCTGCTGTTCCCGTACCTCAACAACGCCGTCAAGATGGTCGAGGAGCACTACGCGTCGCTCGACGACATCGACGCGGCGATGAAGCTGGGCGGCGGCTACCCGATGGGGCCCTTCGAGCTCCTGGACGTCGTCGGCCTGGACGTCTCGCTCGCCATCGAGAAGGTGCTGCACGGCGAGTTCCGCGACCCGGGGCTCGCCCCGGCGCCGCTGCTCGAACACCTGGTGGCCGCGGGCTGCCTCGGCCGGAAGTCGGGGCGCGGCTTCCGGGAACATGCCCGCCGCTGAACCGGGCACGGGATGGGGCGGGCTGCTGGGGCCTCCGGGCGACCCGCCCCCACGGGCGCACTCCCCCGCACCGATGGGTTACGTTCACCTCATGTCCCAACCCGCCAAGTCACCTCGAACCTCCGCCGCGACGGACGCCCCGGAAACCCCCGCGGGCACCCGGGCCGCGGCCCAGCGGCTCAAGATGCGGCGCGAACTGGCCGCGGCGGCGATGGAGCTGTTCTCCACGAAGGGGTACGAGGCGACGACGGTCGACGAGATCGCGGGGGCCGCCGGGGTCGCGCGGCGCACGTTCTTCCGCCACTTCCGGTCCAAGGAGGAGGCGATCTTCCCGGACCACGACGACACCCTGGTCAGGGCCGAGGCCGTCCTGAACGCCGCCCCCGCGCACGAGCACCCGCTCGACACCGTGTGCCGCGGCATCAAGGAGGTCATGAAGATGTACGCCGCGAAGCCGGCGGTCTCCGTGGCGCGCTACCAGCTGACCCGCGAGGTGCCGACGCTCCGGGAGGCCGAGATCGCCTCGGTGGCCCGCTACGAGCGGCTGTTCACGCGCTATCTGCTGGGCCACTTCGACGAGCGCGACCACCATGTGGGCAATGACGACCCGCTGCTCGCCGAGGTCGCCGCGTCCGCGGTGGTGACCGCGCACAACCATGTGCTGCGGCGGTGGCTGCGCGCGGACGGCCAGGGCGACGTCGAGTCGCAGCTCGACCACGCGTTCGCGATCGTCCGGGAGACCTTCGGGACCGGGATCGGGGCGGGGCGGACCGTGGGCGGCGAGTCCGCGAGGCCCCCGGCCGCCTCGGTGTCCCGGGAGGGCGAGGTGCTGGTCGCGGTGGCCCGCACCGACGCACCGCTCGACGAGGTCATGCGCACGATCCAGGAAGCGCTCAAGGAGCACTGAGCCGCACCTCGCGGCGCGCTCCTCGCGAGATATCCGGTGGTGAGGGGCGGACCCGCGTGCTCGGATGCGCGCATGGAATCCGACGAGGTACTGGCCCTGTTCGACCACGGGACGCGCGAGCACGCCCGGCCCGACGGCCCCGGCGCGCGCGTCGAGCGGGTCGGCGACGTGGTGCGGCAGACCGGCGGCCCCGACGACTGGAACGGGGTCCTCTGGTCGGCTCCCGGCCTGACCCCCGGCCGCGCGGCGGCGGAGATCGCCGCGCAGGTGGAGCACTACACCGCCCGGGGTGTCGGCAGCTTCGAGTGGAAGCTGTACGCACACGACCGCCCGGCGGAGCTGGGCGCGCTGCTCACCGCGGCCGGCTTCGACGCGGAACCGGCGGAGACCGTGCTGGTGGCACCGGTGGCGGATCTGACCGCGCCGGTGGCGCTCCCCGAGGGCGTCCGGCTGCTCGACGTGACCGACGCGGACGGGATCGAGCTGATGGTCCGGGCCCACGAGCTGGCCTTCGGCACCGACGGATCACGGCTGCGCCACCGGTCCCTGGCCCTCCTCCGGGACGCCCCGGACACCTTCGCCGCGGTCGTGGCCCTGGCCGGTGACGAGCCGGTGAGCTCGGCCCGGACAGAGCTCCACCCCGGCACCGGCTTCGCCGGGCTGTGGGGAGGGGGGACCGCGGCACCCTGGCGGGGCAGGGGCATCTACCGCGCGCTGGTCGCCCACCGGGCGCGCATCGCGGCCGGGCGCGGCTGCCGCTTCCTCCAGGTCGACGCGACGGACCTGTCCGCCCCGATCCTGCGCCGGCTGGGCTTCACGGCCCTCGGCACGACGACGCCGTACGTGTACCGCATCGCGCCATAGCGCCGGGGAAAGCGGGCACGCGGGGGCATACCACCCATGATGTTGCTCATGCGTGCCCGCAGGATGACAAGTGAGAGAAATTGTTGGCACTGGGTGCCTTGCCACCTGTCACGCAGTGCCATACGTTGAAGGAGTCCGGGCGGCCGGCGTGCAGAGATCTCTCGTACGCCGGCTGTCCCCGCGAACCACGTGTCCGCGCGCCCGGACGCCTGCGTCACAGGCACCCCTTCTGCTCCACCGAGCAGGCCCAACGCACCATCCGCCGAACCGACGGCACACCTCCACACCGCACCGTCCCCCTGACCACAGGGGTCCTCCGGGCGTTTCCCCGACGCCGGAGACCCGATCTGCCGGAGGCATCACCGTGAAGGAAATCCTGGACGCGATCCAATCGCAGGACAGCACGGCCGCGGACTTCGCGGCCCTGCCCCTCCCCGAGTCGTACCGCGCGGTGACCGTGCACAAGGACGAGGCGGAGATGTTCAGCGGCCTGGCCACCCGCGACAAGGACCCGCGCAGGTCGCTGCACCTCGACGAGGTGCCCGTGCCCGAACTCGGCCCCGGCGAGGCGCTCGTCGCCGTCATGGCCAGCTCGGTGAACTACAACTCCGTCTGGACCTCGATCTTCGAGCCGGTGTCGACCTTCGGCTTCCTGGAGCGCTACGGCAGGCTCAGCGAGCTGACGAAGCGCCACGACCTGCCCTACCACGTCATCGGATCCGACCTGGCCGGCGTCGTCCTGCGCACCGGTCCCGGGGTGAACGCCTGGAACCCGGGCGACGAGGTCGTCGCGCACTGCCTCTCCGTCGAGCTGGAGTCCTCCGACGGGCACAACGACACGATGCTCGACCCGGAGCAGCGGATCTGGGGCTTCGAGACCAACTTCGGCGGCCTCGCCGAGATCGCGCTCGTGAAGTCCAACCAGCTGATGCCCAAGCCGAAGCACCTCAGCTGGGAGGAGGCCGCCTCCCCGGGCCTGGTCAACTCGACCGCGTACCGCCAGCTCGTCTCGCGCAACGGGGCCGGCATGAAGCAGGGCGACAACGTGCTGATCTGGGGGGCGAGCGGCGGACTCGGCTCCTACGCCACCCAGTTCGCGCTGGCCGGCGGCGCCAACCCGATCTGTGTCGTCTCCAGCGACCAGAAGGCGGAGATCTGCCGGAAGATGGGCGCGACCGCGATCATCGACCGCACCGCCGAGGACTTCAGGTTCTGGAAGGACGAGCACCACCAGGACCCGCGCGAGTGGAAGCGCTTCGGCGCCCGCATCCGCGAACTGACCGGCGGTGAGGACGTGGACATCGTCTTCGAGCACCCGGGCCGCGAGACCTTCGGCGCGAGCGTGTACGTGACGCGCAAGGGCGGCACGATCGTCACCTGCGCCTCGACCTCGGGCTACCACCACGAGTACGACAACCGCTACCTGTGGATGTCGCTGAAGCGGATCATCGGCTCGCACTTCGCCAACTACCGCGAGGCGTGGGAGGCCAACCGCCTGATCGCCAAGGGCAGGATCCACCCGACGCTCTCCCGGGTCTACTCCCTGGAGGACACCGGCCAGGCCGCCCACGACGTGCACCGCAACCTCCACCAGGGCAAGGTCGGCATCCTCGCGCTGGCCCCCCGCGAGGGCCTGGGCGTGCGCGACACGGAGCTCCGGGAGCAGCACGCCGACGCCATCAACCGCTTCCGCAACGTCTGAGGTCCCCCATGACCGAACGTCAGAAGGACCGTCCGTGGCTGATGCGGACGTACGCGGGCCACTCGACCGCCGAGGCGTCCAACGAGCTCTACCGGCGCAACCTCGCCAAGGGCCAGACGGGCCTGTCGGTCGCCTTCGACCTGCCGACGCAGACCGGCTACGACCCGGACCACGTCCTCGCCCGCGGCGAGGTCGGCCGGGTCGGCGTGCCCGTCTCGCACCTCGGTGACATGCGGCGGCTGTTCCAGGACATCCCCCTGGAGCAGATGAACACCTCGATGACGATCAACGCGACCGCGATGTGGCTCCTGGCGCTCTACCAGGTGGTCGCCGAGGAGCAGGGCGCGGACCCCGGGAAGCTCCAGGGCACGACGCAGAACGACATCGTGAAGGAGTACCTGTCCCGGGGGACGCACGTCTTCCCGCCGGGCCCGTCGCTGCGGCTGACGACGGACATGATCACCTACACGGTCAACCGCATCCCGAAGTGGAACCCGATCAACATCTGCAGCTACCACCTGCAGGAGGCGGGGGCCACGCCGGTCCAGGAGATCGCGTACGCCATGTCGACGGCCCTCGCGGTCCTCGACGCCGTACGGGACTCGGGGCAGGTCCCCGAGGAGCGCTTCGGCGACGTCGTCGCGCGGATCTCGTTCTTCGTGAACGCGGGCGTCCGGTTCGTCGAGGAGATGTGCAAGATGCGGGCCTTCGGACGCATCTGGGACCGGCTCACACGCGAGCGGTACGGCATCGAGGACCCCAAGCAGCGGCGCTTCCGCTACGGCGTGCAGGTCAACTCGCTGGGGCTCACCGAGGCGCAGCCGGAGAACAACGTCCAGCGCATCGTGCTGGAGATGCTGGCCGTCACCCTCTCCAAGGACGCACGTGCCCGCGCCGTGCAGCTGCCCGCCTGGAACGAGGCGCTGGGACTGCCGCGCCCCTGGGACCAGCAGTGGTCGCTGCGCATCCAGCAGGTGCTCGCCCACGAGAGCGACCTGCTGGAGTACGAGGACATCTTCGCCGGTTCGCACGTCATCGAGGCCAAGGTCGACGAGCTCGTCACGGAGTCGCTGGCCGAGATCGACCGGATCCAGCAGATGGGCGGCGCGATGGCCGCCGTGGAGTCCGGCTACCTCAAGTCCGAGCTGGTCTCCTCGCACGCGGCCCGGCGGGCCCGGATCGAGGGCGGCGAGGAGAAGATCGTCGGGGTCAACATCCACGAGACGACCGAGCCCAGCCCGCTGACCGCCGACCTCGACGCCGCGATCATGACGGTGGACCCCGAGAACGAGGCACGGGTCGTCGCCGCGCTGCACGAGTGGCGCGACAACCGCGACGAGTCCCGTGCGACCGAGGCCCTGGCGGCGCTGAAGAAGGCCGCGGCGGGCACCGCGAACATGATGGAGGCGACCGTGGAGTGCGCCCGGGCGGGCGTCACCACGGGCGAGTGGGCCTGGGCGCTGCGCGATGTGTTCGGGGAGTTCCGGGCACCGACCGGGGTCTCCTCCGCACCGGTGGCCGTCACCGCCGAGGCCGGCACCCCGCTGGCGCTGGTCCGCGAGAAGGTCGCCCGCACCGCCCGGGACCTGGGGGTCGGGCGGCTGCGGCTGCTGGTGGGCAAGCCCGGTCTGGACGGGCACTCCAACGGCGCCGAGCAGATCGCCGTGCGGGCCAGGGACGCCGGCTTCGAAGTGGTGTACCAGGGGATCCGGCTGACGCCCGAGCAGATCACCGACGCCGCGCTGGCCGAGGACGTCCACTGCGTCGGCCTGTCGATCCTGTCCGGCTCGCACGCCGCGCTGGTCCCGGACGTGCTGGGCCGGCTGCGCGAGGCCGGTGCGCAGGACATCCCGGTGATCGCCGGCGGCATCATCCCCCCGGCCGACGCGCACGCCCTCGTCGCCGCCGGCGTCGCCGCCGTCTTCACCCCGAAGGACTTCGGCATCACCGAGATCATCGGCCGTATCGTCGACGAGATCCGGAAAGCGAACACGCTCGACCCTCTGGAGGTCCCCGCATGAGCACGCCCACCCACCCGACGGCCGCCCCCGCGAACCGGCTGCGGCCGCGCCGCTCCTGTCTGGCCGTGCCGGGCTCCAACCCGCGCTTCCTGGAGAAGGCCCAGGGCCTCCCGGCCGACCAGGTCTTCCTGGACCTGGAGGACGCGTGCGCGCCGCTCGCCAAGGAGGGCGCCCGGCACCACATCGTCGACGCGCTGAACAACGGCGACTGGACGGGCAAGACCCGGGTCGTGCGGGTGAACGACTGGACGACGCACTGGACGTACCGCGACGTCATCACGGTCGTCGAGGGCGCGGGCCCGAACCTCGACTGCATCATGCTGCCGAAGGTCCAGGACGCGCAGCAGGTCGTCGCCCTGGACCTGCTGCTCACCCAGATCGAGAAGACGATGGGCTTCGAGGCGGGCCGGATCGGCATCGAGGCGCAGATCGAGAACGCCAAGGGCCTGGTGAACATCGACGAGATCGCCGCCGCCTCGCCCCGTCTGGAGACCCTGATCTTCGGGCCGGCCGACTTCATGGCCTCGATCAACATGAAGACCCTGGTCGTGGGCCAGCAGCCGCCCGGCTATCCGGCGGACGCGTACCACTACATCCTGATGCGCATCCTGATGGCCGCCCGCACGCACGACCTCCAGGCCATCGACGGCCCGTTCCTCCAGATCCGCGACGTCGACGCCTACCGCGAGGTCGCCGGCCGCGCGGCGGCGCTGGGCTTCGACGGCAAGTGGGTGCTGCACCCGGGGCAGGTGGACGCGGCGAACGAGGTGTTCTCCCCCGCGCAGGAGGACTACGACCACGCCGAGCTCATCCTCGACGCGTACGACTGGTGCACCTCGGAGGAGGGCGGCAAGAAGGGCTCGGCGATGCTCGGCGACGAGATGATCGACGAGGCCAGCCGCAAGATGGCCCTGGTCGTCGCGGGCAAGGGCCGCGCGGCCGGTATGCAACGCACCTCCAAGTTCGAAGCGCCGGAGGCCTGACATGCAGTTCGGTCGCACCTTTGAGGAGTTCGAGGTCGGTGCCGTCTACAAGCACTGGCCCGGGAAAACGGTCACGGAATACGACGACCACCTGTTCTGCCTGCTGACCATGAATCACCATCCGCTGCACCTGGACAGCAACTACGCCGAGCGGACGACGGATTTCAAGAAGAACGTCGTCGTCGGCAACTACATCTATTCCCTGCTGCTCGGGATGTCCGTCCCCGACGTCTCCGGAAAGGCCATCGCCAATCTGGAGGTGGAATCGCTCAGGCACGTGGCGCCGACCTTCCACGGCGACACGGTCTACGGCGAGACGACGGTGCTCGACAAGACGCCGTCGAGGTCGAAGAGCGACCGCGGCATCGTGTACGTCGAGACGAGGGGGCACAAACAGGACGGCACGCTGGTCTGCGTGTTCCGCCGGAAGGTGATGGTCCCCACCGCGGCCTACCTCACCGAGCGCGGCGGCGAGCAGCCCGGCCGCCCCGAGACCGACCAGCCGACGAGCAAGAACGTGGAGAACCAGCCATGAGCCGACTCGCGCAGACCGCCGGCCTGACGGACGTGCAGCAGGAAATCCTCTCCACGGTCCGGAATTTCGTCGACAAGGAGATCATCCCTGTCGCCACCGAACTGGAACACCGCGACGCCTACCCGACGGAGATCGTGGAAGGCCTCAAGGAACTCGGCCTGTTCGGGCTGATGATCCCCGAGGAGTACGGCGGACTGGGCGAGTCGCTGCTCACCTACGCGCTGTGCGTCGAGGAGATCGCCCGGGGCTGGATGAGCGTGTCGGGCATCATCAACACGCACTTCATCGTGGCGTACATGCTCAAGCAGCACGGGACGCAGGAGCAGAAGGACACGTTCCTGCCGCGGATGGCCCTCGGCGAGGTGCGCGGGGCGTTCTCGATGTCCGAGCCGGCGCTGGGCTCCGACGTCTCCGCGATCTCGTCGAAGGGGGTGCGGCAGGGGGACGAGTACGTCCTGGACGGCCAGAAGATGTGGCTGACGAACGGCGGGTCGTCCACCCTGGTGGCCGTGCTCTGCCGAAGTGACGAAGGACACTCCCCCGCGGAGGTCGCCGCGGCTCCGCACCGGTCGATGACGACGTTCCTGGTGGAGAAGGAGGCGGGTTTCGGAGAGGTGCGCCCGGGTCTCACCATTCCCGGGAAGATCGACAAGATGGGTTACAAGGGGGTCGACACCACCGAGCTCATCATGGACGGACTGCGCATTCCGGCCAATCGCGTGCTGGGCGGCACGACCGGCCGAGGTTTTTACCACATGATGGACGGCGTCGAGGTCGGGCGGGTGAATGTCGCCGCGCGTGGCTGTGGCGTCGCACAACGTGCCTTCGAACTCGGCGTTTCCTACGCCCAGCAGCGCCAGACCTTCGGGAAACCGATCGCCCAGCACCAGGCGATCCAGTTCAAACTGGCCGAAATGGCTACCAAGGTCGAAGCCGCCCATGCGATGATGGTCAATGCAGCACGCAAGAAGGACTCCGGGGAGCGCAACGACCTGGAGGCAGGGATGGCGAAGTACCTCGCCTCCGAGTACTGCAAGGAAGTCGTCGAGGACGCCTTCCGCATCCACGGCGGTTACGGCTTCTCCAAGGAGTACGAGATCGAGCGCCTCTACCGTGAGGCCCCGATGCTGCTGATCGGTGAAGGTACCGCCGAGATCCAGAAAATGATCATCGGTCGCCGGTTGCTCGAGGAGTACCGACTTCAGGGCTGAAATGTACCTTTCGAGGTGATTTGGTGGCGAAGAACATCACACCCGGTCACTCTTGTGCGGGGCCTTTCAGCCGTCCGACTCGGCTGCTGGCTTGCCCAGTTGCCGCTCGCACCCGATAGCATCGACGGAAAGCCGCCGTCCCCCCGTTGCCAGCGCGGCATCATCCGCTACGAAGGTCAACCATGCCCGACAGCCAAATCCCTGCACCGCGCGGCCGGGTCCGCCTCGCCCGTGGAGCGTCGCCGTGGCTCCTCCCGACCGTCGCCACCGCGGCACTCAGCCTCGCCCGGGCCCGCACGTCCGGACGCTGGGCCGCCGTGGCCGTGCCCACCACCGCGCTCGCGGCGGGCATGCTGTGGTTCTTCCGCGACCCCGAGCGCGAGATCACCCAGGGCCGCGTCATCTCGCCCGCCGACGGCGTGGTGCAGAGCATCATGCCGTGGAAGGACGGGCGTACCCGCGTCGCGATCTTCATGAGCCCGCTGAACGTTCACGTGAACCGGGCTCCGCTGGCCGGCACCGTGACCTCGGTCGAGCACGTTCCGGGCGGGTTCGTACCGGCTTTCAACAAGGAGAGCGAGAACAACGAACGCGTTGTCTGGCACTTCGACACCGAGCTCGGCGACATCGAGATGGTGCAGATCGCGGGAGCGGTCGCCCGTCGGATCGTCCCCTACATCCCGCAGGGCACGAAGGTGGAGCAGGGCGAACGCATCGGTCTGATCCGCTTCGGCTCGCGCGTGGACATCTACCTTCCGGAAGGTGTCGATGTCGCGGTCGAGGTCGGCCAGGCCACGACCGCGGGGGTGACTCGAATTGACCGTAGCTGATCGCGATACGCAGGCCGGCTGGGTGCCGGAGGGCGAGGAGGAGGACGACGCCGAGGACATGCCGCTGTCCATGCGGCTGTCGATAGCGGACACCCTCACCCTCGGTAACGCCACGTGCGGTTTCATGGCGGTGTACTTCACCACCACGGGCATCCTGATCCCGCACCTCACCGGCAGTGACGAATCAGGCATGGCCCGGCACTCCGCCGCCACCGCCGTGATCCTCATACTTCTGGCCGCGGTGTTCGACCTCTTCGACGGTCTTGTGGCGCGCAAGCTGCGTTCCTCGCCGATGGGCGCGGAGCTGGACAACCTCTCCGACCTGATCAGCTTCGGCCTCGCCCCGGCGTACTTCGTGCTGGTGTACGGCATGGTCGCGGACGACGCACACCAGCGGGTGTCGGCGCTCGCGGCGATCGTGGTGCTGCTGGCGGTGGTGCTCCGGCTCGCGCGGTTCTCGTGCGTGACCTTGAAGGACGGCATGTTCCAGGGCATGCCGAGCCCCTTCGGCGCGCTCACGGTCGTCTCGATCGTGCTGCTGGAGCTGCCCTTCGTCCCGACGCTGCTCGCGATCATCGGAGTGGCGTGGCTGATGGTGAGCCGGGTCGAGTACCCCAAGCCGCGGGGTGCCCTCGCGGTGGCGATGCTCAGCTGGATCGTGGCCGCGATGGGCCTCCTCGCCGCGTGGGCGTTCGACGCCCCCGGCGGTCAGCTGCTCCTGCAGACCGGCTGTGCGCTCCAGGTGGTCCTGGGTGCGGTGATCCCGCTCTTCGCCACGGCGCGGCGCGTGAACACCTTCCGCGACAACCGGCGCGAGGCACGGGCGGCCCAGCACCCGTAGCCGCGTGTGACGCCTTGACGAGGGCCCGGATGCTCCCCTGCATCCGGGCCCTCGTGCGTGTGCCGTCGGCCTGTCCGGGCCCATCCGGCGGGCCTCGCGTCCCGGCGGGACCGCCGCCGCGGCCGCGTCCGTGAGCGGGTGCGCGACCGACCGCGACGGAGGACGCTGGAAGGCGTGCAGGACCAGGCCGCCTCGGACGGCGCCACCGGTTCGGGCGCGGAGCTGCTGGACAGCGCCGTCGCCCACGTGGTGCGGGAGACCGGCGCGTCCATGGCGATGCTGTACCTGCTGCCGCCGGACGACACCACGCTCCACCTGGCCGTGCTGGCCGGAGCGCCCGGCCGGCTCGCCACGCCGTGGACCCGGGTGCCGCTGTCGGCCCCGATCCCGGTGGCCGACTCGGTGCGTCTGCGCAGTCTGATCTGGCTCGGCAGCCAGGAGGAGCTGGCGCGCCGCTACCCGCGGCCCGCGCTCGTCCTGCCCTACCGGTTCGCGCTGGGCGCCGCCCCCGTCCACACCGGTCCCACCGCCCGGGGCGGGCTCGTGCTGCTCTGGCCCGGTTCGCACGGGCCCCGTCTGACGGCCGGCGAGCGCGCGGCGGTCGTCCGGGGCTGTCACCGCATCGGCGTCCTGCTGCGGCGGGCCGAGCGCAGCGGTCACCCGGTCCTGCCCGGTACCGAGCCGCGGGTGCTGCCGCCGCCGGAGCCCGGGGTCCCGGGGCCGGCCGAGGCCAGGGCCGCGGCGGAGTTCGTCCGGCGGCTGCCCGGCGGAAGCTGTTCGCTGGCGATCGACGGCACGGTCGTCTTCCTCGACGAGGACGCCGCCGACCTCCTCGGAGCCCGCGCCGAGGACGTGCTGGGGACCCTCCCGTGGAACTCGCTGCCCTGGCTGGACAGCCCCGCCGTCGAGGACCACTACCGGGCGGCCGTCATCAGCCGCCAGCAGACGTCCGTCACCGTGCTGCGGCCGCCGGACCGGTGGCTGGCCTTCCATCTGTTCCCCAGCGACACGGGCATCAGCGTCCGCATCGTGCCCACCTCACGGCCCGGCCCACAGAACGTGCGGGCACCGGCGCGGCCCGCCGCCCCTTCGGTGCCCGGCAGCGCCACGGCGCTGTACCACCTGATGCACCTGGCGGCGACGCTCACAGAGGCGGTCGACACCCGGGACGTCATCGAGCAGACCGCCGACCAGCTCATGCCGGCCTTCGGGGTGCAGACGCTCGTCGTGATGACCGCGGCGGAGGGACGGCTGAGGGTCGAAGGCGCCCGGGGCAGCCATCCCGCGCTCATGGAGGGCTTCGACGGTGCCCCGCTGACCTCCGCCACGCCCGTCGCGCACACGCTGATGACGGGGGTGCCGGACTTCCACCCCGCCTTCGTCGAGCCGGAGCACGCCCGCCCCTCGGCGGGCCCGGATCACGCCGTGGCCGCCTGCGTGTTCCTGCCGCTCGTCGTCTCGGGGCGCCCGGTCGGCTCGCTGGTCCTGGGCTACGACCGGCCGCGCACCTTCGAACCGGAGGAACGTGCCCTGCTGACCTCCATCGCGGGGCTGCTCGCCCAGGCGCTGGACCGGGCGCGGCTGTACGACACCAAGGACCGGCTCGCGCGCAGCCTGCAGGCCCACCTGCTGCCGCAGATGCTGCCCGCCGTCAGCGGCCTGGACGTGGCGGCCCGCTACCTCCCCTCGACCCGGGGCATGGGCATCGGCGGGGACTTCTACGACCTGATCCGGCTGGACGGCGGCACGGCGGCCGCGGCCATCGGCGACGTACAGGGGCACAACGAGAACGCCGCCGCGCTCATGGGGCAGGTCCGCACCGCCGTGCACGCGTCCGCGGGCGCCCCGCCGGACGAGGTCCTGGCCCGTACCAACCGGCTGCTCACCGATCTCGACCCGGGGCTCTTCACCAGCTGCCTCTACGTCCACCTCGACCTCGCCGGGCGCACGGCCCGTATGGCCACCGCCGGCCATCCCCCGCCGCTGCTGCGGCAGCCGGACGGGCGGACCGAGGTCCTGGACCTGCCGCCCGGCCTGCTCCTGGGCATCGACCCGGGGTCCGCCTATCCGACGGCCGAGTTCCCGCTGCCTCCCGGCGGGGCGCTCGCGCTGTACACGGACGGCCTGGTGGAGGCTCCCGGGGTGGCCTTCGACGACGCCGCCGCCGATCTCGCCGCGCAGTTCGCCCTCGCCCTGGACCAGGACATGGAGTCCGTCGCCGACACGCTCGTGCGGTACGCCGAGCGCGCCACGCCGGGCACCGACGACATCGCCCTGCTGCTCATCAACGCCCTGCTGGAGGATGTCTGAACGGGTTGAGTCATTTATTTGAGCGATGAAGACGAAATCTTGCGCAGCCCCGTGGACTTCTTTACTCGACTGCTCCTAGCCTGTGGGGCGTCCGATGAGCCCTTCGAGCCGCAAGGACGTCCTTCACGTGACCCCACCACTCTCTGGACCACGCCTCCTCAGACGCTCCCTGTCCGCCTCCCTCTCCCTGGCGCTCGCCGCGGTGGGCACCGCGGCCGCGGTCGTCCTGGCCGGCGCTCCCCCGGCCCAGGCCGCCGCGGTCCCCGCCCCCTCCCCCGTCGGGATATCCGGCCGGGGTGCCACGGTCCCCTTCACCGAGCAGGAGGCCGAGTACGCTGCCACCAACGGCTCCCTGATCGGCCCGGACCGTCTCTACGGCTCGCTGCCGTCCGAGGCGTCCGGCCGCCAGGCCGTCACGCTCGACGCCGCCGGCGAGTACGTCGAGTTCACGCTGACCGCCCCCGCCGACGCCATGACCTTCCGCTACTCGCTGCCCGACAACGCGGCCGGCACCGGCCGGAACGCCTCCCTCGACCTGCGGGTCGACGGCTCCTCCCTCAAGAGCGTGCCGGTGACCTCGGTGTACGGCTGGTTCTACGGGGGCTACCCCTTCAACAACAATCCGGGGGACACCGACCCGCACCACTTCTACGACGAGGCCCGGACCATGTTCGGGTCCACGCTGCCCGCGGGCACGAAGGTCCGGCTCCAGGTCACCTCCACCGCGGACTCCCCGTCGTTCACCATCGACCTGGCCGACTTCGAGCAGGTCGGGGCGCCGGCCGGCCGGCCGTCGGGGGCGCTGGACGTGGTCGCCGACTTCGGCGCCGACCCGACGGGCGCCGCCGACTCCACCGCGAGGATCCAGGCCGCGGTCGACGCGGGCCGCACCCAGGGCAAGGAGGTGTACATCCCGCGGGGCACCTTCAAGGTCCAGGACCACATCGTCGTCGACAAGGTGACCCTGCGCGGGGCGGGTCCCTGGTACAGCGTCCTGACGGGCCGCCACCCCACGGACCGCTCCAAGGCGGTCGGCGTCTACGGGAAGTATGCGGCGCAGGGCGGCAGCAGCGACGTCGTCCTGAAGGACTTCGCCGTCATCGGCGACATCCGCGAGCGGGTGGACAACGACCAGGTCAACGCGATCGGCGGGGCCATGTCCCACTCGGTCGTCGACAACGTCTGGATGCAGCACACCAAGTGCGGCGCCTGGATGGACGGTCCGATGGACGACTTCACCATCAGGAACAGCCGGATCCTGGACCAGACCGCCGACGGGGTCAACTTCCACTACGGGGTCACGAACTCCACGGTGACCAACACCTTCGTCCGCAACACGGGCGACGACGGCCTGGCCATGTGGGCGGAGAACGTCCCCAACGTGAAGAACAGGTTCACCTTCAACACGGTGATCCTGCCGATCCTGGCCAACAACATCGTGACCTACGGCGGCAAGGACATCACGATCTCCGACAACGTCATGTCGGACACCGTCACCAACGGGGGCGGGCTGCACATCGCCAACCGGTATCCGGGGGTCAACTCGGGCCAGGGCACCGCCGTCTCGGGTACGCACACCGCGGCCCGCAACACCCTGATCCGTACCGGGAACAACGACTTCAACTGGCGCTTCGGCGTCGGTGCGATCTGGTTCAGCGGTCTCAACGAGCCGATCAGCGGTGCCACGATCAACATCACCGACAGCGAGGTCCTGGACAGCTCCTACGCCGCGATCCACCTGATCGAGGGCGCGAGCAACGGGCTGCACTTCGACAACATCAGGATCGACGGCGCCGGGACGTACGCCCTCCAGATCCAGGCGCCGGGCACGGCCTCGTTCACCATGGTCGTGGCCACGCACCTCGCGCAGTCCAACCCGATCCACAACTGCGTCGGGAGCGGCTTCCAGATCACCCGGGGCGCCGGCAACTCGGGCTGGTACGCGGATCCGCCCGCCTGCACGGGTGTCTGGCCCGCCCCGGTGTGGACCAACGGCGGGATTCCCGGGGGCGGTTCCACCGACCCGACCGACCCGACGGACCCGACGGATCCGACCGATCCGCCCGAGGAGACGGGGAACCTCGCCCAGGGGCGCCCCGTGACGGAGACCGGCCACGCCGATGTGTACGGCGCGGGCAACGCGGTGGACGGCAACGCCTCCACCTACTGGGAGAGCCGCAACAACGCCTTCCCGCAGTCCGTCACCGTGGACCTCGGCGCCGCCGAGGCGGTCAAGCGGCTGGTGCTGAAGCTGCCGCCGGCCGCCGCCTGGGCGACACGCACCCAGACGATCGGGGTGACCGGCAGCACCGACAACTCCGCGTACGGCGCGCTGAAGGCGCCGGCGGGGTACACCTTCGATCCGTCGAGCGGCAACACCGCGACGGTGACGCTCACCGGGACCCCGGTGCGGTACCTGCGGCTGACGTTCACCGCGAACACCGGCTGGCCGGCCGGTCAGCTGTCGGAACTGGAGGCCTACACCGGCTGATCGGGCACGGGGACGGGCCCGGCCCCGGGAGGCCGGGCCCGTCGCCGTGCGGGGAGGGTCAGGGCGTGGACGCGTAGGACGCGGCGGCCGGGGCGACCTCGGCCGGGCGGACCACCTTGAGGCCGCCGGGGGTCTTGGCGTCGGGTTTCATGACGACGGTCTCCCGGGTGGACGGCGCCGACGGGTCGGTGAAGTCGTGCGCGACACCGAAGTCGGCGCCGAAGCCCTTGATGGTGAGCAGTGCCTTGTCGACGCCCTCGCGGGTCAGGTCCTCGGACGTGCAGGCCTTCTTCAGCGCCTCGCCGAAGACGGACGCGGCGTTGTAGCCGGCGATGACGCCGTTGTCGAGACCGTCCTTCGGGTACGAAGCGGCGTACGCCTCGGCGAGCCGGGCCGGGCCCGCGGCCGCGTCACCGATCGGCAGGGTGGAGGCACCGATGTAGTAGTCCTTCTGCAGGGCCGCGCCCGCCTGGGTGGCCAGCAGCTGCGGGGCGTAGGCGGAGTTGTTGCCGACCACCGGGACGGCGAGGCCGGTCGCCGCGGCGACGCCCACCAGTGAGGCCGCCTGCCGGGGTCCCGCGCTGACGATCACCGCCTTCACCCCGGCCTGTTTGAGCGCGGAGACCTGGGCGGTCATGTCGTTGTCGGTCGGCTTGATCTTCTGCTCGACGACCGTGAGGCCCGCCTCCCGCGCCGCGTGCCGGGAGCCGGCCAGGGCGTTCTCGCCGTAGTCGCCCTCGAAGTAGACGTGACCGATCCTGTCGCCCGCGGCGATGCGCTTCTCGTCGAGCAGGAAGTCGACCAGGTTGATCGTCTCGACGTCGTAGGTGGCACCGATGACCCGGACGTACTTGGATCCGACCAGGTTCGCCGACCACGCCTGCGGCAGGACGATGCCCTTGTCCTGGCCGTCGATGCGCGACTCCACGGCGGAGACGAACGGGGAGCCGATGAACTGGGTGAAGCCCAGCACGTCCGGTTCGAGCTCGGTGTAGGCGCCGATCGCCTTCTGCGGGTCGTATCCGTGGTCGCGGACGGTCAGTTCGATCTGCCGGCCGCAGATACCGCCCGCCTCGTTGGTCTGCTCGACCCAGAGCTGCTGGGCCTGGGTGACGCTCTTGCCCAGCGAGGCGTAGACCCCCGTCATGTCGGTCAGGGCGCCGAGGGTGATCGTCGTGTCGGTGACGCCCTGTCCGGTCTTCACCCCGCTCCCGTCGGCGGCGCCGTCGTCCGACGGCTTCGCCTTCCCGCTGCATCCCGCGAGGGCGACGGTGAGCGTGAGGGCCGCGACCGCGGCTGCGGCAACACGTGGCTTCATTTCTTCTTCTCCCCTGGAGTCTTCGGACGCGCGATGCCGCCGGGCAGGAACAGGACGACGGCGACGACCGCGGCGCCGTACAGGTAGCGGGACGCCTCTCCCGGTGCCACGCCGCCCGTGCCGGGGGCGGACACCAGGGGGAGCGAGTCGCTGTAGTGGGTGAGCACCTGTGGGAGCAGCGACACGAACGCGGCGCCGACGACGGCCCCCGCGACGCTGCCCAGCCCGCCGATGACGATCATGGCGAGGTATTCGAGGGACAGGATCATGCCGAAGTACTCGGGCACGGTCCGCTGGAAGACCAGCGCGAGCAGGACGCCCGCGAGGCCCGCGTACATGGAGGACAGGACGAACACGCCGGCCCGGTACCCGGCCACCGGTACGCCCATCACACCGGCGGCGATCCGGTGGTCCCGGATGGCGTTCAGCGCCCGGCCCGGCCGGCCGCGCAGCACCCCGCGGGCGAAGAACCCGCCGGCCAGCAGGGCCGCCAGGCCCAGGTACCAGAGTTTCTCGGACGCGTGGAAGGGCACCGCGGCGACGACCACCTCGGCGTCGTCGAAGGTGAACCCGAAGAGCGAGAGGGGCGGCACCGGACGGCCGTTGAAACCACCGGTGAGCGAGCCCGCGTTGAAGAGCACGTGCTGCCCGATGAAGATCAGCGCGAGGGTGGCGATGCCGAGGTAGGCACCGCTCAGCCGGCCCGCGATGGGGCTGAACAGCCCTCCCGCCGCGCCCGCCAGGAGCACGGCGAGGACGGCGGCGAGCCAGGTGGGCAGCCCGAGGCCGGTGAGCACGTGGCCGTTCTCCGTGCTGCTCTCCCCCGCAAGGACGCAGTAGCCGTACGCGCCCACCGCGAGGAAGAAGGCGTGTCCCATGGAGAGCTGGCCGGTGGAGCCGGTGAGCAGGTTGAGCCCGATCGCGCCGATCGCGGCGGCCATGGCGAACAGCCCGGCCTGGAGCCAGAAGCGGTCCAGGTAGAACGGGAGCAGGAGCAGCAGGACCGGGCCGGCGAGCCGGAGGTACGGGGCGGGCCGGCGCAGCCGGCCGCCGAGCCGCTCCCGGGCTGCGGGGACGGTCGCCGCGGTGGTGTCCTGGGTGGCTTCAGACACGGGACAGCTCCTTCGTGCCGAGGAGTCCCGCCGGGCGGACGAGCAGGACGACCACCATCACCAGGTACGGGGCGAGGTCGCCGATGCCGCGTCCGAGGAAGGACAGGTCGCTCTGGTAGCCGGTGGCGAGCGACTCGGTGACCCCGACGACGAGGCCGCCGACGAGTGCCCCGGTCGTCGAGTCGAGGCCGCCGAGGATGGCGGCGGGGAACGCCTTGAGGGCGGCGAGCGAGGTGGCCCGTTCCAGGCCGGGGGTCGGGAACACGGTCAGGAAGAGCGCGGCGACGGCGGCGAGCGCTCCGGCGACCGCCCAGGCGGAGAGGGAGACCCGGCCCAGGCGGATGCCCATCAGCGCGGCGGTCTGCGGGTTCTCGGCCGCCGCGCGCATGGAGACGCCCCACGAGGTGAAGCGGAAGGCGAGCAGGAACACGGTGATGAGCAGCCCCGCGACGAGGAACGCGGCGATGCGCGTCTCGGCGAGGGTGACGCCCCCGACGGTGACGACGGCGTCGCCCCACGGGTCGCCCAGCGGCAGGACGTCCGTCCCCATGCGCCGGACGAGTTCGGTGGTGAGGAGGATGTCGACGCCGATGGTGACGATGGCCAGGACGCTCTGGTCGCTTCCCCGGTAGCGGCGCATCACCAGGAACTCGACCGCCGAACCGACGACCGCGGCGCCCGCGATCCCGACGCCGAGCGCGGGCCAGAACCCGATGTCGTCGTGGAGCACGGCGGTGACGTACCCGCCGGCCAGGAGCAGGGAGGCGTGGGCGAAGTTGACGACCTCGGTCGCCTTGAAGATGACGACGAAGCCCAGGGCGATCAGTGCGTAGACCGAGCCGATGGACAGGCCGCCGAGGAGGAGCTCGATGAAGGTGGTCATTCCGGTGCCCCCAGGTAGGCCTGTACGACGGCCGGGTCGTTCTGCACCTCGGCGGGCGTGCCGTCCGCGATCCTGCGTCCGAAGTCGAGCACGGTCACCGCGTCCGCGAGCCGCATCACCACCCCCATGTCGTGTTCGACCATGACGATCGAGATGCCGAGGCTGTCGCGCACCCCGGCGACGACGGCCGCGGTGCGGCGGCGCTCGTCGGCGGTCATGCCGGCGACGGGTTCGTCGAGCAGCAGGACCTCGGGCTCCATGCAGAGGGCTCGGCCGAGCTCGACGAGCTTCTGCTTGCCGTACGGGAGGGCGGCGGCCGGGAAGTCGAGTTCCGCTTCCAGGCCGATGAACCCGGCGATCTCCCGTACTCGTTCGAGGTGCCGGCGGGCCTCCCGGGTGGCGGACGGAAGCCTCAGCCCGGCGGCCACGAACCCGGCGCGGGTGAGCCGGTGCCGGCCGAGCATGAGGCTCTCGGCGACGGTGGCGTGGGGCGGCAGCGCCAGGTTCTGGAAGGTGCGGGCCACGCCGAGCCCGGCGATCCGGTGCGGGGGGAGCCCGGTGAGTTCGGTGTCACCGAGGCGCACGCTGCCGGAGGCGGCGCGGTAGACGCCGGAGAGCACGTTGAAGGTGGTGGACTTGCCCGCGCCGTTGGGTCCGATGACGGCGTGCACACTGCCCGGTTCGACGGTGAAGGACACCGCGTCGAGGGCGGTGAGCCCGGCGAAGCGCACGGTCACGTCGCGCACGGCGAGGGGTGCCGGGGAGCTCGTCACCCGGACCACCTGCTCAGGGAGCGGGTGAGGCCCTCCGCCTGCGCGGCGTCCTCGGCGGCGGTCTCGTCGACGACGCCGAGGTAGCGGCGGCGCACCTCGTCGGAGGCCGCGAGCGCGTCGGCGGGGCCGTCGAGCGCGACCTCGCCGACGTCCAGGACGTACGCCGTGGAGGCGAGCCGCAGCGCGATGGCGGCGTTCTGCTCGACGAGCAGCACGGCGGTGCCGCCGGCGTTGATCTCCCGGATCGTCTCGGCGATCCTGGCGGCCATCAGCGGGGCGAGGCCCAGGGACGGCTCGTCCAGGAGCAGCAGGCGGGGGCCGGCCATCAGGGCCCGGCCCATCGCCAGCATCTGCTGCTCGCCCCCGGACAGCAGTCCGGCCCGCTGGTGCGCGCGTCGGGCGAGCACCGGGAACAGTTCGTGGACGCGGTGCAGGGCGGCCGTCGTGGCCCTGCGGCCTCCGCGTGCGCCGAGCGCGCCCGCCCGCAGATTGTCCGCCACCGTCATCCGGGCGAACACCTGCCGCCCTTCGGGCACCTGGATCACGCCCGCCGCCACCACCTGGGCGGGGCGCAGCCCGTCCAGCGGGCGGCCGTCGAAGCGGATCGTGCCGGTGGCCGTCCCGCGGTGGAAGCCGAGGGTCCGCGACACGGCCCGCAGCAGCGTGGTCTTGCCGGCCCCGTTGCCGCCGAGCACGGCGGTGATCGCCCCCTCCGGCACGTCGGCGCGGACGCCGCGCAGGGCCCGTACCGGGCCGTAGCCCACGGACAGTTCGCGGATCTCCAGCGTTGCCATGCGTCCTCCTCCTTCCGGCTGGTCGTCGTGGTGCCACAGACCAGCAGCGGGGGCGGCGCGCGTCCACGGCCGACGGCGCACTCGCTGCGGGTGACCAGTCTTCGCGGGCCCCGGTTGTGCGCGTGCACAGAGGGACGTCATCGGTGACCGGTCCCGGGGCGGCCGGTGGCATCCTCACCGGCCATGAGCGGCTCGGCGGAGGGACGGAGCGAGGACCGGCGGCGCGGTGGGGAGCGGAGCAGGGCACTGCTCGACGCCCTGCTGGAGGGCCGGCCGGAGCCGGGCCTCGCGGCGCGCGCGGCGGAGGGTCTGGAGCTGCCGGAGCGGGGCCGTTACGCGGTCGTGGTGCTGCGGGCGGGCGGGGGCGGGCCGGCGGTCGGGGCGCTGGAGGCGGCGGGGCTGCGCTTCGTGCGGCGGCGTCGGACTGACCGCGAGTGCGTCGTCGTCGCCCTGGGCGACCGGGATCCGCCGGCGCTGGTCGCCCTGTTGGCCCGGTGCGGGGCGGGCCCGGGCGGGGTCGGCCCGGTGGCGGACGGTCTGGCGGGGCTGGGGACCGCGCGTCGGCTGGCCGAGCTGGCGCTGCTGACGCGTCCGCCGGGCACGACGGAGATCGTGCGGCTGGAGGAGCGGCTGCCCACCGCGCTGGTGGTGAGCCAGCCGGAGCTGTCGGCACGGCTCGTCGCGGACGTCCTCGGCCCGCTGCTGGCGCTGCCCCCGGCCGAACGGGCCCTGCTGGTGCGGACGCTGGAGACGTGGCTGGAGTGCGGAGGGTCGGCGGGACGGGCGGCGGGCCGGTTGTACTGCCACCGCAACACCGTGCTCAACCGCCTGCGGCGGCTGGAGCGGCTGACCGCGCGGTCGCTGTCACGGCCGCGCGAACTGACCGAGACGGTGCTGGCGCTGGACGCCTTCAGACTGACCGCGCCGCACCCGTGAGCAGGGAGAAGCGGGGAGAGCCGAGCCCCGGCCGGACGGGGCCACTGGACGGAAGGCCGACGCCCCGACCCGACGGGGCCGGGAGCGGTGAGCGCGACGCCTCGGCCGGGCGACGCCGGTGGACGGGACGGTGAGCGCGACGCCTCGGACGGGCCCGTGGTGGGAAGGACCCGGTGTCTCGGCCCGGCGGCGCGGCCGATCCGGAGACCGACGCCGCGGCGGCCCGGCACCTCCCGCGCGGGGCCGGGTACCGGTACGCCGGGTGCCGGTGTGCCGGGTGGCCGCCGGTCCGTGGGGGTAGCCGGGCCGGCTTCCCCCACGGCGCCGCGTCAGACCAGGAGGTCGCGGGCGATCGCCTCGGCCGCGCGTTCCAGCAGGGGGCCGGCCTGGGCCATGCAGACGGCGGGGTCGGGCTCCAGGTCCGTCAGGGCGTAGGCCCCGCGGATCCCGGCCCGGTCGAGCGCCTCCCGGGGCAGTGCGAGACGTCCGCAGACGGCGACGACCTCCACCCCGGCGGTGCGCGCCGCGGAGGCGACGCCCGCCGGGGCCTTCCCGTGCAGTGTCTGCTCGTCGAGCGATCCCTCGCCGGTCACGACGAGCGTGGCGCGGGCGAGTGCGGGGGCGAAGCCGAGCACGTCGAGCATGACCTCGATCCCGGGCCGGAAGCGGGCGCCCAGCGCGACCAGTGCGCCGTACCCGATCCCGCCGGCCGCGCCCGCGCCGGGCAGTTCCGCGGTCCCGGGACCGAGCACGGACGCGTAGTGGCGGAGCGCCGCGTCCAGGACGGCGATGTCGTCCTCGGTGGCCCCCTTCTGCCGTCCGTAGACCTCCGGGGCTCCCGTGGGACCGGTCAACGGGTTGTCCACGTCGCTGGCGAGGATCAGGTCGATGTCCGCGAGCCGTGGGTCGAGCCCCGTCAGGTCGGCCTGTGCGAGGGCCGCGAGTGCGGCGCCGCCGGGCCGCACGGGGGTGCCGTCGCCGTCCAGGAAACGGGCCCCGAGCGCGGAGAGCATGCCCGCGCCGCCGTCCGTGGTGGCGCTCCCCCCGACGCCGAACACGATCGTCCGGGCGCCCGCGTCGAGCGCCGCCGCCAGCAGTTCGCCCGAGCCGTACGTCGTCGCCGTGAGCGGGGCGAACTCCCCCGCCGGGAGGTGCTGGAGTCCGGAGGCCTCGGCCATCTCCACCACCGCCGTGCTGCCGCGGACCGCGTACGCCGCCGTGACCGGGGTGCCGAGCGGGCCGGTGACCCGCGCCTCGCGGCGCTCGAACCCGGCTGCCACGGCCGCCGCGACCGTGCCGTCCCCGCCGTCCGCGACGGGCAGGGTCTCGACCCCGAGGTCCGGGAGGACGCGCCGCAGTCCGGCCGTCACACGCTCCGCGACCTGCACGGCCGTCAACGAGCCCTTGAACTTGTCCGCCGCCACGAGCACGTGGGCGGTCTTCTTCGCTGCGCCGTCCGTCACCTTGTATCCCTTTGCTTTCGAACAGGCAGTCGCGCCGCCCCGACCCTATCCGGACCACCCCTGATCTGCCCATGGCTGTCCGGAACCGCCCGCACGGCCCCTACGCTGCCCCCGTGACCACTTCTGACTACGCCACCTACATCGCCGGGCTCCCCCGGGTGCTGGCCGGGGCCGCGACCCTCTTCAGGGACGACCGGGGCCGCGTCCTGCTGGTCGAGCCGAACTACCGGAAGGGCTGGGCCCTGCCGGGCGGTTAGGCAAAGCATCCCCAGATGTCTCAGGACATCAGCTCGGCAGCTACCTTTCGACTGGAGAGTCGTTAGCCACATGGTCATCCCGTTGTCTCAAGAGGAGCCATGGACTACTTCTTCACGTCACGCGCCACCGCACGGCGCCACTACGAAGCACCATCCGGGATCACCCTGGACGGGACGCAGTACACGAGCCGGAGCAAGGCCCTCAAGGACGGGACACCCTTCTTCCTCGGCTCTGACATGCGGCCCCTGGAGCCGCACTGCTCGTTCTTCTACGAGCTCGCCAAGACCCTTGAGGCCAAGTCGCTGCGTGACTACACGTACGACTTCCTCGACCTGGACGACTTCCTCTCAAGCCTCGATCCCCCGACCGACCTGCTCTCCGCCACCGAGGACGATCTGATCGCCTACCGCGATCACTGCATCGAGTACCGCGACGAGCCGATGGCACCGGCCACGTGGAAGCGCCGCAGGGCCACGATCAACAGGTTCTACGACTGGGCAGTCGATGAGGCGAGGCTTCTGGACCGGCGCCCGTACTACCGCAAGAAAAACGGCCGCGACATCCTCAACTGGGGAGCGACCAGCGAGCTTGACGTGCGCCATCTGACGTTCGAGCAGTGGTGGTTCCTGGACCGGGTTGGCCTGCGTGGGCTGCTGCCGGATGGCAAGGCGGATCCCGCCTTCCGCTCCGGTCATGCTCTGCGGGACAGCTGCGGCGGGAATCTCTCCATCACGACGGGCCTGCGGCTGCGGGAGTTCAGCGCGCTGCTCGACATCGAGGTCGGCGCTCCTCGTCGGGATGGCTCGGCCAAGGAAGTCGAACTGCAAGCGATCGCGAAGTTCGGCCTGCCCAGGACCACCGAGATCCAGGACGCCACTCTGTGTGAACTGGACTGGTATCGAAGGACCGAGCGTGCCGGTTTCCTTCGCAAGGCTGCGAAGAACCTGTACCGGCAGCGCGATGAGCTGTTCGTGGTCGACGACGTCGACATGCGCACGATGAAGGTCAGCGGCATCCAGGACGGGCGGCGACGCACCTACAGGATCAAGGCGATGAAGGCCCCGCTGCGGCGGATCACCGTCATCGAGGGCGACCACGGGCTGGAGTCGATGGCGCTCTTCGTCGGGCGCAATGGACGGATGATCAGCAGCCAGCGCTGGGAGCAGATCTTCGCCGACGCACACGCGAGAGCGGTACGGATCGCGGCCGAGCACAACCTGCCGCTGGAGATGCCGGGGCAGGTCCGCATCCATGATCTTCGGCATACGTTCGCCGTGTACATGCTGGAGCAGTTGACCGAGTTGGTCCGCGCCCAGGACGAGGAACAGCAGCGCCTCACCGGCCGCGCGCCCGCCTATGCGGCGGACCACGTGTCCCGGAACCCGTTCCTGACCGTCATGCGGCTCCTCGGGCATCGCCGTCCTGAATCGACCATGCGGTACCTGACCTACAAGAGAAAGACGAATCTGCTCGTCGCCCGGGCGGTGAAGGACTGGAACGATCAGGACCGCACCTACGCGGACCTGGCCGCTCGCCAAGCCGGAGGGTGGGCCGTCTGATGCCGCGCCGTGGAGAACGCCGATCCCGGTCCGCGACGCTACCGCCGCGCCTGCCCGCTCCACGCACCGTCGACCACGTCGGAGCGCGGGAACTGACTCAGGTGAAGCGCGGCCGCACCACGACCAGCCGGATCGATCCAGGGGAGTACGCATGCCGGGCGTTGGTCTCTCAACTCGCTGACGTGTGGGTCGAGTACCACCACAAAGCAGCGCTGAAGAACAGTGACAGGTACCTGGGAGCGGTTCGCTCGTTCGCGAAGTTCCTCGGCCCGTATCTGACCGCTCTGGGCCTGAACCCCGCAGACGCACGCCTCGACACCGACCACATCGACGTCGCCGAAGCCATCTACGCGTGGGAAAACGACCTCCTCGCGCAGTTCCCGGAGAACTCCTCGCAGCCATGGCAACTGTCCCGCTCACTGCTCGCGTTGGTTCACCACCGGGCTGAGCGCGATGCGCGCGTGCCGGAGAAACTGCGTAAGCGTGCGGCGACGGCGCCGACCCTACGCAAGGCCACCGGGGAGCCGCTGGACGAGTTCTCCAACTCTGAACGTCTCGCACTCAAAGGCGCTGCCCAGGACGATCTGAGAGCTCTTGAGAAGCATCTTGCCCGGGGAAGAGAGCTCCTGGAGGCCGGAAAAGATCCGCGCGAGTTCGGGTGGAAGGAACTGCCGAATCTGGTCTGGGCTGCCCGACACCGTCTGCTGACCATGGATGAACTCCGTGTTCATCTCCCTGCGCATGCCAAGCGCTGGCCCCAGGAGCTCCGGGAAGCACGGCCGGCCGACAGTGGGGCGCTCGGCGGGTTCTACGGCCTCTTACGAGGAGTGCATGCCTTGCTCTTTCCGCAGGAGTTGGATCTGCACCCGTTTCGAGTCCTGCTGTTGCTGGCCATGCTCGACTGCACCACCGAGGAACTGCATGGGCTACGGGTTCCAGACCTTGAGTTCAGCGATCAGGGCGTCCGTATTGTCCAGACCAAGAACCGCGCGGATCGCATTCGCGCCGACTACCACATGGTCGATCAGCCCCTGGAGAAGGGCGAGGTGCCTGGGGAGCTCGCCTACGAGGGCCGAGGTGATTGGGATGTCCCTGGCCTGCTGCGGCGCCTCGTGACGGCCACGGCGCTGACGCGCGAGGTGTTCGGCGGCGAGCCATGGCTGTTCACCGCGGTCGAGTATGACAAGAACCGCAGCACTATGGATGCTCGGTTCGCTCGCTTCGTCGACCCAGGTCGTCGCTTCACGCACTGGATCGCCTCGCACGTCGACGCGGCCGGAGAGCCCGTCCTGGCCATCTCCGAACCGCACGCGGCACCCCGGCTGCGCAAGACCGCGAAGACCACGCGCGTCGTCGCCCTGGGCGGCACCTTGTCCGACATGGCGGGGGATGATCACAGCATCCAGGTGTTCCAGGGCCACTACGCCCACGGCACCACCGCGCGGGTCCTGGCCGGAGCGGCGATGAACCGCGCCCAGACGCTCGTGTTCGACCGGCTCGCCGACAAGCCGGTTCTGGTCAACCCGCGTGTGCAGTCCCGCCTCGGCGAACCGGAGGTCGCCCAGGCCCTAGGGGTGAGCCCTGAGCTGGGTGCCGCCCTGAGCGCCGGTGAGCTCGACATGGGCGTCACCAACTGCAAGAACCCGCACGACTCACCGCACAGCACCCCCGGCAAGCTCTGCCATGTCGCCCCGGCCATGTGCATGATCTGCACCAACGCCGTGGTGTTCGTCTCACAACTGCCGCAGCAGCTGCTGCTCTCCGACCACATCGAGCGGATGCGACTGACGCAGCCACCGATGGTCTGGGACGCCGTATGGGGACGCCAGGCCAAGGCGCTGGCCGAAGTGTTCGAGGAATGCGCTGAGCACATTCCCGCCGCGCGCCGGGCCATCGAAGACCAAGACATCCGCCTGAATCTGTCGTTGGGCATGCGAACGGAGTACGACCGATGACCGTCCTCGCCGCAGCGGACAGGCCGGTATCCCGGACCTTCGCCGACGACGAACCCGTATACAGCAGTATGCCTGGGCAGCTCGCCGACGTCCGCGGGCCGGTCTTCGGGCGCATCGACGAGTGGCCCTGCGACTGCCTCAGACGGCCGGCGAACAAGAGCCCAGCACAGTGGAAATGCGTGTTCCCGCGCGATCCGGTCTGGAACTTGCGCGCACGAGAAGTCGCGTTCAGCATGCTCAACCCCGACCACCAGGCCCTGAGGAACGCGGGCATCTTCCTCCCCAGGAAAAAATGGGCCCCCGCCACGGTCATCAAGGTCTGCTTCAGCATGTCGCAGCTCGGTGCCTGGGCGCTTCACGAAGGGATGCCGGACAACCTGTACTTCTGGTCGGTTGAGGACTGGCAGGGCTACATCGACCACTGCGCATCAAGCACGAAGCCGGAGTCCGTACGGAGTGCGGTGGGAGCCGTCCGCCACTTGGTCCGCTTTTCCTCCATCCTGACGGGCACCGGCTCTCTGGAAGACCCCTGGCCAGGACAGACGGACAGCGACGTGGCCAAGGTCGCCATCTGTGACGGGCTGGCCACGCCCTCGATCCCGCCGGAAGTCTGGTGGCCGCTCCTCCGGGCTGCATGGTCCTATATCGACCGATTCTCCGCGAGCATCCTGGGCCAACGTGATCTCGAAGCAGAGAGGGCCGCAACAGCACCGACGGCTCCAGCCACCCTCAGCGCTGAAGGCATCAACCGCCAGCTGGAGTTGTGGCTGACCAACCCGGCCAACCTGGTACCCGTCAGCGACCGCGACACCACGTTCAGCCCGAAGGGCACTCCCATCTGGAGTTCCTTGAGCCGAGTGGTGACAACAGGGGCAAGCTCCACCGCCTTCGCGACCAAGAACAACAGGCAAGGCGTGGAACGTCGACAGAAGGTCCTGCGGATGATCGAGGAGACGGGCCGAATCCGGACTGTCCGCCCCGCCGACGCCAAGCAGTTCGAGTCGGACTACGCCGACTACGGGACCCGCCGCCGCTCATCCGAGGCTATGGACGCCATGCTCCAGAAATGGCTCGCCAATCCAGCGAACCTCATCCCCGTCCACGCCGAAACGAGTCGGCTCGCTCCCGGGGAGCCGGTGTGGTCAGCCCTGGAGAGCCTGCTTTACGACACCTCGGAGCGGGTGGATGTCTTCGGCGTCGGAAGCAAACAAGGTCGGCGTCGACGCGATCTGGTGCTGCAAGCCGCAGCCGGAGAGCGCCGGATCGTGTACTGCGACAGGCAACTGGCCAGGGACCTCCGGATGCTTCGGGCATCCTGCTACATCTTCGTCGCAGCGCTGAGTGCGATGCGGGACAGTGAGATCCAGGAAATCCAGCGCGGCGCGCTCACCCAGCACTACGGGGCTCCGGCAATCACCTCCCGCAAATCGAAGGGGGATTCCTCCAGGCCGCAGGCCAACTGGTGGATCATCGAACCGGTCGCACAGGCCCTGGCGGTGGCGGAGCGATTGTCCTGGCACGAGACCCATGTCTTCGCCACGATGACGCCGCCGAGCGAGGGCGGACCTGCCGGACGAGGACGAGCCGGTATCTCCGCCGCCGACGACATCGACTTCTTCATCGAGACGGTGAACACAACCCGGCACCTCACAGGCGTGGAGGAGATCCCTCCCGGGCGAGTACGTCCGCACATGTTCCGAAAGACCATGTCGATCATCGCCAGCCAGCAACCGGACGGCGATATCGCCCTGGGAATCCAGCTCAAGCACGCCGCGCGTAGGGCGCTGGCCAATCGCCTCAGCGGCGCCTACGGAAAACCCGATGCCAAGTGGGCGAAGGAGTTCGACACCGATCTACAGACCGCAGCAGCGCAAAAGCTGGTGGGGCTGCTCCAGGCCCGCCGGACCGGGGCCACCATCGCGGTCGGCCCAGGTGCAACCCGCTTCCACGCCGGGCTCGACAAGGTCAACGCCGTGATCGAGGCGAATTCGACGCTTCGGGCCCAAGTCGCAGATGAGCGGCTGGAGATCACCCTCCTGAGGGACGAGTTCGCGAACCTCCACCTGGGCACGGTCAACCACTGTCTCTGGAACGCGCCCACCGCGGAGTGCCAGAACCAACTCCCACCTGCTCAGCGCGGCCAGGCCCCACTGCTGGGCGCCTGCCAACCGTCCCGATGCCGCAACTCCGTCCTCACCTTGTCGCACGAGCGGATCTGGCGCATGGAGGAGGCCGACCTGGTGGAGTTCTTGAAGAAGAAGCTCTCCAAGCCGCTACGAGAGCAGGCCCAGAACCGGCTCGCCGAAGTCCGCTCTGCCACCTCGCAGATCGACAAGCTGAAGGAGGACATCTGATGCCGGTGTCCGCAGCCACCTCGGCAAAACTCAGGGAAGCCATGGCCCGGCTGCTGGCAGGAGAGCCCCTGCACAGCGACGGCGCGCTCACCAAGGAGAATCTGGCCCGCGAGGCCCAGGTCAGCCACGCCAGCGTCCACCGAGCCGAGGACATCCTCGCCGAGTGGAACGCCCGCATCCCGCAACCAGTCCTCCGTACGCCCGGCGAGGTTCAGCGCGACGAGGCAATCGCCGAGCTGAAGGGAAAACTCAGGAAAGCCAGCCAGAAGGTTACCGAGCTGCAGAGCAAGCTCGACGCACTCGCCACGGTGACGGCCAACCTATACCACGAGAACATCGAGCTGAAGAAGAAGCTGAGTAAACAGCAGCAGAACCGCCTCACCCTTCTCGATAAGGGAGTGTGACGAGCCGGGAACGCACACGCGTGCCCGTATAGCCCCTTCAATCGCGTAGTGACACCCCGACGCCTGCGAGGCAGGGTGCGCGCCACGACAATCTGGGCCAGTGTTTCGGCGAGGCTGCAAGGATGCCCCGCCGAAACGCCCCGGAGCGCTGTGCTCAAGCCCCGAGTGAGCTCTTCAGAAAGTCCAGCTCAAGCTGCAGCAGGGTGTCTGCGACTCCTTCCCCTGTTACGAGGTGCCCCACCGCAGGTAGCAGCAGGACTCTGTGCGGCCGACCCGCCGCGAGCAACTCCGCCGAGAGACGCAGCGTATGCGCTGGAGCCACATTGTCGTCGGCAAGCCCGTGAACGAGCATCAGCGGACGCGTCAGCTTCTCGGCGAATGACAGCAACGAGCTGCGCTCGTAGTCGTGCGGCTGGAGGTCCGGGTGACCTAGTGTCCTGAGTCGGTAGTTCACTTGCGGTTATAGGGTGGGGCAATGCCTGGTCCGAAGCCGTTGCCGTTGGAACTGTCCGATCACGAACG
>NZ_JBEXRT010000036.1:31226-75917 GCF_040613235.1 Streptomyces sp. NPDC006296 | reverse complement strand
CCGTCCACGTCCCGGTCAACGTGTGCGGCAACACGGTCAACGTGATCGCCCTGCTCAACCCGGCGTTCGGCAACACCTGCGCCAACGTCTCGGACGCCGGGCGGGCGGACCGGGTCAGCGGGCCACGGCGGCGCAGTAGGCCCGGTCGGTGGCGAGGAGACGGCGGTGCGTGTCCTCGGCGGTGACCACACCGTCGTCCAGCACGAGGACGCGGTCGGCCGCGTCCAGCAGCGCGGGGCTGCTGGTGATCACGACGGTGGTGCGGTCCTCGCGCAGCTTCGCGAGGTTGCGTGCGATCAGCTGCTCGGTGACCGCGTCGACCGCGGTCGTCGGGTCGTGCAGGACCAGGATGTCGGAGTCGACCGCGAGGGCGCGGGCCAGCGACAGCCGCTGGCGCTGCCCGCCGGAGAGGTTCGCGCCGCGGTCGCGGACACCGTGGTCGAGCCCCTCGCGGTGCAGGGCGACGACATCGGTCAGGAGTGACGCCTCCACGGCCTCGGGGATCATCCGGCTGGTGCCGGACGGATCGATGTTCGTCCGGAGACTGCCCTCGAAGATCTCCCCGTCGTACGGGTTGACGAGGAGGTGCTCGCGGAGGGCCTCGACGGACAGCTCCGCGACGTCCCGCCCGCCGACCCGCACCGCTCCGTCGTACGCGCGGGGAGGGACGTGCACGCCGAGGACCGCGGCGAGGTCCGCGCCGGCGCGCGGCTGGTAGGCGGCGACGGCCACGAACTCGCCCGCGCGGACCGTGAACCGGACGTCGCGCAGGGCCCCGTGGCGGACACCGTCGATCTCCAGGTCCCCGCCGGGTGCCGGACGGTCGCGGCCCGGCTCCGCCTGCGGGGGCGCGTCGAGCACGAGCGCCATCCGGTCGGCCGAGGCCCGCGCCATCATCACGTACTTGGGCATCTCGGAGAACATCTTCAGCGGTTCCATGATGAACTGCGCCAGCCCGACGGCCATGACGAGCTCTCCGACCGTGATCCGGCCCTCGAAGGCCAGCCAGCCCGCGGTCAGGGTCACGGCGGCGGCGAGCACCGCGTTGAGGGCCAGGGCGGTGCCCGCGTAGACACCGTTCACCCGGGCGACGGTGACCGCCTGGTGCTTGGCCTCGGCGCTGACCTTGCGGTAGGACAGGAACGCCGCGTGGTTGCCGCCGAAGCCGTGGAGCGGGCGCAGTCCGGTGATCAGGTCGGCGACCTTGGCCCCCGCCCGCGCCACCCGGGCCTGCTGTTCGCGCGTGCTGGAGCCGATCCGCCCGGACATCACGCTGAGGACGGACAGGATGCCGACGGTGCCCACGATCACCAGCAGTCCGAGCCGCAGGTCGGCCAGGCCGAGCGCGACGGAGGCGACCACCACCGCGACCAGCGAACTGATCAGCAGCGGGACCACCTCGACGATGTCGGCGGTCTGGTCGGCGTCCTCGGTGGCGATGGTCAGGATCTCGCCGGACTTCAGATCGACGTCCCTGGCCACCGGCTGGAGCCCGCAGGCCGCGACCTTGACGCGCCAGCGGTGCGCCTCGGTCGTGTTGGCCTTCTGCAGGACACGCATACCGAACCGCCACGACAGCGAGACGGTCGTGATGATCACGGCCAGGGCCGCGACCGACAGGCCGAGGGAGCCCGGGCTGCGGTCCTGCAGGGTGTGTTCGACGATCAGGCCGAGCGCGATCGGGAAGGCGGTCTCGCCCGCCTGGTAGAGGCCCATGAGGACGGTGCCCCGCGCCACCGCCCCGGCGTTGCGGCGCAGGGCGGTGCGGAGGATGCCGGCGCCGGGGCGGTGCCGCTGCACGTCAGGAGTGGTCATCAAGGTGGCGGGCAATCGCTTCCGGGGTTCGAAGGGTGAGCAGATCTCGGATGGTGACCACAGGACCGTACTCCCGGCGGAGCAGCCCGGTCAGCCGTACGGCCAGCATGGAGTGGCCGCCGAGGGAGACGAAGTCGCTGACCGCGCTGACCTCGTCGTCGTCCAGGTCCAGTGCCTCGGCGAAGAACGCGCAGACCACCGTCTCCGTGCCGGTTCGCGGGCCGCGTTCGCCCGCCGTGGTCAGCACGCCGAGGGGCCGGGCCTCGGGCAGCGCCCCGGTGTCGGTCTTCCCGTTCACGGTGAGCGGGATGGCGTCGACCCGGGCGTAGTGCGTCGGGCGCAGGAAGTCCGGCAGCGCGGCGCCGGCCTCGGTGGCGACCGTCGCCAGGTCGGAGCCGTTGAGCACGAGGTAGGCGGCCAGCCGGTAGGAGCCGTCGGCCTGGGGGTCGGGCTGCGCGACCGCGGCGACGGACCGGACCGCCGGGTGGGCGGCGAACGCGGCCTCGACCTCGCCCGGTTCGACCCGGTGGCCCCGGATCTTGACCTGCTGGTCGGTGCGGCCGAGGTAGGTCAGGTTCCCGTCGGGCCGCCGGGACACCAGGTCGCCGGTGCGGTACATGCGCGCACCGGGCTCGCCGAACGGGCACGCCACGAACCGGTCGGCGGTCCGGGCCGGCTCGCCGAGGTAGCCGCGTGCGATGCCGACGCCCGAGACGTACAGCTCGCCGGGGACGCCGTCGGGCAGGGGCCGCAGCCACGGGTCGAGGACGTAGACCTCGGTGTTGTCGATCGCGACGCCCACCACCGGGTCCTCGCACTCGAAGGTGCCGACGCCGAGGGTGTTGATGGTGTACTCGGTCGGTCCGTAGAGGTTGTAGCCCGCCGTCCCCTCGGTCTCCGCGAGCCGTCGCCAGAGCGCCGGGGTGACCGCCTCGCCGCCGAGCAGGACCAGGGCGGGCCGGCGGGCGGGGTCGTCGAGGAGGCCTTCGGAGACCAGTTGCTGGGCGTAGGTGGGGGTCACGTTGACGACGTCGACGGCGTGCTCGGCGCAGTACGCGACCAGCCGGGGTGCGTCGCGGCGCAGTTCCTCGTCGCAGATGTGCACCTCGTGGCCGTCGGCGAGCCACAGCAGCTCCTCCCACGACATGTCGAACGCGAACGACACGGTGTGCGCGATCCGGAAGGTCCGGTGCCCGTGCTCCGCGAGCACCGGCTCGAAGATGCGGCGCTGGTGGTTGATCAGCATGTTGGTGAGGCCGGCGTACTCGGTGACGACGCCCTTGGGCTTCCCGGTCGATCCCGAGGTGTAGATGGTGTAGGCGGGGTGCCGCAGCCGGTCCGGGGAGTCCGGTGCGAAGGTGACGTACGGATCGGCCTCGGGCAGCGGCCGGTCGAGTTCGATGAGGTCGCCGGTCAGCCGGTGCGACACCGGGCTGACCGTGAGGATCACGTCCGGGCGCGCCGCGTCGACGATCGCCGCGATCCGCTCGTCCGGGTGGTCGAGCTCCAGGGGGACGTAGGCGGCACCGGTGCGCAGCACGGCGAACAGGGCCACGATCGAGTCGAGGGAGCGCGGGAGGGCCAGGCCCACCGTCGTCTCCGGTCCGATGCCCCGCCGGACGAGGACACCGGCCACCGCGCGGCTGCGGTCCCGCAGCTGGGCGAAGGTCAGGGTGGCGCCGTGGGCGACGAGGGCGGTCCGCTGCGGGTCCCGGTCGGCCGCACGGTCGAAGCGGTCGACCACGGTGTCCGTACCGATGTCCGTGCGCTCCGGGGGTCCGGGCTCGGGGCCGAGGCCGTTCAGCGCGCCGACCGGGCCGGTGGCACGGGCCAGTTCGTCGAGCACGCGCAGGTAGTCGTCGAGGAGGCGGCGCGCCTTGCCGGGGTCGCCGTCGCGGTGCTCCAGCTTGACGGTGAGCCGCTCGCCGGGCGTGACGACCCAGGTGAACGGGTAGTGCGTCGAGTCGTCGGCCTCCACCGAGGTGATCCCGTGCCGGGCGTTCATCTCGGCGAAGGCGTCCAGGTCCAGGAAGTTCTGGAGCACGAAGAGGCTGTCGAACAGGTTGCCGTGTCCGGCGGCGCGCTGGATCTCACCGAGACCCAGGTGTTCGTGCTCCATCGCCTCGACCCGGGAGGCCTGGACGGACGCGAGGTACTCCCGGACCGTGTCGCCGGGCCGTGGCCGCGTCCACATCGGGACGGTGTTGAGCAGCACACCGACGATGCCGGACAGGCCCTCGCCCTCGCGTCCGGAGACGGTCACGCCGAACACGGCGTCGCCGCGGCCGGTGTGCGCGCCCAGCAGGAGGCCGAACGCGCCGGTCAGCACCGTGTTCAGGGTGACCCCGTGGTTCCTGGCCGCCGCCCGGAGGAGGTCCGACCGCTCGGCGGACAGCGTGTGCACGAGGGCGTCCGGCAGCGCGTCGGTGAGGGACGGATCCGGTCCCGCGAGGAGGGTCGGGCCGGTCAGCCCGGCCAGGTGCTCCGCCCAGAAGCGCTCCGGGACCGCCGGGTCCCGGGCGTCCAGGGCCCGGGCGTGGTCCTCGAAGCCCGGTGACACCGGCGCCGCGTCGAGCGCCTCGCCCGCCAGGACGGCACGGTAGGCGTCGAACAGGTCGCGCAGCAGGATCTCCCGGGACCAGCCGTCCCACAGCAGGAGGTGGTAGCTCAGCAGCAGGGCGTCCGGTGCGTCGGGGCGCCGCACGACGGTCATCCGGACCAGCGGCGGCTCGGCCGGGTCGAATCCGGTGTCGCGGTCCCGTGCGCGCAGGGCGTCGACGTCGGCCTCGGTCTCCAACCGGACGGTACGGACGCCGACGCGGCGGCCCGCCGCGAGGAGCTGGACCGGGTTCCCGTGGTCGTCGGTGCCGAAGCCGGCGCCGACGACCGGGTGCCGTGCGATGACGTGCGCCATCGCCTCGCCCAGCGCGTCGGTGTCCAGCGGCCGGTCGAAGGTGAAGTAGCTCTGGGCGACGTAGTGTCCGGCCGGGCCGGCCATCTGCGCCTGGAAGAACAGACCGCGCTGGAGCGGGGTGACCGGCGCGGTGCGCTCGGCCGTGGCGGAGACCTCGGCCAGGTGGTGCAGGGCGTCGCGCCAGTGCCCGGTGATCGCGTCGGGGACGCCGTCGGCGAGGGAGAGCACCGCGTGCAGGCTTCCGGTGGTCTCGTCGGTCCAGGCGTTGACCTCGACGGCGTACGGGCTGTCGGCACGGTCCGGCCCGGTGAGGCGCGGCGCCCCGGACTCGCGGCCCCGGCCGAGGTAGTTGAACAGCACCTGCGGACGGGCCGTCAGCAGGGGTGCGGTCTGCGGGTTGAGGTAGCGGAGCAGGCCGTAGTCGACGTGCCCGCACGCGTCGGGCTGAAGCTCGGCGACCTCGCGCGCCGCCGCCACCGGGTCGGTGTGCGGGGTGAGCCGCAGGGGGGCGATGGAGGTGAACCAGCCGACGGTGCGCGCGTAGTCGTGGTGGTCCAGCGCCGGGACCCGGCCGTGCCGTTCCAGCTCGACGGCGAGGTCGGTGGGCGAGGTCTGGACGCGGGTCAGCGCGGTCCGCAGCGCGCCGCAGAGCAGTTCGGTGGTGCCGATGCCGAGTGCGGCGGGGGCGGTGCGGGTCAGCCGGTCGCTCACCTCGGGCGGGAGCACGAGGACGGTCTCCCGGACGCCGCCGACTTCGGGCAGCAGCGCGGGGGCCCGCAGGACGTCCGCCCAGTGCCCCGCTCCGCCGGGGATGTGGCCGGCGCGGGTGTTCAGCGCCTCGGCGTACGCGGCGTAGGGCGTGGTCGGGGGCGGCAGGGGCGCTCCGCGCAGTGCGGTGTCCAGGTCGTCGAGGAGGATCAGCCAGGACACCGCGTCGACCGCGAGGTGGTGGACGGTGACCACCAGGGTGCGGCTCGGCTCCAGCCACGAGAACGCGATGACGTGGCCGGCCTCCGGGTCGAGGCGGCCCGCCGCGTCGTTCGCCGCGGCCGTCGCGTCGGCGGCGTCCGTCCGGTCGACGGTGACCGTGCGGACGGGCTCGGTGCGCAGGGACCACACCCCGTGGTCCACGCGGAGCCGCAGCCGCAGCACCGGGTGCGCGGCGACGACCGCCTCCGCCGCGCGGACGGCGTCCGCGAATCCGGTGCCCGCCGGCAGCTCCACGGTCCGGGCCTGGGCGAACCCGGCCAGTGAGCCGCCCAGTTCGCGCTGGCGCAGGATGATGGGCGTGGGGGTCAGCGGCCCGTCCGCGCGGAGGGCCGGGGCGGGCGCGGCCGTCTGTGGTGCGCGTGAGCCCAGCTGCTCGGCGAGCGCGCGCGGTGTCTTGAAGAGGAACACGTCCCGGGGTGCGATCGTCAGACCGCGTGCCCTGGCCCGGTTGATCACGGTGATGGCGACGATGCTGTCGCCGCCCGCCGCGAAGAAGTCGGTGTCGGCGTCGACGCCCGAGGAGCCGGGCAGCGCCGCGGCGAAGATCTCGACGAGCAGGGCGAGGGCGGGGCCGCTGGGCCCGGCCGCCGCGTCCTCCCGGGCGTCCTCGTGTGTGTCCTCCCGCGCGGCACGCGCGGTCAGCGCCGCGCGGTCCAGCTTTCCGTTGACCGTCAGCGGCAGGGCCTCGGACTCGATGGTCCGGCCCGGCACCATGTGCGCGGGCAGCTTCGCGGAGAGACGGTCCGTGAGGTCGTCGGGCACCCGGCCCACGACGTGGGCGACCAGGTGGTCGCCGCCGTCGGCCACCGTGACGGCCGCGTCGGTGACCCCGTCGAGCTCCCTGATCGCGGACTCCACCTCGCCGAGCTCGATGCGGAAGCCCTTGAGCTGGACCTGGTCGTCGGCGCGGCCGGCGAACTCCAGCTCCCCGTCGAGCGTACGGCGCGCGAGGTCACCGGTGTGGTACATCCGGGAGCCGTCGCCCGCGAAGGGGTTCGCGACGAAACGGCCGGAGGTGAGCCCGGGCCGGCCCAGATAGCCGAGGGAGACCTGGTCGCCGGCGACGTAGATGGCGCCCGTCCGTCCCGGGGGCACCGGGCGCAGCCGGTCGTCCAGCACGTACGTGGTGAGGCCGGGCACCGGGCCGCCGATGGGGCTGACGTCCCCCGCGAAGTCCTCGTCGGCGAGCACCCGGTGGGTGACGTGCACGGTGGTCTCCGTGATGCCGTACATGTTGACCAGCTCGGGCCTGACGGTGCCGTGCCGCCCGGTCCAGCCGCGCAGCCGGGCGAGGTCGAGTGCCTCGCCCCCGAAGATGATCCGGCGCAGTGCGGTGGCGGGCTCCCCCGCGTGCAGGTCGGCCTCGGCGAACCGGTAGAAGGCCGAGGGGGTCTGGTTGAGCACGGTCACCCCGCGCTCGCGGACCATCCGGTGGAAGTCGACCGGGGAGCGGGTCAGCGCGTGGTCCGGGACCAGCAGTTCACCACCGTGCACGAGCGCGCCCCACAGCTCCCAGACCGCGAAGTCGAAGGAGTAGGAGTGGAACTGGACCCATACGTCGTGCGGGCCGAAGCCCATGTCGGGCCGTGTGCGGGTGAGCAGCGACACCACGCTGGAGTGCGGGACGACGACGCCCTTGGGCCTGCCGGTCGACCCGGAGGTGTAGATGACGTACGCGGGGTCGTGCCGGCCGGCCCGTGCCCGTCGCACGTCCGCGGCGTCACGCTCCTCCCGGGGGAGCTCATCGCCGAGCACCAGCAGGCGGGCCGGGGGAGCCGATCCGCGGTCCAGCAGCGCACCGAACCGCTCCCGCTGGTCGCGGCCGACGAGGACCGCCTGCGGCGCGGAGTCGGTGAGGACGTGGTCCAGCCGTTCGTCCGGGTACGCCAGGTCCAGGGGTACGTACGCCCCTCCCGCGCAGACGATCGCCACCAGGGCGACGACCTGCTCCACGGACCGCGGGAGGGCGACGGCGACCCGGCTGCCCGGTCCGATCCCGGCAGCCCGCAGCGAGGAGGCCAGTGCGTCCTTCTCGGCCCTCATTTCGCCGTAGGTCAGCGACCGGGTCGTGCCGTCGAGGGCGCAGGAGGTGACGGCGGTGGCCGCGGGGTCGCGGTCGGCCGCGGCGTCGAACAGGTCGCCCAGGGTCGTCGGGGCGATCGGCTCGGGGCGCCGGGTGCCGTCCGCCGCCAGGTCGTCGACCAGGCCGTCCGGACGTTCGAGCAGGGCGGTGAGGGTCCGGGTGAACGTGTCGAGGAGGGCGCGGGCGCTCGTCCCGCGCAGCAGTTCCGTGTCGTGGATGAGATTGAAGCGCGGGCGGCCGTCGGCCGTGCGCTCCACGACCAGGGTCAACGGGTAGTGCGGGGCGCCCTCGTTCACGATGCCGGTGACGGCGATCTCGTCGCCGGGCCGCCGCAGGGCCGCCACGTCGGTCGCCACGTCGAAGACGACCAGGGTGTCGAACAGGGATCCGCCGCCGGCCTGGCGGGCGATCCGCGCCAGGGAGACGTGCTGGTGCGCCAGGACCGCGCTCTGGTGCTCCCGTACCGAGCCGAAGAGATCGCGCGCCCGGGTGTCCGGGGTCCAACGGGCCCGCAGCGGGATGGTGTTGATGAACAGGCCCACCATGTCCTCGATGCCGGGCAGCTCCGCGTCGCGGCCGGAGACGGTGGAGCCGAACACCACGTCCCGGCCCTGCAGGACGCCTCCCAGCGTCACGGCCCAGGCACTGTGCACCGCCACGCTCAGCGGGACGCCGGCGGCGCGGGCGGCCTCGTCGACGTCCTGCTCCGGTTCCGTCGCGACGTCGTCGAAGCGGTCCGACGGCGTGTGGCCGTCGGCGACCAGCGAGGGGCCGATCAGGTCCGCGAGCTCCGCGCGCCAGATCCGGTCGCTCTCGTCGTCGTCGAGGCCGGCGAGCCGGCGCACGTGGTCGGGGAATCCGCCGAGCGGGTAGCGGCCGCCCGGTGTGTGGTACTCGGCCAGCAGGGCGCGGAGCATCGGCGGCACCGACCAGCCGTCGGCGATGATGTGGTGCACGGTCTGGACCAGTACGTCCCCTTCGGGGCCCCCGCGGATCAGTGTGTACCGCGTCAGCGGACCGGTGGCCAGGTCGAATCCGGCGCGCCGGTCCCGTTCGGCGTGCTCGCGGATCTCCGCTGCGGTGATCCCGGGGCGTTCCAGCACGGTGAAGGGTGCCTCCACCCCGCTCTCCAGGACGGAGACCACCCGGCCGTCGGCGAGGGCCACGAAGCGTGCGGCCAGGTTCGGGTAGAGGGTGAGCAGCCGGGTCGCCGCCGCCGCGAGCCGGTCGGCGTCCACCTCGCCCTCCAGGGTGAGGAGCTGCTGCTCGACGTAGCTGCCCGCCGAGTCGTCGTCGAACACGGAGTGGAAGTAGAGGCCTTCCTGGAGCGGGGTCAGCGGCAGGATGTCCAGCAGCGCGGGTCCGTCCAGGGCGTCGACGTCCTCCTGGACGAGCGGGACCAGCGGGAAGTCGCCGGGCGAGTGGCCTCCCCCGTCGAGGGCGGCCAGTCCGTGGAGCGCCTCGGCCAGATGGGCGCAGAGGGCCGTGATGTCCTCGTCGGTGAACATCCCGTCGGGCCAGGAGACGGTGGTGACGAGCTCGTACGCGCCGTCCGGGGCCGGTTCGGCGATCGCGTTGAACTCCAGGGCGCGCGGCAGGCGCATCCGGGGGTCGCGCTTCTCGCCCAGCTGTCCGGTGGTCCCGGCGGGCTGCCAGTCCCCTCCCGTGCCCGAGTCGAAGCGGCCCAGGTAGTTGAACAGCACCTGGGGGGCGGGGGTGTCGAGCCCGGCGGCGGTGAGGTGGCGCAGGACTCCGTAGGGCAGGCCGTTGCCCGGGACCCGGGCGAGGTCGTCCTTGACCGCCTTCAGCGCGGCGGACAGGTGGGCGGGCGCGGTGGGGTCGGCGGCCGGGCCGGGGTCCACGACCACGGGAAACAGTGTGGTGAACCAGCCGACCGTCCGGGAGAGGTCCGGCTCGAAACCGGCGGAGTCCGACACGAACCGCGCCTCGCGGCCGTGTCCTTCGAGCTCGATGTGTGCGAACGTCTGGTCCTGCCCGAGGTCGCGGCGCCGGCGGGCCAGGGCGACGGCGAGTCCGGTCAGCAGCACGTCGTTGACGCCCGCGTGGAACCGCGCGGGCACCTCGCCGAGCAGCGCGGCGGTGGCCTCGGCGCCGATCGTGACGGTCCTGGTGCGTTCCCGGGCGACGGTGTCGGCCTCGCACAGCTCACGCCTGCCCACGGGCAGGTCCGCTCCGGGCAGGGGGCGCTCGTGAGCGGCGCGGTGGGCTTCGAACGCCGCGCCCTCCAGCAGCTGTGTCCAGCGGCGGAAGGAGGTGCCCACGGCAGGGAGTTCGACGGGCCGGCCCGCGCTGAACAGCTGCCAGGCGGTGGCCAGGTCGTCCATGAGGATCCGCCAGGACACCCCGTCGACGACGACGTGGTGGACGACCACGACGAGTTCCCGTGCCGCGCGGCGCCACACGGCGCGCAGCATGACGCCGTTGTCGGGGTCGAGCTCCCCGGTGGCGAGCGCCACGCACGCCTCCCGCGGGAGCGTGCTCTCCTGCCACGCCGCGGCGGTGCCGTCCGCCTCCGGGATGTCGAAGCTCCAGCGGTCGCCGCGGACGAGCCGGGCGCGGAGCATGTCGTGCCGTGCGGTGACCGCACCGAGGAGCGCGTCGAGGGCGTCGCCGGTCAGCTCCGCCGGGGTGTTCAGGACGACGGACTGCACGAAGCCGTCGACGGCGTCCGTGGTCGCGCCGAGCCACTGCACGACGGGCGGTCCCACCACGGGCCCGGTCGCCACGTCGTCGTCCTCCTCGGTGGAGACGTCCTCCCGGGACACGACGGCGGCGAGCGCGCCCACGACGCTGTGCGTGAAGATCTGCCGTGCCGTGACGTGGAGCCCCTGCGCGCGCAGGGCGCTGAGCAGCGAGATGGCCAGGATGCTGTCCCCGCCGAGCCGGAAGAAGTCCTGGTCGACCCCGACCTCGTCGAGTCGCAGGACGCTCGCGACCGCGGCGCACACCGCGCGCTCCTCCTCGGTGGAGGGCGGGACGAGCGGGCCGGTCCCGACGCGGGGCTCCGGCAGCGCCGTCCGGTCGATCTTGCCGTTCGCGGTGAGCGGGAACTCCGTCAGCACGACGATGTGGGTGGGCACCATGTAGTCGACCATGTGCTCGGCGGCCCAGGCCGCGACCTCGTCGCCGCGCAGCCCCTCGCTGCCGGTGGCGGGGATGACGTAGCCCACCAGATAGGTGCCGCCCGCCGTGTTCTTCTTCGCCACGACGCAGGTGTGCCGCACGGACGGGTGTGCGCCGAGGCCCACCTCGACGTCCTCGGTCTCCAGCCGCATCCCGCGGATCTTGATCTGGTTGTCGGCGCGGCCCAGGAAGTCCAGCGATCCGTCCGGGGCGAAGCGCGCGAGGTCGCCGGTGCGGTACAGCCGCGACCCGTCCGCCGCGAAGGGGTTGGCGACGAACCGGGAGGCCGTCAGGCCGGGCGCGTTGACGTATCCGCGGCCCAGCAGGAAGCCGCCCGCGTAGAGCTCGCCGCCGACCCCGACGGGGACCGGGCGCAGTTCGTCGTCGAGGACGTACAGCTGGGTGTTGGGGTTGGCCCGGCCGATCGAGGTCGACAGGCGTTCCGCCGCGCCCCGGTAGACGACGTGCGAGACGCCGATGGTCGTCTCGGCCGGGCCGTAGCCGTGGTACATCGGGATGTCGAGGCGGGTGCGGAAGCGTTCGTAGAGTTCGGGGGTCAGGACCTCGCCGCCGCACCACACGTGCCGCAGGCTGTCGAGCCGTCCGGAGTCGCCGGCCATCTCCAGCAGGACGTCCAGCATGGACGACACGAGGTAGGTGAAGGTGACGCGCTGTTCGGACAGCACGCTCAGCAGGTGCTGGGGATCGCGTTCACCGCCGGGGCGCAGCACGACGAGCCGGCCGCCGCACACGAGCGGCAGGAAGATCTCGTTGAGGGAGATGTCGAAGGACAGCGGGGCCTTGAAGAGGGACGCGTCGTCGTGGCCGAAGCCGAGGATCTCCTGCGACTGCCAGAGCAGCCGTTCGCTGATGGCCTCGTGCCGGATCATGGCGCCCTTGGGGCGGCCGGTCGAGCCGGAGGTGAAGATCACGTACGCGAGGGCGGCTCCCGGGACGGTGATGCCGGGGGGAACCGACGGGCGGGCGTGGTAACGCCAGTCGCCGAGGTCGACGGCCACGGACTCCGGTTCGCCGTCCCGGGGCTCGCCGGTGGCGTCGAGCTGGAGGACGACGCGGGCGTCCGCGACGACGACGGCCCGGCGCTCGGCGGGCCAGGCCGGGTCCAGCGGTACGAACGCGCAGCCGGCCTGCAGCACCCCGAGCAGCCCGATCACCATGTCGGCGGAGCGGCCCAGCGAGATCCCGACGACCTGTTCGGCGGTGAGCCCGCGCTCGACGAGGTGGTGGGCCAGCTGCGCGGAGCGCGCGGCCGCCTCCCGGTACGTCAGCGAGCGGTGCTCGTCGACGATCGCGACGGCGTCCGGCCTGGTCCGCGCCTGCTCCTGGAACATCTCGACGACGGTCGGCCGGATACGGTCGGCCCCGGTGTCGTTCCACCTGTTCAGGGCGTCCAGCCTGGCCGCCGCGTCCACCGGGCCGATGGTGCCGAGCGGCCGGTCCGGGAAGTCCGCCAGGTCGTCCAGCGCGAGCTGCGCGCCGGCCGGCAGAACCCCGTCGGCCCGGTGGATGCTCCGGTCGTCCGGACCGACCTCCCAACCGGCGGGCGCGGTGCCGCCGTCGGCGACCCACCGCAGCACGTCGGCGAACAGGGTCGCGGGGGTGAGGTCGATGCCTTCCGGGCCGAGGCCCGTCGCCCAGTACGACAGCCCGATGGCGCAGGCCTCGGTGATCGTACGGTCCGAGTAGTCCCCGGCGCGCCTGCGTACGTCGTCCAGACTCGCGGCGGAAAGCAGCACGGAGCGGGCAGTGGGGTCCGTCATCGGAGACTCATCGTCCTTCCAACGTGGGCGAGCGGGGCTGATCCCGGCTCAGCGGTTGTCTGGGGGGCGTGCGTTCGGATCGGGCCGGTCCGGGGCGCGGGGGCGGGTGCCGCCGCGCACCCGGCAGGGGCCGGTGCGGTCCGCTCCCGCCGGGGCGGGGACGGGAGGGAGGCGCGCCGCGGGCCGGCGGCGCCACCGCGGGGAGCGGTGCCGGGGCACGCCGCCGCGGCGTGGCGGGGAGTGCCGGAGCTAGCTGCCCTCGCGCCAGGCGCGCCAGAGCCGGGCGTACCGGCCGCCCAGGGCGACCAGTTCCTCGTGGGTGCCCTGCTCCACGACGCGTCCCGCGTCCAGCACGGCGATGCGGTCCGCGGCCATCGCCTGGGTGAGCCGGTGTGCCACGAAGAGGGTGGTCCGGCCGGCACACGCGGCCTGCACGGATCTCTCCAGTTCGGCGGCGCCCTCGCTGCCGGCCTCCGCGGTCGACTCGTCGAGCACCACCACGCCCGCCCGGTTGAGCACCAGCCGGGCGAGGGCGATCTGGGCGGTCTTCGTGACGTCCAGGCGTTCGCCGCCTTCCCCGACCGCGGTGTCCAGCCCGTCGGGGAGCGCGCCGGCCCAGGCACCGGCGCCGACGGTCCGCAGTGCGTCGGTGAGTTCGGCGTCCGTCGCCCGGGGCGCGGACAGCCGCAGGTCGTCGGCGAGCGGACCGGAGAACACGTGCGTCTCCTGCGTCAGGATGCTCACCAGCGCCCGCGCGCCCGCCTCGTCCAGGCCGGCGAGGTCGTGCGGCCCGATCCGTACCGCCCCCGCTTGCGGGGTCCCGATGCCCGCGATCAGGGCGGCCAGCGTCGACTTGCCGGCACCGGTCGCGCCCACCAGGGCGAGCGAGCCACCGGCCGGGATGGTCAGGCTGACGTCGCGCAGGACCGGTTCGTCGGAGCCGGGGTAGGCGAAGGTCAGTCCCTCCACCGTCACCGGGTGCGGGACGGGTCCCCCGGCCGGTGCGGGTGCGTCGCCCACCAGCCGCTCCTCCGAGGGCTCCCCCAGCACCCCGACCAGCCGGGTGAGGCTCGCGCCGGACTTCTGCGCCTCGTCGAAGGTGAACATGATGGCGCCCAGCGGGGTGAAGAGCCGGTGGAACATCAGGGGCGCCGCCGAGACGTCGCCCAAAGTAGCGGATCCGGTCTCCAGCAGGACGTAGCCCACCACCAGGATGAGGACCAGACCGATGAACTCGGCGCGGTTCTCGCGGCCGACGAAGCGGCCGAAGATCCGGAAGACCTGGATGCCGAGCTCGCGCACCCGCCAGGACCGGTCGGTGACCTGCTCGCGGAAGGCGCCCTCCAGCCGGTAGGCGCGGACGGTGTCGATCCCGTCGAGGCCGCTGATCAGGGCCTGCGCGCGGCCGGCCTGGGCCTTCCGCTGCTGCTGGTAGAGCGGCGCGGACCGGGGCAGGTACCAGCGCAGGGCCAGCGCGTACGCGGGCAGTGCGCCGGCGCCCGCGAGTCCGAGCCGCCAGTCGAGTCCGAACATGCCGACCGTGGCGATGGCGACCAGCACGCCCGCCGAGAACACCGTGGGGACGGCGGTGCGGATGCCCCTGGAGAGCACGGCGACGTCGTCGCCGACCCGGGACAGCACGTCGCCGCGGCCCACCTGTTCGATCCGTGCGCTGGGCATCCCGAGCACCGCGCGGACCGCGGCCTCCCGCAGGTGTGCGAGGAGGTCCGCGCCGAGCCGTCCGATCAGGTAGGTCGAGACCGCGGTGACCGCCGCGCCGAGCAGGGCCGCGGCCACCATGAGGGTCCCGGTGGTGACCAGGACCGAGCGCCCGTCGCCCCCGACCACGCCGTCGACCACCCGGCCGAGCAGGAGCACCGGCAGCACCTGGAGCGCCGCCCCCGCCACCGTGGTGAGCACGGTGGCGGCCGTCAGCCACGGCACCTCGCGGCAGCGCGCGGCGACCCAGCGGGTGGACTCGCCCCCGGCCGCCGTGCGCAGGGTGGCGGGGGCGACGCGGATGTCGGTGCTGCTCACTCGGGGACCCGTCCGGGCCGGCGGCGGGCGCGGGCGACGGGCCTCACCGCTCGACCGACTTGACGAGCTCGTCGATCGCGTACGGCAGGGACAGCAGGGTTCCCTGGGACATCGCCGCGCCGACCGCCGGACCCTCGCTGTCGAGCAGGTAGGACACGTTCCCGGCCTTGACCGCGGACAGGTTGGTGAACAGCTCGGACTTCTTCAGCGCGTCCTGGTCGGCCTTGTCGTTGATGACGAAGATGTGGTCGACGTCGATCAGGTCCATGCGTTCGGGAGAGAGCTTCGTGTAGAACGAGTCCCCGGCGATCGCGTCGATCTTCGTCGCGCCCTCGAAGCCGATGCCCGTCACCAGGCGTCCGCGTACGTCGGTCGTGGTGAAGGGGGCGACGGCGTCCTCGTACCAGGACACCGGGACGGCCGTCCTGCCGGCGAACTCCGGATGCGCCTCGCGTGCCGCGTCGAGCTTGTCCTGGATGCCCTCGACCAGGGCCGTGCCCTCGGCCTCCTTGCCGAGCGCCTTGGCGATGTGCACGGCGTTGTCCTGCCAGGGGGCGCTGAAGAGTTCCTTTTCCGCCTTGGTGCGGCCCACGGTCGGGGCGATCCGGGAGAGCTTGTCGTAGGCCGCCCGGTCGATCTCGGAGTAGACCGCGATGATCAGGTCGGGCCGCAGCGCCGCGATCTTCTCGTAGCCGGGGCCGGCGTCGCCGTTGCTCATCACGACCTCGGGGCGTGCGTCGCCCCACTTGTCCTTCACCCAGGGCCACTGGGTGTTGATGTCGGGGGAGGTGCCGGTCGGGTTCGGGTACTGGTCGACCATCCCGACGGGCTTGGTGCCGAGCGCGAGGACGGCCTGGTCGTCGGTGTAGCCGACGGTGACGACCCGTTCGGGGGCCTTGGTGACCTCCGTGGACCCGAAGGCGTGCTCGACGGTCACCGGAAAGGCCCCGGACGAGGCCGCGGGGGCCTTCTCGTCCGTGGCGTCCTCCGTGCCGGAACCGCATCCCGCGAGGAGGCCGGCGCCGAGCGCCGCTGCGGCGACGGCGGCCGCGAGGCGCCGCCCCGGCTTCGCGAACGCCGATCTGTGGAAGAGCATCCTTCAATCCCCTGCTTTCACGCCGTACGCCGCACCCCGACCGAGGGCAGCCAAACCTTACCGCTGAATAGTGAGGTTAGCCTAGCCTAACTTTACCGACCGGCGTCACCCGTACCTCAGTTGAGCCGTACATGGGTCCGCCCGATGGGGACGATGAGGGGCCGGTCCCCCACCGGGTCGTCGATCACCCTGGCCCGCAGCCCGAACGCCTCGTGCAGCAGCTCGGCCGTGATCACGTCCCGCGGGTGCCCCTGGGCCAGGATCGATCCCGCCCGCATGACGACGAGGTGGTCGCTGTAGCGGGTGGCGAGGTTGAGGTCGTGCAGCACCATCACCACGGTGCGGCCGGACTCGTGGAGGTCGTCCACCAGGTCGAGCACGTCGATCGCGTGGGCCAGGTCCAGATAGGTGGTCGGCTCGTCCAGCAGCAGCAGATCGGTGCCCTGGGCCAGCGTCATCGATATCCAGACGCGCTGGCGTTGTCCGCCGGACAGCGAGTCCACCGGGCGGGCGGCCAGATCGGACACCCCGGTCAGGGCCAGCGCGCGTTCCACGACGGCGGCGTCGTCCGACGACCACTGCCGCAGCCAGCTCTGGTGCGGGTGGCGGCCCCGCGCGACCAGGTCGGCCACCGTCAGGCCCTCCGGCGCGACGGGGGCCTGCGGCAGGAGGCCGAGCTTCTTTGCCACGTCCCTGGTCCTGAGCCCCGCGATGTCCTCGCCGTCCAGCACGACCGCGCCGGAGGCGGGCTTGAGCAGCCGCGTGAGCGTGCGCAACAGGGTCGACTTGCCGCAGCCGTTGGGGCCGATGATCGTCGTGATCACCCCGGGCGGCACGGTCACGTCGAGCCCGTCGATGACGGTCCGGCCGCCGTAGCCGACCGTGACGCCCCTGGCGGCGAGCCGGGGGGTGTCCCCGGCGGCCGGCTCGGTCCTCGTGCTGTGCTGGGTGCCCACGGGTTCCCCCTCGTCCGGTTCGTACAGTCGTCTTCGTCGGCCGTGCGCCCTCACTGCCTGAGGTTCGACCGGACCAGCAGGTACACGAGGAACGGGCCGCCGATCGCTGCGGTCACCACGCCGACCGGCAGCGTGACCGGCAGCGCCGTACGCGCGGTCAGGTCCGCACCGAGCAGCAGCAGGGCGCCCACCAGCCCGGAGGCCGCCAGGGGCGGTGTGGGGCACCGCGCCAGACGCATCGCCACCTGCGGCGCCACCAGGGCCACGAACGGGACCGGGCCCGCGGCGCTCACCGCCGCGGCGGCGAGCAGGACCGCGCACAGCAGCAGGACGGCCCGCACCCGGGAGAACCGGACGCCGAGCCCCGCGGCGACCTCGTCCCCGAGGTGCAGCGGCTTGAACTGGAACGCCGCGGCCGCCACGACCGCCAGCAGGACGAGCGAGCACCAGAACACCGTCCGGACCTCGTCCCACGACCGGTCGTCCAGCGAGCCGACCAGCCAGGCCTGGGCCCGTGCCACGTCCCGGATGTCGGCCGTGGCGAGCAGCCAGGTCGTGACCGCCTCCGCGACGGCGGTCACCGAGATGCCGATGAGGATGAGCCGGAAGCCGTCGATCCCCCGCCGCCACGCGAGGAAGTAGACCAGCAGTCCGGTCCCGAGGCCGCCGGCGAGCGCCGCCGCCGGCAGGCCCACGGTGCCGAGGACCGCGGTGGCGGCTCCGCCCGAGGCCGTCACCAGGAACACGGCGGCCACTCCGGCCCCACCGGTGATCCCCAGGATGTCCGGACTGGCCAGCGGGTTGCGGGCGACGGACTGGGTGATCGCCCCGGAGACGCCCAGGGCGAGCCCCACCAGGAGTCCCGCCAGCGCGCGCGGCATCCGCAGGTCCATGATGACGAAGGCGTCGACCGGTTCACCGCGCCCGAGGATCGTGGCGATCACCCGGGGCACACCGATGGGGAAGTCCCCCGTCCCGACCGACAGGCAGAACACCAGGAAGGCCGCCGCCGCCAGCAGCAGCGTGACGGAGACGAGCCAGGGCCGCCAGACGAAGGACACCCGCCCGAGCCGTACGCCGGGGACCACCGGCCGCTTCACCTCGGTGCCGTTCATGCCGGTGCCGTTCATGTGCTCCTGAACTTTCCCCGTCGGACGAGCACCGCGAAGAACGGGGCGCCGAGCAGGGCGACGACGATGCCCGCGTCGAGTTCGCCCGGCCGCACCACCAGCCGCCCCACGATGTCGCAGACCAGCAGGACGACCGCTCCGAGGAGGCCCGCGCAGGGCACCAGCCAGCGGTAGTCCGGACCGGTCAGACGGCGTGCCACATGGGCGACCATCAGTCCGAGGAACGCGATGGGGCCGCACGCGGCGGTCGCCGCACCCGCGAGCAGGGTGATGGCGAGGATGCCGACGGTGCGGCTCAGCGCGATGTTCACACCCAGCCCGCGCGCCACGTCCTCGCCCAGGTTGAGCAGGTTGAGTGCGGGCAGGGTGGTCAGGGCCAGGACCACTCCGACGGCGACGAACCCGCTCACCGGCGCGATGACGTCGAAGCCGACGCCGGCCACCGAGCCGGCGTTCCAGAAGCGCAGTGCGTTCAGGGCCGTGAGGTCGGACAGCGCGATCGCCGTCGTCATCGCCGCGAGGAACACCGTGACGCCCTGACCGGCCAGCGCGAGGGTGAGCGGGTTGCCCGCTCCCCGCCCGATGCTCGACAGCCCGAACACGACGACGCCGGCGACCGCCGCCCCCAGGAACGCGAACCAGACGTACTGGAAGGGGGAGGTGAGGCCGAACAGGGCGATCACCGTCACGACCGAGAAGGAGGCCCCGGCGTTCACGCCCAGCAGGCCGGTGTCCGCGATCGGGTTGCGGGTGTAGCCCTGGATCAGCGCCCCGCCGATGCCCAGGGCGATCCCCGCGACGACCGCGAGGACCGTCCGGGGCACCCGGACCGTCCGCACGATGAGTCTGATCTCGGTGAGGCGCCGGTCCGCGTCGGGGGCGCCGGACAGTCCGTGCCACACCTCCGCGGGGCTCAACGCGCGCGCGCCGACGGCCAGCGAGACGGCTGCCACGGCCACGAGGACCGCGAGCAGCGCGCCGAGGCCCAGGATCCGTCTGCGACGGGCCTCCACCGCGCGCCCGGGAGCGGGGCGTTCCACTGCAGTCGTGCTCATGTCGACGTACGATATCCCTTTGATCTTCCGGCTTTCGAGGGGCAGTTGGGCGGACCGTCGGCTGGGCCTGAGCGTCCGCCGGTGTCGCCGCCGCGTCCCGTCCACCGGGCCGGGCGGCCTCTCCCGCGCCCGGCGGCGCCGGGGTGCGGCGGGGGCCGGCCGGGTGGGCCGGGCCGCCTGCCGGGGTCAGGCCGGATCGAGGGCCTGACCGTGCCTCGCCATCGGCCGGGCCTCGTCGGAGGTCGCCTTGACGCTCCTGTCGAGCAGGGAGTCGAGGATCTCGCCGACCCGGATCGCGGTGTTGGACAGCAGGGCCGAGGTGATGCCGTGCGTGTGCTCCGTGCCGCCCTGGAGGTAGATGCCGCAGTGCAGGTCGGGATCGGTGGCGATGCGGTAGTCGCGCTCGACCCGTACACGCCCCTCCGCGTCGCGCAGGCAGCGGCCGCCGGCCTCGCCGAGGAGGCCGAGCGGGTCGACGGGGCTGTAGCCGGTGGCGAGGACCACGACGTCGGCGTCCAGGACGGTCTCCTCCCCCGTGACGAGCGACGTCACCGTGGCGTGGACGGTGTCCGGCTTCTCCTCGACGGCGGCGAGCCGGGACACGTTGAGGAAGCGCAGCCGTTCGGTACCGAGGACCTTCTCCCGGTACATCTCCCGGTAGAGGTCGTCGATCAGGTCGATGTCCACCACGGAGTAGTTGGTGTTGCCGTGGTAGCCCATCAGCTTGCGCTTCACGTCGCCGGGCGAGGCGAAGTACTCGTCGACCGCCCCGGGGTCGAAGATCCGGTTGGCGAAGCCGCTGTCGTCGGCGGGGCTGTAGCCGTAGCGGGAGAAGACCGCGCAGACCTCGGCCTCCGGGAAACGGCGGTGCAGGTAGGCGACGTTCTCCGCGGCGCTCTGGCCGGCGCCCACCACTACGAACCGGGAGGGCGAGGTCCCCTCCAACCGCTCGACCTTCGTGAGCAGTTCGGAGTTGTGCCAGACGCGCTCGCCGCGCTCCACACCCTCCGGCACGAGGGGCCGCAGCCCGGTGCCTATGACGACGTTGCGGGCCCGGTGGACCTGGAGCCCCTCGCTCGACCGGACCGTCACGTCCAGGTGGTCGACGGCCCCGTCCTCGCCCACGACGGGTGTGACACCGACGACCTCGTGGCCGTAGGAGACCATGTCGCCGACCTTGGCGGCGGCCCACTCGAAGTAGTCGTGGAACTCGACCCGGAGGGGGAAGAGGTTCTTGTGGTTGATGAAGTCGACCAGGCGTCCCTTGCTCTTGAGGTAGCAGAGGAAGCTGAACTCACTGGTCGGGTTGCGGAGCGTCACCAGGTCCTTGAGGAAGGACACCTGCATCGTCGCGTCGTCGATCAGCATCCCTCGGTGCCAGCCGAAGCGCGGCTGCTGCTCGAAGAAGCGGGCGGTGACCGGCCGGTGCGAACCTGTGCCCGTACTGTGCTCGCTGAGCGCGATCGCCATGGCCACGTTGGACGGCCCGAAGCCGATGCCGATGAGGTCGAGGACCTGAGGTGCGTCGCCAGGCTGAACCTGAGACATGTCACTCCGATCGTGCGGGGGAAGCCGCCTGAAGTCGCGGGGGTATACGAAGCCCGGGCACACCGCATGGAAGGGCGGCCCGTCGTAGCTTAGGTGAGCCTAAGCTCATCTTTCACCACTGTCGAGAGGGCACAGGGCGCACGACCGCGGGACCAGGCCCCCCAACAGGGCCGATGCGGACCCTTGTTGCGAACTTAGGCAAGCCTCGCTTTACTGGGAACTCATCAGTCCCTGCGCCGAGGAGGAACACATGCGGGTCGTCATGTTCGGATACCAGACCTGGGGGCACCGCACCCTGCAAGCACTCCTGGACTCCGAGCACGACGTGGTGCTGGTCGTGACACACCCAAAGAGCGAGCACGCGTACGAGAAGATCTGGAGCGACTCGGTCGCGGACCTCGCCGAAGCGCGGGGGGTCCCGGTGCTGATCCGCAACCGTCCGGACGACGAGGAGCTGTTCGCGCGCCTCCAGGAGGCCGACCCGGACATCATCGTGGCCAACAACTGGCGGACCTGGATCCCCCCGCGCATCTTCGCCCTGCCGCGTCACGGCACGCTGAACATCCACGACTCCCTGCTGCCGAAGTACGCCGGCTTCTCCCCGCTGATCTGGGCCCTGATCAACGGAGAGCACGAAGTGGGCGTCACCGCGCACATGATGAACGACGAGCTCGACGCCGGTGACATCGTCAGGCAGGAGGCGGTCGCGGTCGGCCCCAGGGACACCGCCACCGACCTGTTCCACAAGACGGTCGACCTCATCGGCCCGGTCGCCATCGGCGCACTGGACCTCATCGCCGGGGGGCGGACGGAGTTCACCCGGCAGGACCGCTCCCGGGCGACCTTCTTCCACAAGCGGTCGGCCGAGGACATCCGCATCGACTGGAACTGGCCCGCACAGGACCTCGAACGCCTGGTGCGCGCCCAGTCCGAGCCGTACCCCAGCGCCTTCACCTTCCACCGGGGCAGGCGCATCGAGGTGCTCGCCGCGGTGGTGTCCGAGGGCCGGTACGGCGGAACGCCCGGCCGCGTCTTCTACCGCGAGGGCAACGGTGTGGTCATCGTCGCCGGATCCGATGCGCGCACCGGCCGCAACCAGGGCCTGGCCATCACCCGCGTACGCACCGAGGACGGCCGGGAGCTGCCCGCCACGGAGTACTTCACCTCCATGGGCGGCTACCTGACCGCCCGCCCCTGACCCCGCCGGGGACCTGAGCGCGCCCGGCGGCACACCGGCCCCCTCCCCCGCGCCGGGGGCCGCGCGGTCACTCGCCGGAGGCCGCCGTTCGCCAGCACGTAAGGGCAGGCTAACCTAATGCCCATGAGAGCTGGTGAGAGCACTTCACCGGCTGCGGGCACCGCTGTGTCCGCGGCCGGACCCTCCCCTCGCGGCGACGGGCTGTCCGCCGACGGGGTGACCGTGGCGTACGGCCGCGTCGACGTCGTCCACGGGGCGGCCATCGCCCTGCGGCCCGCCGAGGTGACCGCGCTCGTGGGCCCCAACGGCAGCGGGAAGTCGACGTTGTTGCGCACGCTCGCCCGGCTGCAGAGCGCACGCACCGGCTCGCTCACCCTCGACACCGGTGCGGACGGGGCCGAGGACGGCTTCGCCCTCGGTTCCCGCGCGTTCGCGCGCCGCGTCGCGCTCCTGACCCAGTCGCGAGCGACCCCGGGCGGGCTCACGGTGCGGGACGTGGTCGAGTTCGGCCGCTATCCCCACCGGGGACGCTGGGGGCGCCCCGATCCCCGGGGCACCGCCGCGGTGGACCGGGCACTCGGCCTCACCGGGGTCGAGGATCTCGCGGGGCGGGGCGTCGACCAGCTGTCCGGCGGCCAGCTCCAGCGCGTGTGGCTCGCGAGCTGCCTCGCCCAGGAGACGGGCGTGCTGCTCCTGGACGAACCCACCACCTTCCTCGACCTCCGCTACCAGGTCGAACTCCTCGACCTGATCCGCGATCTCGCCGACCTCCACGCGATCGCCGTGGGCGTCGTCCTCCACGACCTCGACCAGGCGGCAGCCGTCGCCGACCGCGTCGCCCTGCTGCACGCGGGGCGCATCGTCGCCGACGGCGCGCCCGAGGACGTGTTCACCCCCGGCCTCCTGTCGGACGTCTACGGCATCCGCATCGACGTGGACACCGACCCCGCCACCGGCAGCCTGCGCACCCGCGCGGTCGGCCGCCACCACTCCCGATCCGAAAGGCTCAGTACCTCCTCATGAGACGCCGTCTGCTCCTCACCGCCACCGCGGCCGTCGCCGCACTGTCCCTGGCGGCCTGCGGGACCACGGAGCCCTCCGCCGGCGACTCCGCCGCCGGGAAGCCCGCAGGGAAGATCACCCTGACCGACGCCAAGGGCACGAAGGTCACGCTCGACGGCCCCGCGACCAAGGTCGTCGCCACCGAGTGGAACATCGTCGAGGACCTGGTGGCGCTCGGAGTGGACCCGGTGGGCGTCGCGGACGTCAAGGGCTACACCGCGTGGAACACCGCGGCCCCGCTCACCGGCAGCCCCAAGGACATCGGCACCCGCGGCGAGCCGAGCATCGACACCGTCGCCGCGCTCGCCCCCGACCTCGTGGTCGCCACCAGCGACCTCCCGCCGGCCGTGGTGAAGCAGCTCCGCAGGGTCGCGCCCGTCCTGGAGGTGACGTCCGCGGACGCCGCCGACCAGATCGGCACGATGACGGAGGGACTCGACCTCATCGCGCGGGCCACCGGCAAGGAGTCCGAGTCGAAGGCCCTCACGGCGGGCTTCGAGGACCGCCTCGCCGAGGGGCGGAAGACTCTCGCGGACGCCGGACTGGGCGGCGCGAAGATCGCCTCCGCGGACGGCTACGTCGCCTCCAACCAGGTCTCCGTGCGTGCCTACACCGGCACGTCGCTGCTCGGCGCGGTCAACGAGAAGCTGGGTCTCGAGAACGCCTGGACCGTGAAGGGCGACGCGAGCTACGGCCTCGCCACCACCGACGTCGAGGGCCTGACGGGTCTCGGCGACGTCCAGTTCGCCTACGTCGCGAACGACGCCGACGGCGACGCCTTCGCCGGCCCTCTCGCGAAGAACGCCGTCTGGAGGTCGCTGCCCTTCGTGAAGGCCGGCGACGTGCACCGGCTGCCCGACGGCGTCTGGATGTTCGGCGGCCCCCTCTCGATGGAGGCGTACATCGACTCCCTCGTCGACGCCCTGACGAAGTAGCGCGCCGTGGCCGTCATCGAGAGGACCGCGGCCGGCAATGACCGCTCCGGCCCGGCCAGGACGGGCGCGGTCGCCGTGACGGCCACGCTCGTCCTGCTGGTCGCGGTCCTCGCCACCGTCGACCTCACACAGGGCACCGCCGCAGTCGGCGCGTCCGGCGTCTGGCACGCACTCACCGGGGCCGCGGAGGAAGGGGACTCCTCCGTCGTCATCGCCTCCCGGCTCCCCAGGACGGTGGCCGCCGTCCTCGTCGGGGTGGCCCTCGGCACGGCCGGCGCCGCCCTCCAGGCGGTCAGCCGGAACGTGCTCGCCTCCCCGGACACGCTCGCCGTGAACGCCGGGTCCTACCTGGCGCTCGGGGTCGTCTCCGTCACCGGCGCGTCGCTGCCGCTCATCGCCTCGTCCGGCGTGGCGTTCGCCGGCGGCCTCGCCGCCGCGGCGGTCGTGCTCGGGCTGTCCGGGCTGGGCCGGGGCACCGTACGGCTCGTGCTGGCGGGGACCGCGCTCGCCCTGGGCCTGAACGCCGTGACCGAGGCCCTGCTGCTCCTCTTCCCCCAGGAGACCGAGGGGCTGTACCGGTGGAACCAGGGGAGCGTCGGCCAGAACGGGTTCGACGCGGTCGTCCGGATGGCCCCGGTCGTCGTCGTCGGCCTGGTGGGGATGCTGCTCCTCGCCCGCCGTATCGACGCCCTGGCGCTGGGGGACGACGCCGCACGGGGGCTGGGGGTGCCCGTCCGCGGGACCCGGGTCACCACCGTCGTGGCCGCGACCCTGCTCTCCGCGGCGGCGGTCACGCTCGCCGGTCCGATCGGGTTCGTCGGTCTCTGCGCACCCGCACTCGTGCGCCCGCTCACCCGCCGCTTCCGGGGTCTCGTACGCTCCCGGGTGAGCCTGCCGGTGGCGGGGCTCGTCGGTGCGGCGCTCGTGCTCGGCTCGGACGTGCTGCTGCGGGCCGTCGTGCCCGCCGACACCGCGGTGGAGGTGCCGACCGGCGTCGTCACCACCGTGGTCGGCGGGGTGTTCGTCGTCGTGATGGCACTGCGGCTCCGTGACACCGCCTCGGCGGAGCCGCCGGACCGGATGCGGATCCCGAGCCGGACGGCGTTCCTGGTCAGTGTGACCGTGCTGGCCGTCGTCCTGGTGGGGGCGCTCCTGGCGGCCGTGCTCCTGGGCGACTCGAAGCTGCTGCTCGGCGATGTCGTGAACTGGGTCCAGGGCAGGTCCGGACGGGTCGTCACCTTCGTGCTCGACACCCGGGTGCCCCGCGTGACGGCCGCACTCCTGGCCGGTGGCGCGCTGGCCCTGTCCGGCACCCTGGTGCAGGCCGTGACCCGCAATCCGCTCGCCGAACCCGGCGTCCTGGGGGTCTCGGGAGGCGCCGGACTCGGTGCCGTCCTCCTGGTGACCACCGTGCAGTCGCCCGGCTCCTGGGCGATCGCGGGAGCGGCGTTCGGCGGTGCTGCGGTCACCGCGTCCCTGGTGTTCGGGCTGGCCGCGCGGGACGGTTTCCGGCAGAACCGACTGGTCCTGCTGGGGATCGGGGTCTCCGCCGCCGCGGCGGCGCTGATCGGTCTGATCATCGTGCTCAGCGATCCGTTCGACACGACGAGGGCCCTCACCTGGCTGTCCGGGTCGACGTACGGCCGGAATCTGCCCGATGTGGTCCCGGTGGCCGTGGTCCTCGCGGCCGGCGTCGTCGCCGCCGTGACCCGGCGCCGGGAGCTGGACCTGGTCGCGCTCGACGAGGACACCCCCCGGCTCCTCGGGCTGGGCCTCCCCCGGGCGCGGCTCGGCTTCCTCGTGGCGGCCGTGCTGCTCGCCGCCACCGCGGTGGCGGCCGCGGGGACGATCGCGTTCGTCGGGCTGGTCGCCCCGCACGCGGCACGCGCCCTCGTCGGACGGCGGCACGTCCGGGTGGTCCCGGTCGCCCTCCTCCTCGGAGCGCTGCTGGTCTGCCTGGCGGACCTCGCGGGACGCACGGTGATCGCTCCGGCCCAGCTCGGCGCCGGTCTGATGACGGCCGTCATCGGCGCGCCGTACTTCCTCTACCTGCTGGTCCGCACGAGACGCTGAGCGGGACGGGGACGGGCCGGCGGTGTGGACCGCGGCCCGGCCCCATGGCGTCTCGCCGGTGCCGCGTTCCGCTCATGCCGCGTTCCGCCGGTGCCGTGTTCCGCCCGTGCCGTTTTCCTTACCCGGTGCGTTCCGTCCCCGTCCCGGTGCGGCGGTTGTCCTCCGCAGCGTGGACGCAGGGGGCACGAGGGGCTGTTGATGCGCTGCCACGGCGCTCGTAGACTGCTGCGCCGTCGGCTCCGGTTCGTGTCCTCGGCGGTGGTCCAGCCCCGTGGAGGTGCGCCACCACCGTCGTGCCCCGGGCGGGCCGGAGGCCGCTGCTCGGCCTGCACCACTGCGAAACCCCGTACCCACTCAGCCGGGAGAAGCATGTGAGAGCACGTCGCACGGCCAGTCGGGCCGCCTCAGCACTGATCACCGTCCTCGCGGCGACCGGGCTCCTGTCCGGTCCCGCTGCGGCGTCGGGGCCCGTCCGGGCACCTGACCGGCCGGCCGCGAGCGCGGCCGGTCCCGTCACCCACGAGCAGAACGACCGCGTCCCGGAGGGCTCGCGCTGGACGCAGCACTACTTCCCCTCCTCGGACCGCTCCGGGACCGAACTGCACGCCGACGTGCTGGTGCCCGAGTCCCTTCCGCGCGGGGCCGAGGTGGCCGTCATCCTGTCCGTCGGCCCGTACTTCGGGCACTCCGGACAGACCGGCGCCGAGGGCTGGACCCGCACCGGCCCCTCCTCGCGGTTCCAGGACTTCATCGAGGGCGCCGATCTGTTCGACCGGGGCTACGCGTTCGTCATGGTCGACCTGCGCGGCTTCGGCGGCTCCACCGGCTGCCTCGACTGGGGCGGCCCCGGGGAGCAGGCGGACGTGAGGGCGGCGATCGACTGGGCCGCGCAACAGCCGTGGTCCACGGGCGCGGTGGGCCTCTACGGCAAGTCCTACGACGCCCTCACCGGCCTCATCGGCAACAACCTGGACCAGCGCGCCCTCAAGGCCGTCGTCGCCCAGGAGCCGGTGTGGGACATGTACCAGTACATCTACTCCAACGGCGTCCCCCGCCCGAACGTCACCGGCACCGCCGACGCCTACAACTCCATCGCCACGCTGAACCAGATGCCGGACGACGACGCACGCTACCTGGCCAACTCCCGTTACGAGCAGGCGCATCCGGAATGCCTGACGCGGAACTCGGCCGGTTACCGGATCTCCGACCAGTCCGACGCGTTCTGGACCTCCCGTGACCTGGCGAAGGCGGCCCGGGGCTCGGACACCCCGCTGTTCGTCACGCAGGGCTTCATCGAGAACAACACCAAGCCCGAGGAGATGCAGGAGTACCTCGACAACCACAAGGGTCCCGAGCGCGGCTGGCTCGGCCAGTGGGAGCACGTCCGCGGCGGGGACCGCACCGCCGACGGCCGCCTCTCCATGGGCCGTGAGGGCTGGTACGACGAGACCCTCGCCTTCTACGACCAGTACCTCAAGGGTGTCAGCCCCTCCGTCCGCTACCCGGCCTACTCCGTGGAGGACTCCACCGGTGCGTGGCGTGCCCAGCGGACCTGGCCCGTGGTGGAACGTTCCGTCACGATCCCCGTCGGCGGCGGCTCGTACGTGGACGACGGCGGCCTGTCGGCGCCGGGCGCCGGATCCGGGGGCACGGCACGCCGGGACCGCGCGAAGGCGTCCGGTGCGTGGGACCTGGAGAACGCGCCCGCGATCGATCCGGCCGCACCGGAGGGCCCGGCCGGTCGGACGGCCCGCGGGCCGGAGTCCGGGACGGTCACGTCGAGCTTCGTCGTGCGGTCGAAGGCGCTGGAGAGGGCCGTCCGGATCACCGGCACCCCGCGGATCTCCCTGAACGCGGAGGGAGAGGGCAACGTCATGCTCCAGCTGTACGACGTGGCCCCGGACGGCACGGCCGTCATGTTCGACGAGCAGGTCTCCCTGCTGCGCACGGGCCGGCTCTCCGTCGATCTCAAGGCGACCGACTGGACCCTGGCGGCCGGTCACGTCCTGGCGGTGGAGATCGGGTCCATCCGGAGCGGCTCCTGGCGTGACACCCCCTCCGGAGAGACGATCGAGGTCAGCGGGGCACGGCTCGGGCTGGCCCTGGACGACCCGTCCGACGACGTCCCCACCGGGGGTGCCCGCTCGCCGTACCTGGACACCTATCTGCGCCAGTACACGGTGCCCCTGCCGGCCGGTCCCGGGACGTTCACGGTGGTTCCCGGGGGCCGCCTCTGACCTCCGCGCGGGCCGGTGCCGGGGCGCGGCGGAGTCTGTCCGCCGCCCGGGGCGCTCCGGCCCGCGCGCTCGCCCGGACGTCCGTCGCCGGCCCGTCCGCCGCCGGTCGGCGCCGCCGTCGGGGCGAGCGGCCGGAGAGCCGGCCGGCTCCGCAGGTCTCACCTGCTGACATTCCTGCCCACCGGAGCTTGAGCCGGCGGGTGCGCCTGCCCCACAATGCTCGGCATGACCGCTGCCGCCGACTTCCTCGTGGGACGCCTGCACGTCGACCTGTGCCGCCAGTCCAGCGCGACCTGTCGCCGCTGACGCCTGCGGTACCCCGGGAGCCGTAGGGCGCCACGCCCCGCTCCCGCACCGGCCGGTTCCGGCCCGGCACCGCACGGCGCCGCGGCCCCCTTCCCCCCTTCCGTGTGTTCCGGCATGTCCCGGCGCGCGCCCGGCCCCAGGCCTGCAGGGACGCCCCGGCAGGCCGGCACGCGCTCCTCCGCACCCTCCGGAGCTCTCGTATGTCCGCACTCACCTTCCACTGGTTCCTGCCCACCACCGGTGACAGCCGTCAGATCGTCGGCGGAGGCCACGGTTCGACGCCCGGCACCGCCGGCGGGGACCGTCCGGCCTCCGTGGAGTACCTCGGCCAGATCGCCCGCTCCGCCGAGCAGCTCGGCTTCGTCGGAGCGCTCACCCCGACGGGCGCGTGGTGCGAGGACGCCTGGCTGACGACGGCCATGCTGACGCAGGTCACCGAGCGGCTGAAGTTCCTGGTGGCCTTCCGCCCGGGCCAGATCGGCCCGACGCTGTCCGCGCAGATGGCCGCGACATACCAGCGGCAGTCCCATGGCCGGCTCCTGCTCAACGTCGTCACGGGCGGTGAGTCCGCCGAGCAGCGGGCGTACGGCGACTTCCTCGACAAGGACCAGCGGTATGCCCGGACCGGGGAGTTCCTGGACATCGTGCGCCGGCTCTGGGCGGGTGAGACGGTCGACCACCACGGCGCACACCTCCGCGTGGAGGCCGCGCGGCTGAACCGGCTGCCCGAGCCCACCCCGCAGATCTACTTCGGCGGGTCCTCACCCGCGGCGATCGAGGTCGCGGCCCGTCACACCGATGTCTACCTGACCTGGGGCGAACCGCCGGAGCAGGTGCGGCGGAAGATCGACCGGGTGCGGTCGCAGGCCGTGGCGCTGGGGCGCGAGGTGCGGTTCGGCATCCGCCTGCACACCATCGCCCGGGACACCTCGGCACAGGCCTGGGCCGAGGCGCAGCGGCTGCTGGACGCCATGGACCCGGACCACATCAGGACGGTCCAACAGGGCCTGGCGACGAGCGAGTCCGAGGGCCAGCGGCGGATGCGTGAGCTGCACCGCAGCGGGGACTCCTCGCAGCTGGAGATCCATCCCGGCCTCTGGGCGGGCGTGGGCCTGGTCCGGGGCGGCGCGGGCACGGCGATGGTCGGCAGCCACACCGAGGTCGCCGATCTGATCGAGGAGTACCACCGGGCCGGCATCGACGAGTTCGTCCTGTCCGGGGCACCGCATCTGGAGGAGGCCTACTGGGTCGGTGAGGGCGTCCTGCCCTTGCTGGCGGAGCGCGGCCTCTGGCGCCATCCGTCCGGCCCGGCTCCCGCCGGGGCGGGCACCGTGCCGCCCGCCGGCCGGTGAGGAGGGCCCCGCTCGGCGTCCCGGCTGCCGCGAGGACCGGTGAGGGACCCCGTCCGGGCGGGGAGGGGCGGTCGTGACCACGCAGCCGCCCGCCCGGCACAGGCGGCCGGGCGGGCGGTCCTCCTCACGCCGGAGCGCCGGCCTCCTCCGGTGCGGGCTGCGTCTTCGGTTCCCCGCCCGGTTCGCTGAGCTGCTCGCGCAGGTAGTTCCAGACCACGGCGATCAGGGCGGCCGCGGGTACGGCGAGCAGACTGCCGACGATGCCCGCGAGGCTGCCGCCCAGCGTCACCGCCAGCAGGACCACCCCGGCGTGCAGACCGAGCCCGCGGCTCTGGATCATCGGCTGGAACACGTTGCCCTCCAGCTGCTGCACGACGACGATCACCGCCAGCACGATCAGGGCGTCGGTCAGCCCGTTCGACACCAGGGCGATGAGGACGGCGACGAAGCCGGCGAACAGCGCGCCGATGATCGGCACGAACGCGGACACGAACGTCAGCACGGCCAGCGGCAGCACCAGGGGCACACCCACGATCCAGAGGCCGAGGCCGATGAGGACGGCGTCGAGCAGTCCGACGTAGGCCTGGGAACGCACGAACTCCCCCAGGGTGTCCCAGCCGCGCGTGGCCACGGTGGGGACGTCGGTGGCGAGGCGGCCGGGCAGCTGGCGTGCGAGCCACGGCAGGAAACGCGGGCCGTCCTTGAGCATGAAGAACATGAGGAAGACCGCCAGGACGGCGGTGACCACTCCGTTGACGACGGTGCTCACTCCGGTGACGACCGTGGTGACCATGCTGCCGACGCTGTCCTGGATGCGGGCGGTCGCGGAGTCGAAGGCACCCGTGATCTGGTCGTCGCCGACGTTGAGGGGCGGCCCGGCGGCCCACTCGCGCAGCCTCTGGATGCCCTCGACCACCCCGTCGGCCAGCTGCCCGGACTGGGAGGCCACCGGCACCGCGATCAGGGCGACCACTCCCCCGGCGACCAGGAGGAACAGCACCGTCACCGAGGACGCGGCGAGCGCCGGCGGCCAGCCGCGTCGCCGCAGCATCCGCGCCGGCGGCCAGGTCAGCGTCGTGAGCAGCAGGCCGACGATGAGCGGCCAGACGACGGACCACATGCGCCCCAGCAGCCACACCGCCACCGCGGTCATGACGAGGACCAGAAGCAACTCTCCTGAGACGCGTGCCGAGACGCGGAGGGCCGCGCGGGTCTTGGTGGAGCTCAAGGTGACGGGCATGCGATTCACCCTATGGGGCCACGGGTTCGCTCCTGACCGCGCCCTGCCGGGCCCGCCGCCGCGGGGTCCGGCGAGGGGCCGGGCGACCGGTGCGTCCCGGTCGTCCGGAGGACGTGCTTCCCACCAACAGCGCAAAGCGCGCCCCGGGGCCATCGGGCGGCCGGACGCAGGGTGCGGCCGGTCGCGGGGGGCTGCGGCGCGCCGCTCGGACACAACCCGTTTCCTCCTGATATGCAGCTTTCCGCCCGTCGTCCTAGCCTGACCCGTATCGCTCAGGCAGTCGACGGCCGGTCAGCCGGCGGAGGGTGAGCTTCCATGGCGAAACGGAGTGCACGATCCGGATTGCTCGGCGAACTGACCGCCGAGTTCGCAGGCACGATGATCCTCATCCTGTTCGGCTGCGGCGTGGTGGCACAGGTCGTGGCGGGCGGGGCGCTCACGAGCCCGCCGGGCGGCCTCGGGGACCACGACAGCATCGCCTGGGCGTGGGGGCTCGGCGTCACCCTGGGTGTCTACGTGGCGGCGCGGCTCAGTGGCGCCCACCTCAACCCGGCGGTCACCCTGGCGCTCGCCACGTACCGCGGCTTCCCGTGGCGGAAGGTGGCGCCGTACGTCCTGGCCCAGACGGTGGGCGCCTTCGTGGCCGCTCTCCTCGTCCGCTGGAACTACTCCGAGGCGCTGGCGAAGGCCGACCCCGGACACACCGAGAAGACCCAGACGGTCTTCTCCACGCTCCCCGCGAACGGCAACCCCGCGCTGCCGGTCCACGAGTGGGGGGCGTTCCGCGACCAGGTCATCGGCACCGCCATCCTGCTGCTGCTGATCATGGCCGTCACCGACATGCTGAACACCCCGCCGGGCGCGAATCTGGCCCCGCTCATCATCGGCCTGGTCGTGGTGGCGATCGGTATGGCCTGGGGCACCAACGCCGGGTACGCGATCAACCCGGCCCGGGACTTCGGCCCCCGGCTGGCGAGTTTCCTCACCGGGTACAACGGCGCCTGGCGAGATCAGTACGGGAACCTCTACTTCTGGGTCCCGATCCTGGGCCCGTTCGTCGGCGGCCTGCTCGGCGCAGGGGTCTACAAGGCATTCGTCGGCCGGTTCCTGCCTTCCGCGGAACCCGAGCCGCCGGGACGCGTCCCGGCACCCGAGGACTGACCGCACCGGGCGGAGAGGTGGTACATCATGGCGGACTTCATCGGCGCGGTGGATCAGGGGACCACCAGCACCCGATTCATGATCTTCGATCACGGCGGCAACGAGATCGCCAAGCACCAGCTGGAGCACGCACAGATCCTCCCGCGCTCGGGCTGGGTGGAGCACGACCCGGTGGAGATCTGGGAGCGCACCAACTCGGTGATGCAGAACGCCCTGCGGTACGGCGGCCTCACGCCGGGCGACCTGGCGGCGATCGGGATCACCAACCAGCGGGAGACCACGGTGGTCTGGGACCCGCGCAACGGGCGCCCGTATTACAACGCCATCGTGTGGCAGGACACGCGTACGGACGCCATCGCCGCGGAGCTCGAACGCTCGGGCCGCGGGGACGTCATCCGCCGCAAGGCGGGACTGCCGCCGGCGACCTACTTCTCGGCCGGCAAGATCCAGTGGATCCTGGAGAACGTCGACGGCGTGCGCGAGGCGGCCGAGGCGGGGCACGCCCTCTTCGGCAACACGGACGCCTGGGTGCTGTGGAACCTGACCGGCGGCCCCGACGGCGGCATCCACGCCACCGACGTGACCAACGCGAGCCGCACCATGCTCATGAACCTGGAGACCCTCGACTGGGACGAGGAGCTGCTGGGCTTCTTCGGCATCCCCCGGGCGATGCTGCCCGCCATCAACCCCTCCTCGCACCCGGAGGCGTACGGCTCCACCCGTACCTCGCGTCCGCTGCGCGCGGCCGTCCCCATCGGCGGGGTGCTCGGCGACCAGCAGGCGGCGACCGTCGGACAGGTCTGCTTCTCCCCGGGCGAGGCCAAGAACACCTACGGGACGGGCAACTTCCTGGTGCTCAACACCGGGACGGAGTTGGTCCGCTCCCAGCACGGCCTCCTGACCACAGTGGCGTACCAGTTCGGCGACAGCCCGGTGGTCTACGCCCTGGAGGGCTCGATCGCGGTGACCGGCTCCGCGGTGCAGTGGCTGCGGGACCAGATGAAGATCATCAAGACCGCGGCCGAGAGCGAGGTGCTCGCCCGTTCGGTCGAGGACAACGGCGGCATGTACTTCGTCCCCGCGTTCTCGGGCCTGTTCGCCCCCTACTGGCGCTCCGACGCCCGGGGCGCGATCGTCGGCCTGGCCCGCTACAACGACAACGCGCATCTGGCCCGGGCGACCCTGGAGGCCATCTGCTACCAGAGCCGGGACGTCGTCGAGGCGATGGAGCAGGACTCCGGGGTCCACCTCGACGTGCTCAAGGTGGACGGCGGGGTCACCGCCAACGACCTCTGCATGCAGATCCAGGCGGACATCCTCGGCGTCCCGGTCAGCCGCCCGGTCGTCGCGGAGACCACCGCCCTCGGCGCGGCCTACGCGGCGGGGCTGGCGACGGGGTTCTGGCAGAACACCGATGAACTGCGCGCCCAGTGGCACGAGTCCGAGCGCTGGTCACCGCAGTGGTCCGACGAGCAGCGCGCGGAGGGCTACGCGGGCTGGAAGAGGGCCGTGGAGCGCACCCTCGACTGGGTGAAGGTCCCGTAGCCCCCGGGGCATCCCCGTCGGACGGAGCCGGGGGCGAGGGCCTGGAGAGCGGCCACCGCCCCCGGCTCCCGCCCGTCCCGGTGCCGTGCGCCCCGCCCGTGCGTCGCTCCCGTGCGTCCCGGCCTCCCCTGCGCCGCTCGCGCTCCTGGCCTCAGGCGGGCGGGAGGAGCATCTCCTGGAGGATGCGCCGCAGCTCGGCACGGTCCTGCGGGGCGATCCGCGCCAGCCTGCGGTCGTACTCCGCCGCCAGGGCGGCGCGTGCGCGGTCCCGCGCCCGGACACCCTCGGCGGTCGGTACGAGCCGGTGGCGCCGCAGGTCCGCGTCGTCGATCTCGCGCCGGACGAACCCCTTGGCGACGAGGTTGCGGACGTAGACCGTCACGCTCGCCCGGGGGAGCAGCAGGGCCGCGGCGATCTCGGCGGGATACGGCGACGCCTCCACCTGGTCCAGGACGAAGAACTCCTTCGTCTCCAGCCCGAGCTCCGTCAGCTCCTGTGCACAGGCGTCCATCACGACGCTCAGCAGCCGCTGGTTCAACGTCCACAGCTGCGCTCCGCCGATCGTCATCCGACGCCTCTCCGTGAAAGTGGTACGGTTTCGTATTAGTTCCAAATCGTATCAGTTGGTTCTCGTACCGCGTGCCCGTGAAGCACCGGCCCCAGGAAGGGCGACCCCCATGATCCGGCACATCGCGATCCCGCGCGGACCGATCGAACTCGCCGCCGACCTCCATCTGCCCGACGCCCCGGAGAGCGACGCGCCGCTGCGCGCCGTGGTGCTCTCCACGCCCGGCAGCAGCGTGAAGGAGCAGATCGGAGCGAACTACGCCGCGCGCCTGGCGGCCCGCGGCATCGCGGCGCTCGTCTTCGACCCCGCCCACCAGGGACAGAGCGGGGGTGAGCCACGCGATCTGGAGGACCCCTACCGGCGCGGCGAGGACATCTCGTACGCGATCGACGCGCTCACCACGGTCCCCGGTGTCGATCCGCAGCGCATCGGCGTGCTCGGCATCTGCGCCGGCGGCGGGTACGCGGTCCACACCGCCCGCACCGACCACCGCATCAAGGCGGTCGGAACGGTCGTCCCCGGCAACATGGGCACCTCGTTCCGGGGCTTCCAGCCCGCCGGCCCGTCCGCCGCGCTCGACACCCTCGCCGACGCGCGCGTGGAGGAGGCCCGCTCCGGCGAGCCGGCCCGCGTGAACTGGCTCCCCGACACCCTGGAGGAGGCGGCGGCGGCCGGCCTGACCGACATCGACACCACCCAGGCGATCACCTACTACCGCACCGGGCGGGGCGGCAACGAGCACTCCACCAACCGCCGCCTCGCGCGGGGCGACTCCCTCCTGCTGGGCTACGACGCGTTCCACCTGGTCGACCCGCTCATGACCCAGCCACTACAAGTCGTCCTCGCCGGACGCATCGGCAACACCGGCTCCTACGAGGCTGGCATGCGGCTGTGGGAGCTCGCCCCCGATCCGGTGGACCTCATGGTGATCGACGGCGCCGGCCACTACGAGATGTACGACGAACCCGCCTACGTCGACGCCGCCGTGGACCGGCTCACCGCCTTCTACGTCAGCCACCTGTGAGCCGTTCACCGCCGGCCGGGGCGCGGCCCCTTCGCACCTCGGGGGCCGGCCCCTCCGCCACCGGCCCCCGGTCAGTCGGGCTGCCGGTCCATGTGCGCGAGGACGCGGTTCGAGATCCGGGCGAGCGCGTCGAGTTCACCGGGGTCGAGGGCGTCGACGAACAGCCGGCAGACGTGCGCGGGAGCGGCGTCCTCGATCGCCTCGCGGCCGGCCGCGGTGGCGGCGACGAACGCGCCGCGCCCGTCGTCGGGACAGTCCTCCTCGGCCACCAGCCCGCGCTTGACCATCCGCCCCACCCGGTGGGACATGCGGCTCTTCTCCCACTCCACCGTTTTCGCCAGGTCCATCAGGCGCATCCGGCCGCGGTTCTCGGTGAGTCCGGCCGGCACGACGTGGCCGGACGGCGACATCCCGGAGTCGGTCCGGACAGCCCCGCACGCCGCGGGATCGTGCTCCCGATGCCCGCGCGGGAGTCGTCCTGCACCTTTCGGATGCACTGCCTCGGTGCAGCCATCGGGCCGTAGAGACCGCCGGCGACGGAAATCTAGCGTTGCCGTCATGACAACGAACCGGACCGAGCACCTCGGCACCCCTGCCTTCGCCCCCTCCCCCGGCGGATTCCGCGCGACGGTGCGCGCGCGCCCGCTGATCTCCTTCTTCGCCCTCGCGAACGGCATGAGCTGGGTGGCATGGCTGCCGTACATCCTGTCGCAGAACGGCCTCGGCGTCTGGGGCTACCGGTTCCCGGAGATTCTGGGGACCAGTCAGGTCCTGGGGGTCCTCCCGGGGGCCTACCTGGGGCCGATCGGCGCGGCTCTCGCGGTGACCGCGCTGGTCGACGGCCGGACCGGTCTGCGGGCCTGGGCGCGCCGGCTGTGGCGGTGGCGGGTCGCCGGGCGCTGGTACGCGATCACCCTGCTGGCCGTTCCCGCCGGAATGCTCCTGACCGGCCTGGCGTTCTCCGGCGGGCAGGTCGCCGCCCCGTCGGCCGCCGCGCTCACCGCCTTCGTGCCGGTGCTGCTGTTCCAGATGGTCACGACCGGTCTGGCGGAGGAGCCCGGGTGGCGCGACTTCGCCCTTCCCCGCCTGCAGAGCCGGTTCTCGCCGCTGCGCGCCGCCTTCGTCCTGGGCCCGCTGTGGGGGGTGTGGCACTTCCCGCTGTTCCTCACCGAATGGGGTGGCTACCCCGAGGCGTCCTGGACGCGGCCGCTGGTCTTCCTCGGCTTCTGCGTCGCGTTCAACATCGTGATGTCGTGGGTGTTCAACCGCACCGGGCAGAGCCTTCCGCTGTCCATGCTCATGCATGTGGGCGTCAACACCTTCGCGTCCGTGATGTGGACCGAGATGTTCCCCGGCCTGGACGGGGAACTCGCCCTCCTCGCGATGGGGGCCGGTGCGGCCGTCGCCGCGACGGCGATCGTCGTCGCCACCCGCGGCCGTCTCGGCTACGACCCGCTCGTTTCCTCGGACCAGGGCGATGCGGCACTGTCCGCCCGCCACGCGGAGCACGGCCCGGCCCGAACTATGATCGAGTCGTGACGACCGCGCGGCGACCTGGCACGACCCGCTCCGCAGCGACCGCTGCGACGACCGCGCTGAGCGCGCTGGCCCTCCTGTGGATCATCGCCCTGCTGGCGCGTGACGACCCGTCACTCGCCGGAGCCGCACTCGGTTCGGCCGTGTGGTGGGGGACGGCCGTGACGCTCGTCCTGCAGTCCGCCGGGCTCCTGTGGAGCCCTCACCGGGCGACCGCCGCGTTGGCCTGGACGGCCGTGCTCTCCGTCGTCCTTGCCGGAGTGTTCCCCGGCGGACTGTTCACCGTCACCGCGCTGCCGGTTCTGGTGGCCGCGTTCCTGGCTGCGCTGACCGCGCCCTGGCGGGGCGTGCGCTGGTGGGCTCTGGGCTCGGGTGTGCTGGTGGCCGTCGGGTACTTCGCCAACGGCAGCGGCGAAGGGCGCTCCGACGGTGCGGCTCTGGCGACGCAGGCGGTGCTCCAGGCGGCCCTGGTGGTCGGCCTGCCGCTGCTGCCGGCTTCGATGATCGCCGCGCAGCGCGCGACGCGGGCCGCACAGCAGGAGACGCTGGCGGCGGTCACCCGTGAGCGGGACGCCAAGATCGGTGAGGCCCTCGCCCTGGAGCGGGCGGCGATGGCGCGCGAGCTCCACGACATCGCCGCCCACCACCTGTCCGGTATCTCGTTGATGGCCTCCGCCGTCGCGCGCCAGACCGCCTCGGCGCCGGACGAGGCGCGATCCGGTGCGCTGCAGATCCGCGAGCAGAGCAACGTCATCCTGGAGGATCTGCGCCGCCTGGTCGGACTGCTCCGCGACGTGGGTCCGGAGGACCGGGGAGTCAAGACCCTCGCCACCGTCCCCGGTCTGATCGAAACGGCCCGCCGCACCGGAGCCCGTGTCGACTTCGATGTACGGAGCGACGAACGGCGGGATCCGGGGGCGGGGATCAGCCCGCTGGGCCAGCTCGCCGCGTACCGCATGGTGCAGGAGTCCCTGACCAACGCCGCACGTCACGCGCCCGGTGCGCACTGCGTCGTCACCGTGGACGACCGCGATCCGCGTCGGCTGCGGCTCACCGTCCGCAACGCTCCGCCCGTCCCCCGGGCCCGTCCCGCCTCCCGGGGGACGGGGTTCGGGATCGTCGGTATGAGGGAGCGCGCGTCGCTCATCGGCGGGGTCTTCGACGCCGGCCCGACCGGCGACGACGGCTGGGAGACCTGTATGAGCATCCCCCGCGAAAGCCACGACCTCCCGGAGCGGTCCGCATGATCCGAGTCCTCCTCGCCGACGACCAGCCTCTCGTCCGCGCCGGCCTGAGCGCACTGCTGAACGCGGAGGAGGACGTCGAGGTCGTCGGTGTCGCCGCGGACGGCGCGGAGGCGCTCGACCTGGCGACCGAACTGGTGCCGGACGTCGCCTGCCTGGACATCCGGATGCCGAAGATGGACGGCATCGACGTCGCGGCCCGCATCTGCGGCCCCGACGCGTCTCCCGCCGTCCCGGTGCTGATCCTCACCACCTTCGACATCGACGACTACGTCTTCCGCGCCCTCGAAGCGGGGGTCGCCGGGTTCCTCCTCAAGGACTCCGACCCCGACGAGATCCTGCGGGCGATCCGCCATATCGCCGCAGGCCACGGCACGCTCGACCGCACGCTCACGCGCCGTATCGTCGCCGAGTACGTGGAGCGGCGGCGCCTGCGCCCCGTGACGGCCGCACGGGCGATCGACGTCCTGACCGTCCGCGAACGGGAGATCCTGCTGCTCCTGGCGCAGGGCATGTCGAACGAGCAGATCGCCAGGGCCCTCGTGGTCGAGGTCGCCACCGTCAAATCACACCTCGCACGGCTGCTGCCCAAACTCGGCGTGCAGTCCCGCCTGCAGGCCGCCGTGTGGGCCTACCAGAACCGTGTCGTGACCGTGGACGACGCCGCGCGCTGAAGGCTGGCTTCTTCGCCGGTGCCGTGGTTGCGGCGGACCAGCACCTCATGGGGCCCGGGACCGCCTCGGCAAGGTCGGTGACGGCCCCGTGACCGGCCCGGTCAGTCCCGTCGTTCGGCGGGCGTCACGATCCGACCGGGTACGGCGGACGTCACCGTGTGGTGGTCAGCTCGCGAGCAGATCCTCGGAGACCTGCCACAGGTGCCGGGCTGCCCGGGGGTCCAGGGCGTGAGCCGCCACCCCGTCGGCCTCGCCGTCGGCCGGGACGACGTCACCGGGGAGCGCTTCGTTGCAGTTCTCGAAGTAGCGTCCACCGATGCCTTCCACGAGAGGGGAGGCCGCCAGGAGCACGGACGTGGCAGCTCCCTGCCGGGCGGTTCGCCACGGGTAGGCCTCGAAGATCTTCTTCTGTTCCGGGTCCGTCGGGGAGTCGTCGAGGTGGCGCTGCAGTGCCGTCCGGATTCCTCCCGGCATCAGGGCGTTGGCCGTGATGCCCAGGCCGGACCAGCGTCGGTGCGCCTCGACGGCGAACAGTGCGTTGGCGGTCTTGGACTGGCCGTAGGCGAGCCACGGATCGTAGGCGCGGTGGGTGAAGTGAATGTCGTCGAAGACGAGCGGGGAGGCCAGATGACCGCTGGAGCTGACGGCCACGATACGGGCTCCCTCAGCCGCGGCCAGGGCCGGTTGCAGGGCCAGAGCCAGACGGAAGTGGCCCAGGTGGTTGGTGGCGAACTGGTACTCCCAGCCCTCGGAGGTGCGCTGCAGTCCGGGCAGCGCCATGACGCCGGCGTTGTTGACCAGGATGTGCAGCGGGCCCTTCCACGAGGCCGCGAACGAGGCGACCGAAGCGGAGGCGGTCAGCTCCAGGGCCGCGACGTGCACGCCGGGGTTGCCGGTGGTGGCGGTGATGTCCGCGGCCACGGCACGTCCGGCCTCGACGGTGCGCACCGCGAGAGTGACCTCGGCACCGGCGCGGGCCAGGCTGCGGGCCGTCTCGACCCCGATTCCCGAGGCACCTCCGGTGACAACCGCGCGTTTGCCGGCCAGGTCGACGCTGCGGACGACCTCGTCGGCGGTGGTGTCCCGGCTGAAGCGTGTGGTGATACGGGCGTGCTCGGTCATGGAGTGTCCTGTCGTGTCGTGCACGGATGCGTGTCGGGGGTGTACGGCGCCTGGCGTTCCGGACTCGGCCGAGTCCGGGACGCCAGGCGCTGTTGCAGCAGATCGGTGTTGACCTGCGGGCTGACGTCCGTCTGTTCACGGTGCAGCCGACCCGAGCCGGGTGTGCCGTGTGACCGGCGCTCCCGGCGAGGACGTGTCCGGCGCGCGGGCCGCCCTGGGCATTGCGCAGGCCGGGTCAGATCCAGGTGGGTGCGTAGTCCTCGTCGTAGCGGGCGCCGAAGCCGCCGTGCGGGAGGATGTCGTTGATCGCGGCCAGTTCAGCGGCGGTCAGCGTGAGGTCGGCGGCGCGGGTGTTCTCCTCGACGCGCTTCGGGCTGCGGGTACCGGGGATGGGCACCGTGTGCTCGCCCTGTGCGAGGAGCCAGGCCAGGGCGAGTTGGGAGACCGTGGCTCCCTTGTCGGCCGCAAGCCCGCTGAGCCGTCCGACGGCCTCGACGTTCTTCTCGAAGTTGCCCGGCTGCCAGCGCGCATCGAGGTTGCGGATGTCCGTCGCGTCGTACTGGCCTGCGGGCTTGGCCCCGCCGGTGATGAAGCCGCGTCCCAGTGGTGCGTAGGCGACGAAGCCGATGCCCAGTTCGTCGAGGGTGGGGAAGATCTGCTCGATGTCCCGCTCGAAGAGGGAGTATTCCGTCTGCAGGACGGAGACCGGCTGCACGGCGTGCGCCCTGCGGATGGTCTCGGAGCCGGCCTCGCTCAGGCCGAAGTACTTCACCTTGCCCGCGTCGATGAGTTCCTTGACGGTGCCGGCGACGTCCTCGACGGGCACGTCCGGGTCCACGCGATGCTGGTAGAAGATGTCGATGTGGTCGACGCCCAGGTAGCGCAGGCTGTTGTCGGCGACCTTGCGCATGGTCTCCGGGCGGCTGTCGAGGGCGGCGCCGATCTCCTCGGGTGGCAGCGACATGTCGATGCCGAACTTGGTGGCCAGGACCACCTCGTCGCGGAAGTCCTTGACGGCCTCACCGAGCAGCTTCTCGTTGGATCCGGTGCCCCAGCCGTAGAACTCGGCGGTGTCGAAAAGGGTGACGCCCAGGTCATGGGCGCGCTGGATGGCGGCGACGCCCTGGGCGGTGTCACCGGGGCCGTAGGACATCGTCAGGCCCATCGTTCCGTAGCCGATCGCCGAGACCTCAAGGCCCTGGCTGCCGAGTGTCCTGTGCTGCATGACGCACTCCTCTGATCAGGTGGAGGAATTCGATTCGGGTGTCCGGCTGGGCCCGCGGTGCAGTACGGGGCAGCCGGATCCGGATGTCGAGCCGGAATGTGTTTCGGGGGCGCTGGGGCGCGGTCGGGACGCGCACACCACACGCGTGGACAGGACTGCACCGAGGAAGGCCGTGTGGGAGTGGGTGCCCCACACCCCCTGTGCGGTAGCCGTGCCGAGACGTACGCGGGAACGCACGACGCCGGCAGACTGCAGCCGTGGGAAGGTCCGCTGACGGCCCGTCCGGGAGAGGAAGGTCCTGCGCGGCCTGCGGCAGGACCGGTAGGAGGGGCTGCTGCAGGGCTCGTCGGTCGTCTCGGCGGGGCTGGGCCGCTTCACTCCTCACGGTGCCAGGAACACCTGCGGGCTGCCGGTGGTCCAGGAGATGCGCAGCGTGCGACGGGAGATACGCCAGCCGTCGGGGGTGCGTACGAGGTCGTCCTCGTAGGTGCCGCCGGTGTGGTAGTGGTCGCCGCCCCGGTGATGGTGGGCGACGATCTGTGTGGATGCCTTCGCGCCCGTGTCCGTGATGTCGACGCTCTGGGCACCCAGCAGGTGCTGCGTCGCGTCGAGGTTGCCGAACAGCTGGCGGGCGCCGTCCGCGACGGCGTCGCCCCCCGTGGTCAGACCGCTGAACTTCTCGCCGTCCGGCAGGTAGCTGTCGAAGACATTGTGTACCTCGGCGTCCTCGGTGAAGACGGACGCGACGCGGGCGAAGTCGCGACGGTCCAGGCCGAAGGCGTAGGTCGTGAGCAGGTCATGGATCTCGGTGCGGTCCGAGTCGTCGAGAACGGGGGTGTCGCTCATGAGGTTCCGATCGTGAGGGGCCTGAGGGGGAAGAGCCGAGGGCGGTTTGCGGGGCAGGGGCGCAGCCGGCTGGTCCGGTCGTTCCGGGGTGGATGGCTTGGCATGTCGTCGAACGGCGACGCGGCGGAGGGCTCCGGAGCCACAGCGCCTCGTCGGGCGGTTTCGGTGAGAGCGTCGCGCCGGGGTGCGTGTCGATGCCGGTGTGCGTGCCGAGGTGTTTCGTCGGCGACGCCCGCCGGCCGGCCGGCTGCGCCGCTCCGGAGCGGCCGGAAGGCCGGTGCCGATGAGGTGGCCCATCGCCCCGGGAGACCTGAGCGCCCCCTTCATCGGCGGTCTCCGTGCCGCGCGCGGTGGCTCACCGGTGTGCGGACCGGGCGGGCAGCCGGCGGACCCTGCTGCCCGTCCGGCCCGTGGTCGGCATCGGCCACCGTCGAGAGCGGCGACGGCCGTGTCTTCCACGGGCGTTGCCGGGCGGGCCCGTTGCCGCAGGGCAGCGGCCGGCTGGGGTCTGCCGGTCCCGGCCCGCAGAGCATGCGGTGGGCGGAGGGCCGGCGCCCTGCCGCTCTCTCCCGAGGGATGTCCGTCATCCCTGGGGGGACATCCCTAGATGCCGGCGAGGACGGTGGGGTCGCCCTCGGTCCAGGCGTTGTCGACGGTCACGCGCCGGATGACCCAGATCTCGCCGCTCCTGACGAGTGCGACGTCGTACCGGTTGGTCATCAGGACGTGCCGCGAGTGGTCCTCCCGGGGCAGATGCTGGCACGCCACGATCCCTTCCAGGTGTGCCGTGTCTCCGTCGAGGTTCACCCGCGGATTGCTCACGGAGTGCGTGGTGTCCAGGTGGCTGAGCGAACCCAGCAGAGCCGATGCGATGGTCTCCCGGCCGTTGATCGGCGGGTACTCCTGGCCCGCCTTCCTCGTGGCCGGGCCGAAGTCGGCCACGGCGTCCTCCGCGAACGCGGAGGCGAGAAGGTCCTTGTCCCGCAGGTCCAGGCCTGCGGCGTAGCGGTAGAGGGTCTCCACCACGGCGAGCTTGTCTGCCGTGGCCTGGAGAGAGGTGCTGCTGTCGGTCTCCGACATGGTGCGTCCGTTCTCGGTTGGCGGGTTGCTTCGTCTCCAGCACCGTAGACCACTATTCGACAGGTGTCGAATAGTGGTACCGTCGAGAACGAAGTCAGGGAAGGAGTGCCATGACCTACGTGAATCCCGGCGTGCGAAAGACGTCGGACACCGGCCGGGGACGGGAGCGCGCGAGGTCCGTGCCCGCGGCGACGGCCGTACCGGGTGGAATGCCCGGCACCGGGCGGATACCGGCGGCCGGGCCGCGCAGACGGCGGCCGACATCCGAGGCGGCGGAGCCGGATGACCGGCCTCGAAGTAGGGTGCGGTCATGGTGAGTGAGCAGCCTTCGACAGTGGAAGCGGATCCGCGCTTCACCCGCTCGCGACGGGCGATCGCGGACACGCTGGCCGATCTCATGGAGCGGACGCAGTCATGTCCTTCGGTCTCCGCACTGGCGGAAGCGGCCGGCATTCACCGCGCCACCTTCTACAACCACTTCGACTCGGTCGAAGAGGCCGCGGTGTACGTGATCGCGGAGGACTTCCGCGCCCTCCACGACCTGGACATCCGCGATCGGCAGAGGGGCGCGGACCCGACCGCCGTCGCAGTGGCCACGCTGAACTCCATGCTCGGCTCTCTCCGGCAGCGCAAAAGCCTCTTCCTGCTGGCTTCGACCTGGCGCTCGCCGAGCGGGCTGATGGGGATCGGCGACCTCCTCCTGGAGCAGCTGCACGCTCTTCGGCGCGACCTCGGTGTGGACGAGCAGGAGTCGGGCGCAAACAACTCGGTCGAGGACGTCTACACGGCCTCCGGTGTGCACGGAGTCTTCTCAGCCGCGGTGGGAGGCAACACCGACTGCGACCCGGAGGAGATCGCGGTCCGGCTGTACGACCTCCTGCCCCAGTGGATCCGCCGGCCACCGGAGCCGTCGACGCGCTGACGCGGCAACGCAGCCGGTCGTGACACCCGGCAGCCCCGACACCGTCGACCGCCCTACCCACCGGCACGTCTTGTCCTGACCGAGCACGCAGACCATTCCGGGCCCCGGCGTCCCGTCATGCCGCCCCGCAGCAAAAATCGGGGGCGGCATCCCGCCCCGGCCACGCACGACGGGCACCTGCTGCCCGCATCGGCACCCCCTTGCTCCGGAGCCTCGGCGCGCTCACCGTCACCAGCCCTGGCGATGACGCCTGCCCGCAGCCGGGCCATCGCCCCGTTCCGTACATGACGGACTCGTCGGCCGTCCCCGGTCGACGCGGCCCGACCCGACCCCACCACCGGGAGATCCCTGATGTCTTCTCACATCCCGCCCCACCCCGCGATCCGCTACCTGGGCGTCACCCTTGACTGCGCCGATCCCGCCGAACTCGCCGGCTTCTACAGCGAGGCGCTCGGCCTGCCCGTCACCGTCTCCACCGACGGCTTCGTGTTCCTGAGCCGCGAGGGCTCACCCGGGCTGGGCTTCTACCGTCTGGACGAGTACCGGGCCCCCAGCTGGCCGGACTCCTCGGTGCAGAAGCAGGCCCACCTCGAACTGGGGGTGGACGACCTGGACGCGGCCCAGGCCCGGCTCACCGCTCTGGGAGCCGTCGTCGCCGACCCGCAACCGCTGCCCGAACGGCGGCGCATCCTGCTGGACCCGGCGGGACACCCGTTCTGCATCACCCTCTGAGACCGGCCCCGGCGGCGGCACCGCGCGGGCGCCCGCGGGCGGCGACCCCCACCCCACACC
>NZ_JBEXRT010000036.1:0-31216 GCF_040613235.1 Streptomyces sp. NPDC006296 | reverse complement strand
GCCGGCGGCACCGCGGTGCCGCCGGCGGACGACTCCCCGCACCCATCACATCGACGACGAGCCGGCCTCCCCTGGGGGACCGGCTCGTGAGGAGGCAGAGACATGAGCATCGCTCTCGTGCGCAACCCGGGCGACGGCCAGGACTTCCGCTACTACGACAACGTCATCGAGCAGGTGGCGACCAACGCCGAGACCGGTGGAGCAGTCAGCGTCATGCGACTGACCGTGGGCCGCGCGGACGCGCCCCCACTGCACACCCACAGCCGGGAGGACGAGAGCTGGGTGGTCCTCTCCGGCCGCGTCCGGTTCTGGGTCGGATCGACCTCACTCGACGCGTGCGAGGTGCACGACGCCGAACCGGGCGCCTACATCCACGTGTCGCGACTGGTCCCCCACACCTTCCAGACCATCACACCGACCGCAGAGGTCCTCGTCATCAACAACCCCGGGGCCATCGAAGGCCTCTTCCACGCGGTGGGGCCCGCCGACGCGCGAGCCGACGCCGAGCACACCGACCTCGCGTCGGCCTACGGGATCGTCAACCACGACAACCCTCCCCCCGCCCAGGACCCGGACCACAGCCAGGAGAGGACACCATGAGCAACGACCTCGAGAACAAGGTTCTCGCCTACCTTCAGGCGCTGGAGCAGGCCGACTGGGCAGCCGCACGCGCCCTGTGCGACGGGACCGCCACCGTCTGGCACAACGACGGCAAGGGCGACGAAACGCTTGAGCAGTACTTCGAGGGGCTGAAGAAGCAGATCGGCCTCTACCGATCGATCCACTACGACATCATCCGTCGGTTCTCCCGGCCCGGCGGAGTGCTCCAGCAGCACGTGGTCCGCGTCATCACGAAGACCGGCGAGCGCGGCGGGGTGCACGCCGCGGTCCACTTCGCCTTCGACGATGCCGGACTGATCACCCGCATCGAGGCGTACGCCCACTACATCCCCGAGGGCCCGACCAGTTGAGCCGACGGCCGGCTCGCCCTCATCCCTGCGAACGGGGGCACAGGAGGTCGGCAAAGCGGGCGCCGTCGGGCGGATCAGGGCCGCGCCCGACGGCGCTCAGGCGCCCATGCCGCGCAGGGTCTGCTGCAGACCGGAGCCGATCTTGTCCATGGTGGCCGCGTAGGCCTCCGGCATGTCGACGTCGAGCCGGTCGGCCAGCACGAAGACCCACCAGAGGCATTCGGCGAGCTTGTGCCGCAGTTCGGCATCCACGTCACCGTCGATGCCCCAGGTGTGTTCGGCGGCCAGCACCAGACGACCCACGTACGCGGCGTCCTGGGTGAATCCGAGCGCGAGTTCCGGCAGTGTCCAGGTCCGGCCCAGCACGCGCTGTTCGATCTTCTCGTACAGGGCCCGGACCTCGAGGGCCTTGTCGTCGGCCTCGACGAGTCCGGCCCGGTCGTCGTGAGCAGGTGTGTGGTTCATGGTGCTTCCTCTCGGGTGGTTGTGTACGTCATCCATGACGCTAGAGGCAGATGCGGACGTTTTTGGTCCTGGTTGGTCGCCGCCATGGTCGGGGTCGGTCGGCAGACGGGTGACGTTCGCCGTGCGCCGGCGGGCTGACCGGCCGGCGGGCCGGCGGGATTCTGGTCGGACCGCTCGCCCGCACCTCCGGTTCGCCGCGTCAGCGGGTGGGCTCGGCGCTCAGTTCGAATGCGGCGCGGTCGGACTCGACTCCGTTGATCTGCAGGGAGATCGCGTGCTGTCCGGGGTAATAGCGGCGTGTCGTGATCGGCCGGAACGAGTGCTCCCGGGTGACCTGGATCTGTTCGCCCGGTGTGAGGGTGCGGGTGGTGAGTTTGAAGGTCTTGCCGCTCTGTGTTCCGTTGGCCTTGCGGTGGTGCACGACGTAGTCGATCGCGAGGCGGGCCTGCACATCGCCGATGTTGCGGATGGACGCGGTGAAGCGGACCGTTCCGCCGAACGGGACGGTGTCTCTGTCCAGACGGGGCCCGTCGACCTCCAGGGCCGCGGAGGCGAAGCCGAGCAGTTCCAGGGCTCCGGGGTGGCCGCGCTTGACGAGGGTGCGCAGCCCGTGGCGCACCAGGCGCTCGGTGGTGGCCTCGGGATGGTCCAGCCAGCGGCGGGCCGTGTCGAGGACGATCTCGGGGTGGTCGCGGCTGAGGTCGTTGAGGTGGTTGGCGACCGAGCGGCGCACGTACTCGCTCTCGTCGCGGTAGAGGGCGTCCAGGATCGGGACGGTCGCTGCGGGGCGCGCGAGGATGTCCGGCACCCGTACCGACCAGGGAAGGTAGGGACGGGTGCCTTCGGAGGCGAGCCTGCGCACGTCGGCTTCGGGCGAGCCGGTCCAGCCGCCGGTGATGATGCCGAGGGCCCGGTCGAGGTCGTGGCGGAGCAGGGTCCGGACGGCGAACTCCGAGGACAGACGCCCGGTGAGGCTCGCGAGCAGTTCCATCGCGTCGTCGAAGGCCGCCGGTTCGTCCTCCTGGACGGCGCGGGTGGCCAGGGCGCTGGTGACCGGCCAGATCAGCCAGCCGGTGAACTGCGCGTCCTCGCGGGCGATGCGGACGGTGCCCGCCAGATCGGCGTAGTCACCCGGAAGGTCCGCGAGCAGGGCATCGCGCAGCAGATCGGCACGCTCGCGGAGGGACAGTGCGTCGATCTGCCGGGGCGCCGCGCGCAGTGCCGTGAGAGCGGCCTGCGGGGCGGCGGCCCGGATCGTGCGGGTGAGACTCCGGACGGTGTGGCGACCGATGAGTTCGTCGGCGAAGGGCATGGGTGTGTCCTCACCTGAGGTACTGCAGCGCGGTGGTGATCTGCCAGTCGACGCTGTCGTGGTCGATCGTGGCGTGCACGGGGGAGTCCGCCATCTCGCCGGTGATGCCGGCCGCGCCGGCACGGGCGTGGAGCAGGCTGTCGTAGGCGACGATGTCGATGATGCGTCCGTCGTCGGTCTCGACCATACGTCGCCAGAGGAATCCGGGCCGGCGTCGGAGGTAGGCGTTGATGTCGGCGTTCGCCTCGACGAAGTCCTGGACGGTGTGGCCCGCGGCGGGGCGCAGGGTGGTGATTTCGAGTGTCTCGGCCATGATGTGTTCCGTTCTCGTCGCGCGGTGTCGTTCGGCGGGTCAGCGGACGAAGGCCTCGGCGGTCAGGCCGTTGATGGTGGTGTCGCCCTGCTGGAAACCGACCATGGACTCGATCATCCGGTGCGGGTAGTCGAGGCTCGGCGCCGTGAGCTTGTCGAGTGCGGTGATGTTCTCTTCGGAGAGCGTGACGTCCGCTGAGGCCAGGTTGGCGACCAGCTGCTCGTGTGTACGGGCGCCGATGAGTGTGGAGGTCACCTCGGAGCGCAGGCGGACCCAGGCGAGCGCCACGGCGGCGACGGTCGTGCCGAGGTTCTGGGCGATCTCTTCGAGGGCGTCGAGGAGGGTGAAGGTGGATTCGCTCAGGTAGGCGGCGGCGTAGGCGGTGCGCCCGGAACCGGCGACCTCGGTGGCGGTGCGGGAGTACTTGCCGGACAGGGTGCCGCTGGCCAGCGGGCTCCACGGTGTGATGCCGAGTCCGAAGCGGCGGGCGGCGCCGAAGGTCTCCCCCTCCACGCCGCGGGCGAGCAGGGAGTACTCCACCTGGAGGGCGGCGATGGCCTCCCAGTCGCGCAGCCGGGCGGTGGTGGCGGCCTCCGCCACCCACCAGGCCGGCACGTTGGACAGCCCGATGGCGTGGATCTTCCCGGCGCGGACCAGGTCGGTCAGGGTGGAGAGGGTCTCTTCCATCGGGGTGTGCCGGTCCCACTGGTGCATCCAGTACAGGTCGATGTAGTCGGTGTTCAAGCGGCGCAGGGAGGCGTCGAGCTGGGCGCGGATCGCCTTGCGGCCGGCTCCGCCGGAGTTCGGGTCGTCGGCCGCCATGCTGCCGCCGAACTTCGTCGCCAGGACGACGCGGTCGCGGGCTCCGGGACGCCGGCCGAAGTAGCGGCCCAGGGTCTCCTCGGATGCGCCCTTGTTGTACATGTTGGCGGTGTCGACGAAGTTGCCGCCGGCGTCGCGGTAGTGGTCGAGGAGCGCGAACGAGGCTTCGGGGGCGGAGCCCCAGCTGCCGTCGTCGAAGTTCATCGCGCCGAAGGCCAGGGGGCTGACGCGCAGACCGGAGCGGCCGAGGGTGCGGTACGAGGTGAGAGACATGATGTTCCTTCTCGGGTTCTTGAAGAGGGGTGAGCGGTGGGGTGCGGGCACCACCCTCGCTGACGGGGCGGTGAAGAGGGAGGCTGTGTGAGGGTGGGTGTCCCGCACCCGGGCAAGGGTCCGGACCTGTGGGAACACCCCCCTGCACCGCTGGGACGTTCGGGTGGCCGGCTTCCCGCGGTGTCGCGCCCGGCCTGGGGCGGGCCGGCCCCGGCCTCATGCTGATCTCTTTCCGTGGTGCCTGTGCGGCGTGGTACGAGTGGGGGGTGTACGGCTGTCAGGCGTGCGGTGGGCCCATGGCCGTGAGGTAGGTGAGGGCCTGGGCGCTGCGGCCGCCCGGAGCGGGGGTTCCGATCAGCAGTCGCTGCCCCGGGGCGGCCGGTGTGCTGACGATGCGGTAGCTGAGCTCGATGCGCCCGGCAGCGGGGTGGACGACGGTCCCGTACGCGCGATCGAGTGCGGTTGCCGCGTCGCGCACGCAGGGGCTGGTGACGTCGGTCCCTCGGGGCGACAGTTCAGCAAGGAGGTCCCCGATCTCCGCGTCGTCCGGCAGCGCAAGGGCATTGCGGCGCAAGGCGTGCAGGGAGGCGGTCACGGCCAGGGGCCACTGGGCGAAGTAGGTCTTGGCCTGCGGACGGGTGAACAGGGTCCGGATCAGGTTCGGTTCGCGGCCGTCGCTCTCGGCACCGTCGGTGAGGGGGGCCAGCAGGGCCTGTGCCGGGGCGTTGGCCGCCAGGATGTCGAAGCACGGGCTCAGCACATAGGCCGCTGCCCGAGGGGATGTCGCCAGCATCCGGAGGAAGGGTGGTGGCACTCGCTCGCGTGTGCTGTCGGGGCGCAGATTCGGGTTGAGTCCGGCGAGACGGAACAAGTGGGCGCGCGCGTCCGGCGCCAGTTGCAGGGCCCGGCCGAGGGCTTCGACCGTCCGGGGCGTGGGATTCCGTTCGCGGCCCTGCTCAAGCCGGCTGTAGCGGTCGGCGCTGACTCCCGACAGGACGGACACCTCCTGCCGGCGCAGTCCCCGGACCCGGCGGGTGCGACCGCCGGCACCGAGACCGACGTCCGCGGGCATCAGCCGGGAGCGCGAGGTCCGCAGGAACTCCCCCAGCGGGTTGCCCGGTGACCGCGCGCCGTTGCCGCCGGTGCGCACGGAGCCCGGGGGCGGCGTGGCCGGTACCTGCATGCGCATCTGCGTTCCTTCCCGGCGCGGCGCACCCCGACCGGGCGGGCCCGCCGACGGGCATCAGGCGGCGGGCTGTGCCTTGAGGTGGTAGCGGGTGTCGCCGGTGAAGTCGATGGTGACCTCCCGCCGGGTGAAGGACCACGTGCCGTCGCGCCGCGCGAAGCGGTCGTGGTACCGGCCGCCCGCCACCATCTGCAGCGGCAGGAGGCCGGGCACCGACTGGAGGATGTTGTAGTAGGAGCGCGCGACGGCACTGCCGTCGTCCTCGTCCACCTCGATGAGGATGTTCGTGGTGATGTGCCGGGTGCGCAGCGTCCCGTCGTCGTGGACGACGAGCATCGATCCGATCAGGTCCTCGATGGCCTTCGCACCACGGAGACTCACCTCACCGGAGACGAAGTCGGCCTCGTCGAAGAGTGCGCCGAATCCTGCGAAGTCGCCCTCGTCCACGAGGTGTGAGTACCGGGCGATGAGGTTCTCGATCTGCCGTGCGCTGGAGAGGGAGACAGAAGACATGGCAGTGGCCTTTCAGCGGAGATCGTGCCTGCCCCGTCCGGGCGGGCACCCTGAGTCTCTCTCCGCTGCGCCGGGCCAGGAAGGACGTGTGAGCCTGGGTGTGCCACACCCAGGCTCAGCGGTCCGGCCGGGCTTGATCAGCGCATCGCGGGCCGCGGGAGGGAGCGGGACCTCTGAGCCCTCGGTGCCGCGCGCTCGGCACCTCCGGAGCAGAGGCGCCCCCGCCGCGCAGGGACGGTGGGCCCGTGACAGCGCGGCGGGGGCGTGGCCGGTTTTCCCGGTAGGTGGTTCAGAGGAGGGCGAGTTCGGCGGTGAGCCTCTCCACCGGCTGGTAGGTGAGTCCGACGAGTGCCGTGTGCTTCCAGGCGATCCGTCCGCCGGGGGCGATCAGGAACACCGAGCGGCGCACGCCGACGCCGGGCACCGCGATGCCGAACAGCCTGGCCACCTCACGATCCGGGTCGCTGAGCAGGGGCAGACGGAGGTCGTTGTTGCGGGCGAACTCCTCGTGGCTGTCGACGCCTTGAGGGCTGATGCCCCAGACCTCCGCGCCCAGATCGGTGAACTGCTCAAGACCGCTGGAGTAGGAGCACAACTGCTTGGTGCAGACACCTGAGCTGTCCTGGGGATAGAAGGCGAGCACCAGAGGGTGCTGGCGCGCGGTGGTGAACGTATAGGTCTCCCGGGTGAACTCGTCTCCCTTCAGCACGCCTCCGAGGAGGCCGAATTCAGGTGCCAGGTTGCCTGTGGCGATCGGGCCGGCCATAGGTGTCTCCTTGTTCGGGGTCACACGACGCGTACGGATCGCCCGGACGGGCCGTGTGGCGGTGGTTCGAGGTACGGGATGTGAGTGGGCGGAGGGGCAGTGGGGTTGCGTGAGCGGTCTTCCGTCGGTCGGCGGGGAGCCGTGTCGGCATGCCGGATCACGCCGGTCACCGTGTCGTGGCGGGTGAGCACGGCGGCGTGCGGCGCGTTGGCCCCGGTGATGTGCACACGGTCGCGCTCGGCCATGAAGCGCTGGGCGACCGGGGGCAGGGCGCGGTCCTGGCGGCGCCGGGTACCAGGAGGGGATGCCCCGCCGGGCGACATCGGTGACGGCCTCTTCCGGGGCCGCGGCAGCAGTCGGCCGCTGCACGGCGGCAGGGCTGCTGGCCCTGCGCGCGGACAGGGAACCGGCGGACACGTCGCGGTAGGTGTCGGGCGTGATGGACACGTCCATGCCGCTCGCGCCGTGGCCCACGTCCGAGGAGACGGGGTTCAGCGCGTCGGGGGCGGGGCGGGAGCCCGGAGCCCTGGCGGCCGGGGCGCCCGGCGTCACGCCCTTGGCCGGGGCGAACGCGGCGACGTGGACCAGTGCCTTCATGTGGGATTCCTGGGCGGCCGACTAGCTGATGACCGTGCTGTCGCAGGCGTGTCCGACCGGGACCACGGGGTCGTCGATGCTCTCGATGCGGCTCTTGACGTGGGCGGCGTACGGGGCGAGCCCGCGCAGGGGGTCGGCGGGCACCTGCACAGAACAGCCCTGGGTCTGCAGCCGGTCGGTCGCCGGGGCCCAGCCGGAGGAGCCGGCCCGGGCGCCGTGCACGAGCTCCTCGGTCGGCTCGGCGGCCGCGTACGGTGCGGTGCCGGCAACCGAAGCGGTCTCCGGCCCCGCACCGGACGCGCCGCCGGCGAGAACCGGCACCGCGGCGCCGGCCAGGGCGGCGGCGTCACGAGCGGCCGGAGCCCGACGCGAACGGCGCGCGGGCCGGCTGTGGTGACAGGACATGGGGGCGCCTTCTTCGCATCAATGGCAGGAGGAAGCTCACAGCCCATACGAGACAGAACGTTCTCTCCGAACTGGACCGTAGCGCGCACCGCCCCGGCGGTCAACGTGACGAGCGGCCCGGGAGAGGCCGCTCCGCACACCTGACCGCAGACCGCCGTTCCGGCAGATGGCGCAGGGCGGTCGGGACCGGGCGACACGGGGCACACTCGGGGAAGAACGATCGTTCCCGTACAGTGGGGGTGGTGAACGCGTCCCGCTCCCCTGCGGCAGCGCCTCCGGCCCGTACCGGGCTCCTGGGCGGAAGGGCGCAGAGCCCGACAGCACCGGCCGCGCCGTCGCCCCTTTCCGCCGTTCGCCCACCAGTCAGTAGGTCGGAATATGCAGCAAGCGCAGAACGAACTCGGCGCCTTCCTACGGGCGAACCGTGCCCGCACCGAGCCGACCGACGTCGGCCTGCCGGCCGGTGGCGGCAGCCGCCGGGTGAAGGGTCTGCGCCGGGAGGAAGTAGCCGTCCTGGCCGGGGTGAGCGCCGACTACTACGCGCGCCTGGAGCAGGGGCGTGAACGCAATCCGTCCCCGCAGGTCATCGACGCCGTCGGGCGGGCCATGCGGCTGACGCCGGATGCGCGCACCCACCTCTTCCGGCTGGCGGGCCTGCACCCGGCGCTCACCTCGGCCGCGGACCGCGACCTGGTCCACCCCTCCCTGCTGCACCTGCTGGACGCCTTCCCCGCGGCCGCCGCCTACGTGCTGAGCCCCGCCTTCGACATCCTGGCGAAGAACGCCGTCGCCGCGGTGCTCCTCGCCCCCTTCGACGGCACCTCGAACATGGTCCGCGTGCTGTTCCACCACCCCCGTGCGCGCGAGGTCTTCGTCGAATGGCCGACGGTAGCGCGCGCCACCGTGCAGGCCCTGCGACTGCACGCGGGCCGGTTTCCCGACGGCCCGGCCATCACCGATCTCGTGTCCGAACTGTCCGCGACATCAGCGGAGTTCCGGGAACTGTGGCAGGACAACGCAGTGGAGAACATGGCTCGTGCGTTCAAGGTGTTCGTGCTCCCCGAGATCGGCCGCGTGGAACTGACCTACCAGACCTTCGACGTCCACGACGCCCCCGGGCAGCAGCTCCTGGTCGGCGTCCCCGAGCCCGGCAGCGCCAGCGCCGCGGCCATCGAATCCCTCAGGACACCGGCCGGGCAGGGCGCGAGCACGGCATGACGCCCCACCCGCACGGGACCGCCGGGACTGCGGCCTGCCGTCCCGAGCGCAGGCTGCAGGCAATCGCGGCACCCTTGGCACCCCTGGCACCCCTGGCACCCGAGTAGGTTCGTTCCGTGATCACTACATCCGCCCGGCTGCTGCGCCTGGTCTCCCTGCTCTCGTCCAGGCCCACCTGGACGAACGCGGAGCTGGCCCGGCACCTGGACGTCACCGAGCGCACGGTACGCCGGGACATCGACCGGCTGCGCGAGCTCGGCTACGGCGTCGAGTCGGTCCCGGGCCCCGGCGGCGGATACCGCTTCGGCGCGGGCAACCGGATGCCACCGCTGAACCTGGACGACGACGAGGTGTTCGCCGTGGCCATGGCGCTGCGGGAGGCGGCGCAGGGCGCGGCACTCGGCGCCGATCCGGCTGCCCTGTCAGCCCTGCTGAAGCTGCGTCAGATCCTGCCCGCCCGGATGGCGAAGCGTCTGGAGAGCCTGGACGCGACCGTCGAACACACCGCACGCTGCGAGACCCCGAGGGCCCCGGCGGATGTGCTGTTGCTACTGGCCTCCCTGTGCCGGGCGTCCGAGCGCGCCACGCTGACCTACCGCGACGCACAGGGCACCACCACGGTCCGGTGCGTCGACCCGTACCGCCTGGTCCACACCGGCGTCCACTGGTACTTCGTGGCCCGCGACGTCGAACATGCCACCTGGCGGACCTTCCGTGCCGACCGGGTGGTCGACGTCGAGTCCACCGGCGAGGCGGTCGACCTGGGCGACGCCCCGGATGCGGCCCAGCTGGTCTCCGACACCATCACCCGCACCGGCTACCCCTTCTTCGCCCGCGTGCGGCTCCCGCTGTCCTTCGACGACTCCCGTCGTCTGGTGGCCCCGATCGTCGCCACCCACGAACCCGACGGGCCGGACCACACCCTCATCACCATCGGCGGATCCGAACCCGACCAACTCGCCGGCTACCTGCTCAGCCTGCGCACACCGCTGGAGGTGCTGTCCCCCGACTCCGTCCGCGAAGCTCTGCTCGCCCGCCTCGACGTCCTCTACCGCGGCAACGAAGTGTCCCGTCCGGGCCCCGGCGAAACGCCGTAACGACCCGCCGGGCGAATCCATCGACCCGCGGAAAACCAGGACCGAAGCTGTCCGGATCTGCTCCTAGGCTGCATACGAGGCCCCCGCTGCAGAGCGTCGAAGCGCTCGGCCGGGTCCTTCCCTTCAGCGTTCTTCCCACAGGAGCACACCATGCCCGCCACCCCCCGCCTGCTCGTCTACGGAGCCACCGGCTACACCGGCAAGCTCGTCGCGGAACATGCCAAGGAGTCGGGCCTCGACGTCGTCGTCGCAGGCCGCAACCGGGAGCGCGTCACGGCGCTGGGGGACGAACTCGGCGTCGAGAGCCGCACGTTCGCGCTCGACGACCCCGAGATCCTGCGTGCCGCGCTCGACGACATCACCGTGGTCCTGAACGTCGCCGGCCCCTTCCGCCACACCGCGCGCCCACTGATGGATGCCGGTATCGACGCCGGCGTGCACTACCTCGACACCACCGCCGAGTACGACATCTTCGCCGCCGCGCACTCCCGGGACACCGAGGCCCGGACGGCCGGCGTGATGCTGATGTCCGGCGCCGGGTGGGACGTCGTCCCGAGCGACAGCATCGCCACCCACACCGCCGCGCGCGTCACGGACCCCGTACGTCTTCGCCTCGCCCTCAAACTCCTCAGCGCCAGCCCCGAGGAAGCGGAAGGCCTGAACCTCTTCTCCCGCGGATCCATCGTCAGCGCGACCGAGGGCATCGGTGACCTGGGAGTGCTCGTCCGCACCGACGGGGACATCGTCGCGCTGCCGGAACCGAGGACCGCTTCCTTCGACTTCGGCGACGACGGCCCCGAGAAAGCCGTGTCCGCGTCCATGGGCGACCTGATCACCAGCCACTTCGCCACCGGCATCCCCTCGATCGAGGTCTACGTGCAGGCCGGGCAGCCGCTGCCCATCGACCTCGACCTCTCCGCACTGCCCGACGGACCCACCGCCGAAGAACGGGAAGTGGGCCGCAGCAAGGTCGTCGCCGAAGTGACCGGCCGGGACGGCAGCGTGGCCCGCTCCCTCATCGACACACCCACCGGCTACCGGTTCACCCAGCTCTCCTCCGTGGAGATCGCACGTCGCGTCCTGGCCGGCTCCTTCACGCCGGGGTTCCAGTCGCCTTCCTCCGCCTACGGCCCCGAGATCGCCCTCGCGATCGCCGACACACAGATCAAGGACCTCTAGGGCGTGTCTGGAAGGTGCTGGTCGTCGGCGTGGCACCGCCGGAAATGACATGCGGTCTTCGCCCGGTCGTGCTGGTATCGATCCCTATGAATGATCACTTTCCCGATGCAGCCGACTTGACGGACAGGATGGAACGGAACCTGGCGGAACACGCCTGCCATCTGCACCGGAGCATGTCCGGTGCGACCGTCACGGAGCCCGGCGACCTCCTGGTCGCGGACAGCGGACTGGACGACGACACGTTCAACATCGTCGCCGCGGCCCGCTTCACCGCCGACGACGCCGCGGCCCGTATCTCCGAGACCGTCGGGACGCTGGCCGGTACCGGCCGCAGTTTCTCCTGGTGGGTGGGACCTGCCTCGACACCGACAGACCTCACCACCCGCCTGACAGCAGCTGGCCTGCCGGTGTCCGAGGGTGAGACGGCCATGTGGGCCGAGCTGGACGACACCCTGCCGATTCCCTCTGTCCCGGGTCTCGACATCCGGACGGTGACCACGCCCGAGCAGCTCGCCGACTACGCCACGGTCCTCGCCGCGAACTGGAACCCACCCGCCGAAACCGTCCGCGACTTCTTCGCCCGGGCTGCTTCCCAGGCGCTGGCCGCGACCTGCCCGGCCCGGTACCTGGTGGGCTACGTGGAGAACCGTCCGGTCTGCTCCGCCGAGGTGTTCCACCACGCCGGAGTCGCCGGCGTCTACAACATCTCCACTCTGGCCACCCACCGCCGGCGCGGCTACGGCGGAGCCATCACGCTCGCGGCCCTTCACGCTGCCCGCGAGCGAGACCATGGCATCGCGGTCCTGCAGGCATCGGCCGACGGCGAGTCCGTGTACCGCCGCCTGGGGTTCCGCGCCTGCGGCCAGTTCACCGAACACGCCATCAACACCTGAACCTCCACGACTCCACGGACGTCCGTCCGTCGCCTCTGATTGAGCTGGTCACAGCCATTCATCGATGGCCGCTACGAGGACAGTGGCCTCGTAGCGGCCCGCGAGCTTGTCGTGTCCCGTGGCCACGGCCCGGTTCCTTTTGAGGCGGTTGATGCAGCACTCGACGGCATGCCGAGCCTTGTAGCCCTCGGCGTTGAACCCGGGCGGCCGACCCCCGAGGGAACCGAGTCTCTTGCGGTTGCGTGCCTGGCCGGCCTTGTCCGGAAGGGTGCAGCGGATGCCGCGGCGGCGCAGGTAGCCGCAGTTCTTGCGGGAGGCGTACGCCGTGTCCGCACGGACCCGGTCGGGGCGGACACGCGGCCGGCCCGGCCCGAGGCGGGGCACACGTACGCTCTCCAGCACGGGCTCGCGCACGGCGGACGCCCCGTACAGCGCTGACCGGCTTCTGCCGTCAGTCGTCCGCGCCGTCCTGTTGAACCGCGGTGCGAGCGGGGTGACGGGGCGTACCGCTTCCATGAGGACGGCGCGCCGCTCGGCGAGCCGCGCCGCCGAGCCGGGATCAGTTCCGGCAGCGCCGCCGAGCGCGGGGCACCTCCAGCCGGCTCTCTGCGATCACCGGATCGACGCGGCGAAGGCCGTGTCCGCCTTCTTCGGTGTCCCGCTTCCGAAGGGAAGCCGACGACCGCCGTCAGTCCGAGGCTCCGCTCGTGCGTCTCGGCCGGCGGGCGTCAAGGTCGCCACGGACGTGCACTCCTGGGGATGACGGTCCGGGCTGGAAACCCTGGCGGCATTCCAGCTCACGGCGCGGTGAGGCGGGCGATCGTTCCGGTCTCCAGAGCGCTCCACATCGCACCGTCCGGCCCCAGGGCGATGCCGTGGGGTTCCGAGGCCGGGCCGGGAAGGTCGTGTTCGTCGATACGGCCGTCGGGGGTGATCCGGCCGATGCGGTTGGCTCCCCATTCGGTGAACCAGCAGTCTCCGTCGGCGTCAGCGGCAATGGCGTGCGGGCGTGACGCAGGATCGGGCAGGGCGAACTCGCCGAGCTTCCCGTCCGGCGTGATCCGTCCGATCCGCCCTGTGCCGATCTCGACGAACCACATGGCGCCGTCGCTGCCGGCCGTGATGCCGACCGGTGCGCAGGCCGGTGTGGGCAACGGGTGGACGCTGACGTCGCCGTCGCTCCCGATGACACCGATCGCGTTCGCCTGGTTCATCGTGAACCACAGTCGACCGTCCGGGCCGGTGGCGATGGCTGACGGGAAGGCGCCCGAAAGCGGGAGAGGGAACTCGGTGACCTGTCCGTCAGGCGTGATGCGGCCGATGCGGTCAGCGTGGGCCTCGGTGAACCACAGGGCGCCATCGGGGCCGGCAGCGATGCCGAACGGTCCGGCATCCTCCGTCGGCAGCGGGAACGACGTGATGGTGCCGGTCGTGGTGATGCGGCCGATCCGGTGGCTGCGGAACTCGGTGAACCACAGGGCGTCGTCGGGCCCTGCGGTGATGATCGACGGTCCACCGGAAGCCGGTTCGAGCGGAAAGGAGGTGACGTCGCCATCGGGCGTGATGCGGCCGATTCGCCCGTGGTGGACCATGGTGAACCACAGTGCGCCGTCCGGTCCGGCAGTGATTCCGTAGGGTCCGGCCCCACGGTCGGAGACGGGAAACTCGGCGATCGTGACGGGTGGACGCATCGGCATCGGCATCGGCATCGGCGGATTCCTTGATCGGTGAACCGTGGACGTGCGGCTCCGGATGCTATCCGTGCGCACAGCGCCCACGCCCCCGGATATTCCGGTCCTGCGGCAGCAGCCGCACAGAGCCGGACATCACCGATCACTGCACCGGCAGCGCGGTAATCCCGGCCTCTCGGGCGAGAGTCCTGACGTCGCAGGCCGCGCCGAACGGGATCTGCCCGGCGACAAGCCGGTCGGTGGCTGCACGGATCCACCGCTCGGCTCTGATCGCGCTGTTCGGAACCGAGTGCCAGGTCGTCCTGCCTCCCAGCGCCTTGTCGATGTCCGCCTTCCAGCAGCCGACCGAGCTGGACGACCGGTGAGGACACTGGAGCATGGCCGCATCGGCGAAGGTCAGCGCACCCTTCCTCGCGGTTTCAGTGCAACGGGCGGCAGTGCGGGAGCGGGGAGCCGGGCTCCGTCGTAGCCGTGCACGTCGCCGAAACGGGTGCCTGTCATCCAGTCCTGGCGGGCCTGCTCGATCTCTTCGTGGGACCGGCCGACGAAGTTCCACCACATGACGATCTCCTCCTCGAACGGCTCACCGCCGAGCAGCATCAGACCGGCGTCGGAGGCGGCGCGCAGGGGCAGCGCGGTGCGGCCGCAGCCGAGGTAGAGCATCGAGCCGGGCAGGACCGGGACGCCGTCGACCTCCGCCTCGCCGGACATCGCAAGCACCGCGTACTCGAAGTCGGGGTCCAGCGGGAGCCGGGCCTCCGCACCGGCGCTCAGGGCCAGATCGGCTCCGACAATCGGGGTGTGGGCCGTGCCCGGCGACGTCGCCCCGTCGAGCTCCCCCAGGATCACGGTGGCGGTGAGCCCCGGTGCCGTGACGGTGGGCAGATCGGTGTGGTGCTCGAACCGCGGCTCGGTATGACGGTCGGATCCCGGCAGCGCCACCCAGAGCTGCGCCCCGTGCAGGAGGGCGGCGTGCGGCTTCGGGCTCTCCTCGGAATGGCTGATCGCCCTGCCGGACGTCATCAGGCCCAGCTCGCGCGGCCCGACCGTCCGGAGGCTGCCCAGGCTGTCACGGTGCAGGACCTCCCCTTCGTGGAGCCAGCTCACCGTCTGAAGACCCATGTGCGGGTGCGGCGGGACCTGCATCCCGGGCTCGTCGGCGATGTCGTCGGGGCCGTAGTGGTCCACGAAGGCCCAGGCGCCGACCATGCGCCGCCCGAGGTTGGGAAGGAGCCTGCGCACCTCGGTGGACTCACCGAGCTGGACATGGCGCGGGGTGAGGAGCTCACGGACCGGCTCGGCGACGACGAAGCCACGCCCTCCGCAGACGGAGACGGCGGCCTGGCGATCGAGATTGCTCATGGCGCACAACCTATTCCCGGACGGTCGTGGAGCACCGGTCCCCACGCCGATTATTTAGTGGAATGTTTAACTACCTCGCTGTGTTGACGCGGCTGGAAGCAATCCGGCCGAGGAGGAGAAGTGGAAGACACCTACTACGAGTTCGGTACACCGGCCGAGCGCTGGGACCGGGCGCAGCTGTTCTTCGAGGCGAAGGAGTACCTGACCGCGGCGCGGATCCTCGGCGGGCTGGTCCAGGAGACTCCGGAGCAGGTGGCCCCGAGGCTGCTGCTGGCGCGCGCCTACTACCACTCGGCCCGGCTGGGCAAGGCCGAGGCGGAACTGCGTGAGGTGCTGGATCGCAACCCCGTCGAGGACTACGCCCGGCTGATGCTCGGGCGCACCCTCGAACGCCAGGGCCGCCAGTCGGAGGCCGACACGCACCTGCGGATGGTCCACGCCATGGCCGGGGACCTCGGGCCCGAGCTGCTCGCGCAGGAGCAGCGGAAGCAGGGGTGACACACCCACCGGCAGCGGGCGCGGGGACGGACACAGCAGCGCCCTTCCCCGCGCCCGCTCCGTGGGTCAGTCGACCGACCGGCCGGATCGTGCCATCCCGGCCCTGGAGGATCCGTGCCGTCGCATTCAGGGAGCTGCAATGGCCGAGTTATAGGGTTCGACCGGGGGTGACCATGGTCGATCGCGGCTGGTACGACGACAGCGAGTGCAACGATGCGACCCAACGGGCGGAACGAGCAACGCGGTTCGGCTGGGCAGCGATCGCTGGGACGGTAGGAGCACTGGGCTGTTCACTGATCGTCTTGGTTGCGCTGGTCATGGTCGCGGTCGTGGCGTGTCTGTACGTCGTAGTGGTTATGGGTCGTTAGAACCTCTCTTGCGGTTCAAGTCACTGCCCTGTTCCCGGGCCGTTGACGTGGGCACGGGACGGAATGATCCGAGTGATGCCGAGCGGAAGCAGCTGCGTCCGTTCCTGCCGGTCGGCAACGGACCCTGCCGCGAACAGCTGCGACGACGCGGTATCCGGTCACACGATCCCGGAGAGGACCGACAGCCAGGCTGCACGACCACCGAGAGGATCGCCCGGCGGACGACCACACGGCTTCGACGAAGAGTGGTGCAAGAAACGCAACACCGTCGAACGAGCAATCAACCGCCTGAAGCGGCACCGAGCCGTCACCCCAAGATATGGCAAGGGCTGCTACGTGTTCCTTGACGGCGCAACCGCCCGCAGTCCCCCACCATCTGACTCCGTTCATGATCGACCGGACAAGTCGTAGCCGTCAGCCCTGACCCCGGGCCTGGATCCTCAGCAGGGCGGCGTGCGCCGTCAGCCGTGGGCCGGCGGCCGTCAGCGGTGGGCCGGGAGACGGCTCAGCGGTCTGCGTTCGACACGCGGTCCAGCCATTCGGTCATCAGCGCCGATTCGGCCGTGCTGAGACCGGATCCGTGTGACCGGCGCAGCAGGGCACCCAGCGTCGCCGCCGCGGAAGGCACCTCCGTGTCGACCGGCTCGTCCACGGGTTCGTCCGGCGTGAAGACGGCGGCGTGCAGGGCGTCGCGGACACGCGTGGACATCCCGGCGTCCGCGAACGTCGCCGGCCGGGACACCAGCATGAGCGCCACACCGGTCGTGGAGGCCATGATCATCTGCGCGGCCAGCTCGGGGGTGACGCGCAGCCTCCCCCGGGCGGCCGCCCGCTCCAGATCGTGCGTCAGGATGCGGTGCGCCTCCATCGCGGACTCCGGCGGTGTCCGCATCGCCGGGGAGTTCATCAGCCGGTACAGATTCGGGTTCCGCAGCGCGAAGTCGACATGGCTGTCCCAGCCGTTCCGCAGATCCTCGACAGGATCGGTGGTGTCCCCACGCTTCCGCTTGGTCGCCAGGTAGGCGTCGAAGCCGTGGTCGACGACGGCCGACAGCAGGCCTTCCTTGTCGCCGAAATGGCGGTAGAGGGCCGGTGCACCGACCTGGGCCGCCTCGCACACGGCACGCGTGGAGATCTCCCCGTCGGGAGACTCCGCGACCAGCCGGGCCGCGACGTCGAGAATGCGCGCTCGTGTACTCACCGGGAGGACGCTATCAAGGCGCCGGCGGTGCGGACCGGACAGCGGCAGCCGCTCATGACCACTCCTCTCTCACCTGCGGCCGGACCGGACGGCCCGACGGGGATCGCCTGTCAGACGATGCCGCCGTTGGCCCGCAGCACCTGCCCGTTGACCCAGCGTGCCGGCCCGGCGAGGAACGAGACCACCTCGGCGATGTCCTCGGGGGCACCGAGGCGTTCGAGGGGCGGCTGCGCGGCCATCCTCGCGATGGTCTCCTCGTCCTTGCCGTCCAGGAACAGGGCGGTGGCGGTCGGTCCGGGGGCGACCGCATTGACGGTGATGTCCCGGCCCCGCAGCTCACGGGCGAGGATCAGCGTCATCGCCTCCACGGCCCCCTTGGTGGCGGCGTAGCCGGTGTATCCGGGTATCGCCAGCCCGAGAACCGAGGTCGAGAAGTTGACGACGGCCCCTCCGGAGCGCAGTCGCCGCGCCGCCTGCTGGTCGACGACGAACGTGCCCCGGATATTGGTGCGGTACATCCGGTCCAGCGCGTCCAGGTCGAGGTCGACCAACGGGGAGAGGGACATGACCCCTGCGGCGTGGACCACCACGTCGATCCCGCCGAAGGTCTCCTCCGCCGCGTCGAAGAGCGCGGCGACCGCCGCCTCGTCGGCGACGTCTGCCTGATGGGCGAAGGCCTCGCCGCCCGCAGCGACGATGGTCGCGACGGCCGCGTCCGCCTCCGCCTTGTTTCCCGCGTAGTTGACGACGACGGCGAGGCCGTCCGCGCCCAACCGCTCGGCACTCGCACGGCCGATGCCTCGCGATCCCCCGGTGACGAGAGCGACCCTGTGTGCGGTGGTGGTGTTCTGCTCGGTCATGACGATGCTCCCGTGGCAAGAAGGTCCGCCGGTCCACGGACCTTGACGTAAACAACGCTAACACCATGACGGTATCGTCGCTATCGCTCGATCGTGGTGATGCGCGGAGCGCCGTTGACATCCAGGCCCCTCACCGGGGCAACGGCCCGCCCCAGCGGGCGCGGCTCCCGTGGCCGCGACCTCCGAGCCGCGACCTCTGTGGCCGCGACTCCCCCGCCCGGCGGATTCCGGCCGCCTCGTGCGGCCCCGCTCCCCGCCTGGGCCTCGGCCACCATCCAGGGCTCGGCACTCGCCCCTGGAGCACCCGCACCCGAAGCACTCACACCCGAGGCACCCGCGCCTCAGGTGTTTGTCAGCACTTCTTTGGGCTCCACCGCACGGACGGAAGGTGGCTCCACGGCGTAAGAAGTTGATCCGGCTCCACTCGCCGGACGATGCTCGGATCCTTGGGCGTTGCACGGGGTCCGCGTGGGAGGTACGCACATGAGTTTCCGGTTGGCGGCGTATGCCGTGTGCATCGAGAACGGACGGGTGCTGCTCGCCCGTTGCGTACCGACCGGCGAGAGCATCTGGACTCTTCCGGGCGGCAGGGTCGAGCACGGCGAAGATCCGTTTGATGCGGTGATCCGGGAGGTCGCCGAGGAGACGGGCTGCATCGCGGTGGTGGATCGCCTGCTGGGCGTGGACTCACGGGTCATTCCTGCGGCCGAAGCTCGTGCGGGAGTTGAGCATCAGAATGTCGGCGTCTTCTACCGCGCCGTCATCACCGGCGGCCGGCTCCGGCCGGAGCCGACCGGCGAGATCACGGAATCGGTCTGGACGGACCTCTCCGACGTCTCCGGCCTGCGCCGGTCATCGCTGGTCGACGTCGGCCTGTCCCTGGCCCAGGTACTTCCGGCGACAGGCCACGTCGGCCCTGTCCCGGTCGGCGGCCTCATCCAGCACTAGGCCGTTTCGTTTGGATCACCGGGCAGACCAGAGGAAGATGCCCGCGATGTGTAGTCCGGCCAGGTAGGTGGCTGCAGTCTTCTCGTAGCGGGTGGCGATCCCGCGCCACTGTTTCAAGCGATTGATGCAGCGTTCGACGGTGTTGCGCTGCTTGTATGCCTCGCGGTCGAACGCGGGTGGCCTGCCGCCACGACTGCCGCGCCGCAGCCGGTGGCCGCGTTGATCGGCCGGAACGGGAATCACAGCCCGAATGCCACGCCTGCTCAGGTGCTCACGGATGGCGCGGGAGGAGTACGCCTTATCGGCCAGGACCACGTCCGGCCGGTTGCGGGGCCGCCCTCACCTCCGTGGAACACGCAGGCGAGCCATCACGTCAGCGAAGGCGGGTGCGTCGCCGGCCTGTCCAGCAGTGAGGTGGAAGACCAGGGGCCGGCAGTTGCCATCGGCGGCGAGATGGATCTTTGTGGTCAACCCGCCGCGGGAACGGCCGATGGCGTGATCTTGCGGCTCGCCGGCCGGTGCCCCTTTTTGCGGGCTCCGGCTGCGTGCTGGTGGGCCCGCACGATCGTGGAGTCCACCGAGACGAGCCAGTTCAGGTCTCCCTCGGCGTCGGTCTGGGCCACCAGCGCAGCGAAGACCCGCTCCCAGGTGCCGTCAGCGGACCACATCCGCAGCCGGTTGTAGACGCCCCGCCAGTTGCCGTACTTCTCCGGCAGGTGCACCCACTGTGATCCGGTCTGGAACTTCCACGCGATCGCGTCAATCACTTCTCGGTGGTCCCTCCACCGGCCGCCTCGCGTCGGCTTCCGGTCTGGGAGTAACGGCTCGATCCGCGCCCATTGCGCATCAGTCAACGACACACCTGGACCAACGAACAGACGATCCGGGAGGAGCGGCTACGCGCTGGCGCCATCAGCCTTTCCACCAGCTGCCCACCAAGCGACCACTCGGCTGGCCATCGCTTCCGGTCGCGCGCCAAGAGGATCGAGACCGAAGTGCTCCTCCAGCTCGTGCCGCAAGAACTCACTGATCTCCGTCTCGTTGGCACCGCCACGGAGCCGCTGGAGCATGGGAGCGAGCATGCAGTCGTACTCGTCCTGCACCTCGTCGGCGACGCCGATCGGGTCCCACTCATTGAGCAGGTGCCGCAGATCGTTCTCAACAGATGGGCTCCAGGGTTGCATCGCCCCAGATTGCCACCTTGGAAATGACCGCCGCACCCGCCCCCACCTTGATCCAAACGAGAGGCCCTAGGTCGTGTCTGACAATTGATCTTGTGACCGGTCGAGGCGAGTTGACGGATACGGCGTGGGAGCGGATAGAGCCGCTGCTTCCGGGCGCGGACGCGTGCGGGCGCCCGTGGCGGGATCACCGGCACGTGGTTCACGGGGTGCTGTCGTGACTGCGCACGGGTGCGCCGTGGCGTGATCTGCCGGAGAGGTACGGGCCGTGGCAGACGACCTATGAGCGGTTCGCCCGGTGGGAGGCGGACGGTACCTGGGCGAAGCTCCTGGAACACGTTCAGGTCCGTGACGACGCGGTGGGCGCGGTGGGCGTGGTGGAGTGGGCGATTTCGGTGGACTCCACGATCAATCGCGCCCATCAGCACGCTGCTGGCGCCCGCAAAAGGGGAGGCCGACGGGGACGGGCTGGAAGATTCGGAACGCTCGGCGGCGCGGCAGGCCATCGGCCGGTCCCGGGGCGGCCTGACTACCAAGGTTCACCTGGCGTCGATGGCCGCGGCTTGCCGCTGTCGCTCGTGCTCGCACCCGGCAACGTCAACGACTCCGCCGTGTTTGAGGCGGTGCTCGACGCTGTCCGTGTTCCGCGTACTGGGCGGGGCCGACCACGTACCCGCCCGGACCGGGTCCTGGCGCACAAGGCCTGTTCGTCCCGGGCGATCCGCGCCTGGTGCAGGCGTCACGGCATCGCCGTTACGATCCCTGAACGCTCTGAGCAGGTCACCGACCGGCTCCGTCGGGGCTCCCGGGGCGGTCGGCCACCCGTCTTCGACCCGGGGGCGTACAAGCACCGCAACGTTGTCGAGAGGTGCTTCAATCGCCTCAAGCAGTTCCGCGCGGTAGCAACCCGGTTCGACAAGCTCGCGGACCGCTACCAGGCCGGACTTCGCCTTGCCTCACTGATCCTCTGGCTCCGCGAGCCCGCGTCGGCAATGGCTCAGCGGCCGGGTTCCAGGACGGTGAGCACAGCCGACGGGATTCCCAGCAGACCCAATCGGGACAGAAGCGCTGCTTCCTGTTCCTGGGTGGCCTCAATCCACAGGGCGGTTCCCGAGTCGCTGGCGCTGAAGACCAACCGGCCGTCCCGCCGGCCTTCGGCGTGGATTGTGTAAGGAGCCAAGTCCAAGAGCACTTCGAACTGCCCGTCGTCTCGTACATCGATGTCGATCCCCATCTCAGGATCGGAGCGCCTGGAGCGACGACCGCGCGCGACCTCCTCACCAGCAAGCAAGAGGGCGCGCTCGTACGAGTGCAGGACCTCGGGCGGCCAGGCGTCACCGCTGTAGGCGTCGATGTGGGCAGCGTCGATGCCCTGACGCAGCACGCGCAGCGCTTCGCGATGAACATGCACAACATGCGCCGGGCGAACTCCCTCCACAAGTACGAGCTCGCGGGCCTGGACGCCATCCTGACTGATCACACGCAGGACCCTCCCATAGGCAGCCTGTCGACTCCACAGGGAAAAGTCACCGCAACGTGATCATCATCAGACACGACGGCAGGTCCCGGTGCAGCGGCCGCCGTCAGGCCGGCCCGTCCGCGGGGAGGACGATCGCGGTCACCGCGAAGCCGTCCTCGACCAGCCATCTCCCCTCGTACGTCCGCGGCATCCCCGGAGCCGTCGGCGAGAGCTCCGCGGTGAAGGTGCCCTCGGTGGCGCGGTCCGGGCCGGTGCGGAAGCTGATGTCCGCCTCGGAGAAGTCGAGTTCCACGTGGGTGAGCGGATACCACGTCTTGAAGACGCTCTCCTTGGCGCTGAACAGCAGCCGGTCCCAGTGGACGCCCTGGTCGCCCGCGCCGAGGGGCCTCCGGGCGCGTTCCGACGGCAGGGAGATCACCTCCCACACGTCGGGCGGGAGCGGTTGGTTCGGTTCGGCGTCGATGCCGACCGCACGCACCGTGGACGCCCTGGCCAGGACCGCCGCGCGGTACCCGTCGCAGTGCGTCATGCTGCCGACCGTCCCGTCGGGCCACAGCGGCACACCCCGATGGCCCGAGAGCACCGGCGCCGGGGGCAGACCCAGTGCGGCCATGGCCCGCCTGGCGCAGACGCGCACCGCCGCGAACTCGTGTCTGCGCCGGTCCACACTCGCGGCCACCTGCCGGATCTCCTCCGGGTAGAGACTGCCCGGAGGAGCGTCCGTGTCGTGGGTGTCGGCGCAGGCCACCCAGGGAGGAAGAAGCCGTTCGATCACGGGCCCTCGCCCTCGACGGCCGGGGGCTCCTGCGCCTCGTGGGGAAGGATCTGCCGCAGCAGTCCGCGCGGATGGCCCCGTTTCCGCCACTCCCTGGGGTAGCCGATCGAGACCTCCTCGAACCGTACGCCGTCGTGCCAGGTCGTCCGGGGGATGTGGAGGTGTCCGTACACGACGGCGGCGACGTTGAAGCGGCGGTGCCAGTCGGCGGTGAGCTCCGTACCGCACCACTGGGCGAACTCCGGGTACCACATCACGGACGTGGGGTCGCGCAGCAGCGGCCAGTGCCCGGCGATCACCAGCGGGACCTCGGGATCGTGGGCGGCCAGCCGCTCCTCGGTCAGCGCCACCCTCGCCCGGCACCAGTCGTCGCGGGTCTCGTAGGGGTCGGGGTGCAGCAGGTACTCGTCGGTGCAGACGACGCCCGCCTCGTACGCGCGCGCCAGCGACTCCTCCTTGGACGTCGCCCCGGGAACCCTGAAGGTGTAGTCGTAGAGGAGGAACACGGGGGCCACCGCCACCGGACCGTCCTCGCCCGGCCAGTGGGGGTAGGGGTCCTCCGGCGTGCTCACGCCGAGCTCGCGGCATACCTGGACGAGGTGCTCGTACCTCGCGCGGCCGCGCAGCCGCACGGGGTCCTTGTCCACCGTCCAGAGCTCGTGGTTCCCCGGGGTCCACACCACGTGGGCGAACCGGTCCGCGAGTGTCTCCAGCGCCCGCTCGACCTCTTCGGCCTGCTCCGCCACGTCTCCCGCGACGATCAGCCAGTCCTCGTCGCCGTAGGGGTGCAGGCGGTCCGCGACGGGGCGGTTGTCGGCGATGCCGACGTGGAGATCGCTGACTGCGAGGAGCCGGCCGCCGCCGTTCGGTGTGCGGGGGGCGGGCCCTGTCGGGGAGCTCATCGTTCGAATTTACCGTCTCCGCGGCCCGCCCGGGGCCGGTCCGCCCGACAGATCACCGCGCCCGAGGGCAGGCCCGTCACGCCCGTCTCGCCCGTGGCAGCGGGCCGCCCGCGCCGCCCGGCCCGACCGCACCCCCTCATATGGGTAGACTGACCTACCCAATCAGTGAGGACGTGAGATGACCGGAACCGCTTCCGCGACGCCTCGGCCCCGGAAGCGGCAGGGTGCCGCCCGTCAGAAGCTGCTCGACGCGGCAGCCCGCCGCTTCTACGCGGACGGTGTGTCGGCCACCGGGATCGACACGATCACCGCCGAGGCGGGTGTCGCGAAGATGAGCCTGTACAACAACTTCGCGTCCAAGGCCGACCTGGTCCGGGCATACCTGGACGCGCGGCACGAGGAGTGGCTGGACCTGTACCGGCACCGGCTGGCGGGCGCACGGGACGGCCGGGACGGTGTGCTGGCGGTCTTCGACGCCTACGCCGACCACGCCCGGTTCGCCTACGAGCGCGGCTTCCGCGGCTGCGGCCTGCTCAACGCCGCAGCCGAACTGCCGGCCGGTGACGAGGGCCGGACGGCGGTGCGCCGCCACAAGGAGGAGGTCGAGGCCCTGCTGGAGGAACACGTCGGCCGGCTGCTGCCCGGGCGGCCCGAGGAGGCCCGTCCGCTCGCGGAGCACCTGGCGTTCCTGCTCGAAGGGGCGATGGCGCGGGCCGGCCTGGAGGGCACGGCCACCCGGGTCGAGCACGCGCGGGCGATGGCCTCGGACCTTCTGGACCGCCTGTGACACGGGGCGGCGGGCGCACGTCCGCCTCCGTGCGGACGGGGTCGGTGTGCGTCCTGCTCGCCTCGGTGCTGTGGGGCACCACCGGCACCGCCGCCACGTTCGCCCCGGATGTCGGCCCGCTGGCGGTCGGAGCCGTCGCCATGGGGCTGGGCGGGCTGCTCCAGGCCCTGATCGCCGCTCCCCGGATCCGCCGTGAGGGACCTCTGCTGCGGAGGCGCCCCGGCGTGCTCGCGGTCGGCGCCGTGGCGGTGGCCGCCTATCCGCCGGCGTTCTACAGCAGCATGCACCTGGCCGGGGTCACCACCGGCACCGTGGTCTCGATCGGCTCGGCCCCGCTCGCCTCGGCACTGATCGAGCGGCTGGCCGACGGCCGCCGGCTGACCCGCCGCTGGATCACGGGCGCCGCCCTGGGGCTGTCCGGGACACTGCTGCTGTGCGCGGCCGGAGCGGACGCCGGGGGGCCGGGGACGCGCTCCGCGGGTTCGACCGTGCTCGGGGTGGCCCTCGGCCTGGCCGCCGGACTGACCTACGCCCTCTATTCCTGGGCGGCCCACCGCCTGATCGGCGGCGGTGTCAGCTCCGGGGCGGCCATGGGCACCGTCTTCGGGACCGGCGGACTGCTGCTCGCTCCCGTGCTGCTGCTCACCGGCGCACCGCTGCTGGAGTCCTGGACCAACGCCGCCGTCGGCGCCTACATGGCGCTGGTCCCGATGTTCCTCGGCTACGTGCTCTTCGGCTGGGGCCTGGCGCACGTCCCGGCGAGCACCGCCACCACCCTGAGCCTCCTGGAACCGGCCGTCGCGGCCGTCCTGGCGGTCCTGGTCGTCGGCGAACACCTCTCGCCGGCCGGCTGGGCCGGTGTCGCCCTGATCGTCGGCTGCCTCGCCGTCCTCACCGCACGGAGGCGCGGCACGGCCGGGCCGCCGGAGGCCGCCGCCCGCCGCTCCCCGCCGGGCGCGGGGGCGGAGGCGTCCGGTGCCCACCGCGCTCCGGCCGGGGAGCACCCCTCACACGCGCCCGAGGTCGCGTAGCGCGCCGGGCCGGGCCGCCCGGGGTGCGCCGGCGGGCGCGCCGACCGGCTGCGGCGGGCCGTCCCGCCCGGGGGCTCCCGGCTCGGGGCCGGTGTCCGTGAGCAGCCCGACCAGCGCGAGGCGCGCCCGGGCGACGCGGGAGCGCACCGTGCCGACGGGGCACCCGATGATCCGGGCGGCCTCCGCGTAGGGGACGCCGAGCAGCCGGGTGAGGACGAAGGCCTCACGCCGGTCCGGAGGGATCGACGCGAGCAGCTCGGCGAGGGCCACTCCCTCCTCGAAGCCGGGCATGCCGCGGGGCTGGGCGCGCTCCGCGGCACCCAGCCAGTCGTCCCGGTCCGCCAGCCTGGGCCGGGCCGCGGCCCGGCGGAAGCTGTCCGCCACGGTCCGGCGGGCGATGGACAGGAGCCAGGTGCGGGCGGACGAGCGGCCTTCGAAACGGGGCAGGCCGGTCAGTGCCCGGAGGAAGACCTCCTGGGTGAGGTCGTCGGCCGCCTGGACGTCCCCGCTGAGGTGGGCGACGTAGCGCCAGACGTCGCGGTGGAGTTCGCGTACCAGGCGCTCGGCCCGGACGGGGTCGCCGTCCCGGGACACCGGCGCCGGCCGGCCGGCCGTCGCGTCGGGCGTCCGGGGGTGCCGTGCGGGTGCGGGGGCGGGCGGGTGCGGGACAGGGGTCATCGCCACAAGGTCCTTACAGACGGGTGAGGTCCGGCGTCGCGCGGGGCGTGCCGGTGCGGGGTACGGCCTGCCGGCGGGCAGCGCCGTGGCCCGAGGCGCCGCTCGGTGACCGGCGTGCGCTCGGGGAGGCCCGCTGTCGCCCGGGACCCGCGTCCGGATCAGGCCGGAGCGGGTCCGGCCGGGGCCGGACCGCGGTGCGGGACCGGGAACGTCCACGCGCGGCGGGCCGGGGCGACAGCCGTTACCGTCGGCGGTCCCCGCGAGGTGATGCTGTGGACCAGCAGGAGCTGGGTGAAGGAGGACCGGGTGCGTCCGCGCCGGACGCGCGGACGCGGACGCCGTGGGGGCGCGGCGAGGCGGAGGAGGAGCCGGAGCGGCGTCCAGAGCCGCCCCGCGAGGGCGCGCAGCACCCGGAAGAGCGCCCGTTCCCCGTGCGCGAGCCACAGGCCGCACAGCACGGCTGCGAGCAGGTGGGCCGCGAGCATGCCGGTCGAGGACGCGGCGGACGTACCGGGTCCGCCGTGCACGGCCTGCATCGCTCCGGTGGCGTCGGCGGGCATGCCGTGCAGGGCGTGGAGGCCGTGCACGACCGGGTCGGGCGCCGGGGCGAGGGCGCCGGGAGGCGGCCGGGAGACGACGCTGCCGAGCCCGGCGTCCGTGACGATCGCGACCGCTTCCCGCTCGGACAGGACGGCCGCGCCGTCCCCGCACAGCAGGCTCTGCGCCCACTGCCGGGCGAACGACTCCGGCGGCGGAGATCCGATGAGGGAACGGGCCCAGGTGAATCCCGCGTGGAGTCCGGCCTGCGCGACGACGGCCGCCGAGGTGACGGCGAGCAGCCCGCGTTCGCGGCCCGCGAGGATCCAGGCGGCAGCGGCCGTGCACACGAGCGCCGCGGACATCACCGGCCAGGACACGGGTGTGCCCGACATGAGGACGTGGCCCGTCGCCGCGAGCAGCACGCAGACGACTGCGAACAGCACGGCGCGTACCGCCCGGGAGCACCGGTCGGGCGTCACGGCGGTGTCGTCGTCCTCCCGCCCGGGTCGGCTCGCGCGCGGGGGGCGGGTGACGGGTGCGGGCCGGCCGGAGGATGCCGTGCGTGCACTGCGGCACCGGGGGTGCCCGCCGCGGCCGTCGCGCATCCGGTCGGTCCTCAGACGCGGAGCGCGGCGTCGAGTTCGCGGACGAGCTCGCCCACCCGTCCGCCGCCGGCGGGTGCGCCGGGCAGACGGCCGAGCACCGCGACGACCGCCGCCGGGGCGTGCCGACGGGCCCGTGCGAGGGACTCCGCCGCTCCCGGGCCGCCGGCCGCTTCCCGTTCCTCCGCCCGTGCCGCGTGGGCGGCCGCCCCGAGGACGTGCTTGACCTGATGGGCGCTGGCCAGCGGATGGAGGAAGGCGGCGGCGGCCGCGTGGCTCGCGGCCCGAGCGGCGTCGGCCGCGGCGAGTGGACCGGCCTCCCCCGCGGCCTTGTACGCCGCCCAGGCGCGCCGCCTCAGCAGGTTCGTGCGCCGGCCGCCCCCGGCGAACGCCCGCGCGGCGTCGACGGCTTCGCGCGGGCGGGGGTCGGCTGGCACCTGCCTCTCGAAGACCGGCAGCACTCTGCGCGCGCAGTCGGCGGCGTAGCCCGCGATCTCGCGGAGTTCGTCCACGCTCAGCTCGATCCGGTCCGCGTCCCTGGGCACCGCCCCATCCTGTCGCACCGGGTCCCCGTCGGGAAGACCGCGGTCCGCAGCCCTCGGCGGGACGGCCCCGGGGAGGACCGGTCCGCGGCCCTTCCCCGGGGCTGCCCTCCGGCCGGGTCCCGTGGCGGTGCGGCGCCGGCGGGTTCCGGTCCGGGACGGCCTCCCCGGGGCCGGGGTCCGGAGCCCCGTCACCGGGCGTCGGCGTACGTGCGCCTGCCGCGCCGGTAGGCGTACTCGCCGAGCAGGACGTCCAGGGCGAGGAAGCCCGCCAGCGGGATGCCGAGCAGGGGCACGAAGTACCCCAGGACGGCCACGCCCGCGATCAGCGGGACCAGCAGGAGGGGCGGGACCTTCTGCCACGCGCCCCGCGGCAGCGGACGGCCGAAGGCGGAGCCCCGCCCCCGCTGCCACCACATCCGGTAGCCCAGCACGATCAGCAGGATCAGGCCGGCGCAGAGGGCCATCAGCACCAGTTGGTTGACGAGCCCGAACAGGACGCCGGTGTGCGCGTCGATGCCCCAGCGGGTCAGTTTGGCGAGCACCGGGTAGTCGGCGAACCGGACCACGTCGGTGACCTCGCCGGTCGCCGGGTCGACGGCGACCGCGTCCTGCTTCTCGGGCCAGCTCCGCTGGATCTGGCTGACGACGTACCCGGAGGAGGCGTCGGCCGGGGGGACGATCTCCACCGGGTCCGAGAGACGCTCGGCCCGGGCCGCCTCCAGCACGGCGTCGAGTCCGACGTCCGCACCCGGTGCGACCGCGGAGCCGCCGGATCCCATGTGCCCGGCGTGCCCGGCGTGTTCGCCTCCGGTCGCCACGCCCGCCGAGACGGCCGGGGTCGACTGCCCGACGGCCTCGCGCAGGTCGGTGACGCTCTGTCCCGCGTACGTCGACCAGGTCAGGCCCGTCGCCGACACGAAGAAGAGGCCGGCCGCCGCCCACACGCCGACCGTGCCGTGCAGCGAGAGCGTTCGCCGGCGGCCCGTCGCGCCGCGGACCCTGCGCCGGGCCCGGCGGCGTCCGAACCACAGCACGAGGCCGCCCGCGGTGATCACCCACAGCCAGCTGGCGGCGAGTTCGCTGTAGAGGCGGCCCGGCTGTCCGAGGTGCAGGTCGCGGTGGAGCTCGTCGATCCAGGTGCGCAGGGGCAGCGCACCGCTGGTCCCGTACTGCTCCAGCGCTCCCGCCACCTCACCGGTGTACGGGTTCACGAACACGGCGAGCGTGTGGCCGGCCTCCACCCCCGGCACTCCGGACAGCAGGACCCGGGTCGTCGCCCCGTCCTCAGGCGACGGCCGGACCGCGCTGATCTCCCCCTGGGGGTGTGCCCGGCGGGCCGCGTCCACCTGTGCGGAGACGGGCAGTTCGGCCCCGCCCACGGGGACCCGCAGCTCGTCGGCGTAGACGATCTTCTCGGCCTGGTAGGACGCCGCGTACAGGAGTCCCGTCAGGGCGGCGATCAGCAGGAACGGTGCGATCAGCACTCCGGCGTAGAAGTGCAGTCGCAGCACCAGCGGGCGGAGGGAGGCCGCTGCGGCACGCGCTCCCGGCGGATCGGGCCTCCGGTCCTCCCCGGGGTCGTCTGCGGTGCGCACGGCCGGTTCGACGGACATGGGCGGTCTCCTTCTGCACGCGGTACGGGCGGGCGGACCCGTGGTCAGCCGGTGCAGTAGTCGGACCGGGCCACCGGCAGGTTCCCGGCGCTTCGTGTGAGGTGGAACACGTCCGGGGGCGGGGCACCGTGCCGCGCGCGGGCCCTCGGCCACCGCGCGGGCGGCCCCCGGATAAACGGCCCGGAGCGGGGCAGGCGGATTCCCGTGGACGCGCTCCGGGGTCGCGCTCCGCGGTGGACGGTCCACCCCTCCGGCTTCCGGCCGGGTGCAGCGGCCCGGCGCCGCGGGGCTCCGCCGGACGGTGCCGTACGGCGCACCGTGGGGTCCGGCCACAGGAGTACAGTCGCCCTGCTCCGTCGGCATCAGCATAAAAGGTGAGAAATGACCAGTCAGATAGAACAGCAGCCCGCAGTCTCCAGACCCGATGACGCACTCCTGTACGCGGAACGCGCGCAGCGGCTGCGCCGCCGGCTGGAGCGTCTGATCGGCATCGCCGCGACCGAGGGGAACCAGCTCGTCCCGCTGCGCAACGGGGACCAGATCTTCGCCGCCATGCTGGACGCCGTCCGCGGTGCCGAGCACACCGTGGACATGATGACGTTCGTGTACTGGCGCGGGGACATCGCCCGTGACTTCGCGGAGGCGCTGTCGGAGCGTGCGCGCGCCGGTGTGCGGGTGCGGCTGCTGCTGGACGGGTTCGGCTCCCGGCTGATCGAGAAGGATCAGCTGACCATGATGGAGGAGGCGGGGGTGGAGGTCGCCTGGTTCCGCAAGCCGCTCTATCTCTCGCCCTTCAAGCAGAACCACCGCTGCCACCGCAAGGTCCTCATCACCGACGAGGAGACGGCGTTCACCGGCGGGGTCGGGATCGCCGAGGAGTGGTGCGGGGACGCCCGCAACGAGCACGAGTGGCGCGACACCCACGTCCGGGTGCAGGGCCCGGCGGTGGACGGTCTGGCCGCCGCGTTCGCGCAGAACTGGGCCGAGTGCCACGACGAGCTGTTCACCGACCGGGACCGGTTCGTCGACACCGCCCAGCACGGCGACGCGGTCGTCCAGGTCGTGCGCGGATCGGCCGGATTCGGCTGGCAGGACATGCAGACCCTGCTCCGGGTCGTGCTGGAGTCCGCCGAGGAGCGGATCAGGCTGACCACCGCGTACTTCGCGCCCGACGCGTACTTCATCGAGCTGCTGTGCGCCGCCGCGCGCAGGGGCGTGTCCGTGGAGATCCTGCTTCCGGGGCCGCACACCGACAAGCGGGTGTGCCAGCTGGCCGGACAGAACTTCTACGAGGACCTCACCGCCTGCGGGGTGAAGATCTACCAGTACCAGCCGACGATGCTCCACGCGAAGGTGCTGACGGTGGACGGGGTCGCCTCGCTGACCGGCTCGACGAACTTCAACCGCCGCTCGCTCGAACACGACGAGGAGGTGATGCTCGCGGTCCTCGACCGGGACTTCACCGCCACGCTGGACGGCCACTTCGAGGAGGACGTCCGGAAGAGCACGCTGATCGACGGGGCACGCTGGAAGCGCCGCTCCCCCGTGCAGCGGGTGCGCGAGGCGGCGGTGCTGCCGATCCGCCGCTTCCTGTGAGGACGCGCGGACGTATGACCGCCCCCGGCGGGGGCAGACGGTTGTCGCCTGTCGGGCGGAAGAAGGAGTGCACATGAGCGAGTCCGCGGAGACACGGCCGGTAGCGGCCCCGGTCGTGACGGAGCCGGTCCCCGATCTCCAGCTCCAGCTGCTGATCCAGCTGCTGGACCGGGAGCAGCGCTCCAGTCTGCCGGTCACCCTGTCCGTGTCCGGGGGTGTGCTGCACGGGGACCTGATCGGCCACGAGGCGTGGAAGGCCGACTGGGCGCGGAGCCTGCGCCAGGTCGAGGGCGAGGGCGCCCATCTGATCGCGGAGTTCCCGGAGACGGTGGACCAGGGCATCAGGGAGCTGACGGGCGAGGACGGCGTCTCGCACCTGCCGCGGTGGATCCACCTCAGGGACGCCACGCTGGTGTTCGGCGGTGCGGGGTCCCTGCGGCTGCCCCTGTGGCGCGGCCGGCTGGCCGACGTGTCGGGCTGGGCGCTCGGCCGGCCGCAGTGACCGCGGGGACGCGGAGTGGGGCGGAGGCCGGACCGCGGTCCGGCCT
>NZ_JBEXRT010000035.1:0-78633 GCF_040613235.1 Streptomyces sp. NPDC006296 | reverse complement strand
GTGGTGGTGGAGGGGTTGTCGGGTGAGCGGTTGAGGGGTGTGTTGGCGGCGAAGGTGGTGGGTGGGTGGAATTTGCATGAGGTGATGGCTGGTTCGGGTGGGTTGTTTGTGTTGTTTTCGTCTGCGGCTGGTGTGTTGGGTGCTGCGGGTCAGGCGAATTATGCGGCGGGGAATGCGTTTTTGGATGGGTTGGCTGCGTTCCGGCGGTCGCGTGGGTTGTCGGGTGTGTCGGTGGGGTGGGGGTTGTGGGAGGAGCGGAGTGTGATGACGGGGGGTCTGGAGGGTTCTGATCTGGCGCGGATGCGGCGGATGGGTGTGCTGCCGATGTCGACGGAGGAGGGGCTGAGGCTCCTCGACACCGCCGAACGGTCCCCCGAGAGTTCCGTCCTGGCCGCCCGCCTCGACGCCCGATCCCTCGCGGCCGGAGACGCCGCCACCCACCCCCTGCTGCGCCGCCTGGTCCGGAAGCCTGCCGGGCCCCGGCGCCGCGCCCTGACCGGGGCCGTCCCCGCGACCGGCACCACGGACCGGCACACGGTGCTGCGCGACACCCTCGTCCGGCAGCCCCCCGCCGGACGCCGGGCCACCCTGCTCGACCTGGTCCGCACCCAGCTGAGCACGGTACTCGGACACACCGACGCCGAGGCGATCGAGCCCGACCGGGCGTTCAGGGACCTCGGCCTCGACTCGCTCACCGCCGTCGACCTGCGGAACCGGCTCGGCTCCGCCACAGGTCTGAGGCTGCCCGCGACGCTGGCCTTCGACCACCCCGACTGTGCAGCCCTCGCCGGACACCTCCTCGAACAGCTCCTCGGCGGCGAACACACCGCCGCCGCCCCCGCCCCGGACACCCACGGGAACCCGGGAACACCCACGTCCGACGACCCGGTCGCCGTCGTCGGCATGGCCTGCCGCTACCCCGGCGGCGTAGCCACGCCGGAGGACCTGTGGCGCCTCGTCGACTCCGGTGGCGACGCCATGGGCCCGCTGCCCGCCAACCGCGGCTGGGACCTCGACGCCCTGTACGACCCCGACCCCGACGCACCCGGCCGGGCCTACGTCCGGGAGGGCGGTTTCCTGCACGACGCCGGGAGCTTCGACGCCGAGTTCTTCGGCATCTCGCCGGTGGAGGCGCTGGCGACCGACCCCCAGCAGCGGCTGCTCCTCGAAACGGGCTGGGAGGCCGTCGAGCGGGCCGGCATCGTCCCGGCCACCCTGCGGGGCAGCCGCACCGGAGTGTTCGTCGGCTCGCACTACCAGGAGTACGGACCCCGCCTCCACCAGGCCGAACAGGGCACCGAGGGCCACCTGATCACCGGCAACGCCGGCAGCGTGGTGTCCGGACGGCTCGCGTACGTCCTGGGCCTCGAAGGCCCGGCCGTCACCGTGGACACCGCCTGCTCGTCGTCGCTCGTCGCCCTGCACATGGCCGTACGCGCCCTGCGGTCCGGCGAGTGCGACCTCGCCCTGGCCGGGGGAGTCGCGGTCATGCCGGGCCCCGGCGCCCTCATGGGCTTCAGCCGCCAGCGCGGCCTGGCACCGGACGGACGCTGCAAGCCGTTCGCCGACGCGGCGGACGGGACCTCCCTCGCCGAGGGGGCGGGCGTCCTGCTGGTGGAACGGCTCTCGGACGCCCGCCGCAACGGACACCGCGTCCTCGCCCTGGTGCGCGGCACGGCGACCAACCAGGACGGCGCGTCCAACGGCCTCTCCGCGCCCAACGGACCGTCCCAGCAGCGCGTCATCCGCGCCGCCCTCGCCGACGCCCGCCTCACGGCCGCCGACATCGACGCCGTGGAGGCGCACGGCACCGGAACCCGGCTCGGCGACCCGATCGAGGCGCAGGCCGTCCTCGCCACCTACGGCGCCGGCCGGGGCCCCGACGCGGCTCCGGTACGGCTCGGCTCGGTGAAGTCCAACATCGGCCACACCCAGGCCGCCGCCGGGGCGGCCGGTGTCATCAAGATGGTGCAGGCGCTGCACCACGGCGTGCTGCCGCCCTCCCTGCACCTCGACGAGCCGTCGCGCCACGTCGACTGGGCGAGCGGTGCCGTCGCACCGCTGCGCGACACCGTTGCCTGGCCCGCCACCGACCGGCCCAGGCGCGCCGGAGTGTCCTCCTTCGGCATCAGCGGCACCAACGCCCACGTCATCCTGGAGGAGGCTCCCCGCGAGGAGCCCGCCCCGGCCACCGACCTCACCGGTGACGCCCCCGAGCCGCCCGCCGGCACCGTGCCCTGGGTGCTCTCCGGACGCTCCCCGGCCGCGTTGCGCGACCAGGCCCGCCACCTCCTCGCCCACCTGAGGCAGCGTCCGGACGGCACCCGCCCCGCCCCGCGCACCCTGGCCGTGGCCCTCGCGACCCGGCGAACGCCCTTCGCACACCGGGCCGTCGTCACCGGCGAACGGCTGACGGACCTGGAGCAGGCGCTGGAGGCGCTCGCCGCGGGCCGGCCCGCACCCCACCTGGTGACGGGCGGCGCACCGACCGGGCGTACGGCGGTCCTGTTCACCGGGCAGGGCAGCCAGCGCCCGGGCATGGCCGCGGAGCTGCACCGTACCCACCCGGTCTTCGCCGCTGCCTTCGACACCGTGTGCGCCCGCTTCGACAGCCTGCTCCCCGACGAACCGCCCCTGCGGGACGTCGTCTTCGACACGGAGGAGAGGGCCGGGCACCCCCTCACCGGAACACTCCAGGCCCAGTGCGCGCTGTTCGCGGTCGAGGTCGCGCTGTACCGGCTCCTCGCCTCCTGGGGCCTGCGCCCCGACATGGTCGCCGGCCACTCCGTCGGCGAGATCACCGCGGCCCATGTCGCCGGCGTCCTCACCCTCGACGACGCCTGCACGCTCGTCACCGCACGGGGCCGGCTGATGCGGGACCTGCCCGGAGGCGGCGCGATGGTCGCCGTACGGCTCCCCGAGGCCGAGGTCGCGCCACTGCTGGCCGGCCGCACCCACGAGGTCGGACTGGCCGCCCTCAACGGCCCCGACTCCGTCGTCCTCTCCGGCGCCGAGCATGCCGTCGCCGAGATCGCCGCCCGCCTCGAAGAACGCGGCGCCCGGACCCGCCGGCTGAGGGTGTCCCACGCCTTCCACTCGCCGCTGATGGAACCCGTCCTCGCCCCCCTCCGCGCCGAACTGGCCGGTCTCGTCTGCGCCGTGCCCGAGATCCCGGTCATGTCCCATCTGACGGGTGACCTCCTGCCCTCGGACCGGCCGGTGGACCCGGAGCACTGGGTGCGGCACGTGCGCGAACCGGTCCGCTTCGCCGACGGGGTCGCCGCGCTCGCCGCCCGGGGCGTGACCACCTTCCTGGAGATCGGACCCGACGCCGTCCTGTCCGCCCAGGGCCAGGACAGCGCCCCCGGCGCCGAGTTCGTCCCGACCCTGCGCCAGGAGGAGGGCGAGGCCGCCGCAGTGATCAGGGCGGCCGGACAGCTCTTCGCACGCGGCGCCGCCGTCGACTGGTCCGCCGCGCTGGCCGTCCCGGACGGCGCCCCGCACACCGTGGACCTGCCCACCTACGCCTTCCAGCGGGCCGACTACTGGCTGCCCTCGGACGGCCTGTCCCCGGACGGGACCTCCCGGAGCCGTACCGGCCGTCCCGGCGCCGCGCCGCCCGATGCGGTACGTCCCGACGGGATGCTCCACCCGGGCGACGCGGTGCCCCACGGCGCCGACGACGCCGCTCTCGCCGCCGAACTCGGTCTCGGGGACGCCGGGGCGACGGCCGTGCTGCTGCCGCTCCTGACCGCCTACCGGCGCCGGCGCGACGAGGAGGCCCGCGCCGACCGCCTGCGGCACCGCGCCGTCTGGACACCGACCGCCGTACCCCCAGCCGCACCGGCGGGCACCTGGCTGCTCCCCGTCCCCGCGGAGCAGGCCGCCGACCCCTGGGTCACCGGCCTCGTCGCGGCCCTGTCCGCCGGGGGTACGCAAACGCGCCTCGTCCCCGTCACGGACGAGGCGTCACTCGCCGGACGGCTCCGCGCCTCCGCCGACGACCTGGGCCCGGTCTCCGGTGTCCTCTCCCTGCTCGCCCTCGCTCCCGGGCGGCATCCCGCCCACGACGCGGTGCCGCACGGGACCGCGCTCACCCTGGCGCTCCTGCACGCCCTGGAGGAGACCGGCAGTTCCGCCACCGTCTGGCACGCCACCCGCGCCGCGGCGGCGGTCGGCGCCGCCGAGCACGTCCGGCACCCCGGCCAGCTCGCCGTCCAGGCCCTCGGCCGCGTCGCCGTACGGGAAGGCTCCGGCCAGTGGACCGGCACCGTCGACCTGCCCGCGCACATCGACGGCTGGACCGGCAGCCGGCTCGCCGCGGTCCTGGCCCACAGCGCGGCAGGCGACGACTCCGAGCACGACCTCGCCGTCCGCGGCGCGGGACTCTTCGCCCGCCGCCTCGTCCCGGCTCCCGACGCCGCGCCCGCCGATCCCACCGCCGCGTGGCCGCCGACCGGCACCGTCCTCGTCACCGACGGCACCGGACCGCTCGGCCGCCAGGTCGCCCTGCACCTCGCCCGTGCCGGGGCCGAACACCTCCTGCTGGTGTCCCGCACGGACCCCGAGCACGCGCCGCCCGCAGACGCGAGCCGGGCGCTGTGCGCCGAGCTCACCGCCCTCGGCGCACGCGTCGACCTCGTCACCCGCGACCCCGGCGACCGCGTGCAGGCCGCTGCCCTGCTGGACGGCCTCCCCGCGAGCGGCCCGCTGACCGTCGTCGTGACTCCGGCCGCCACCGCCCCCGAGGACAGCCCCCTCTCGCGGCTGACCGTCACCGGACCCCGGCATCCGGTGGTCGCCGCCCGGGCCGCCCGCCACCTGCACGAGCTCACCCGGGACCGGACCGAGCCGGTCCCCTTCGTCCTCCTCACCACCCTCAGCGCCGTCACGGGCGCCCCGGGGCAGGCCGGACAGGCGCTGGGCGACGCCCTCCTGGACGCCCTGGCCGAGGAGCGCCGTACCGAGGGACTGCCCGTGACCAGCGTCGCCTGGGGACCGTGGGCCGCCGCCGAGGGGGACACCGCGGCCCGTGACGACGGCCTCGTCCCGATGCCCCCGGAGCTCGCCCTGCGCGCCCTCGACCGTGCCGCACACTCCCGCGAGACCGGGCTCGTCGTCCTCGAAGCCGACCCGGAACGCCTCGCGGCCCAGGTGGCCGCCGCTCCCGGAGCCCGTCCCCTGGCCAGGCTGTTCGACGGCGTCCCGGCACTCCGCGACGCGATACGCGGGGCCGGCGGCGTGCGCGAGGACCCGTACACCGAGGATCCGGACGCGTTCCGGCGCCGCCTCGGGACGCTGTCCGCGAGGGAGCGGAGCGCCGAGATGCTGCGGCTCGTGCGCACCCACGCCGCTCTGGTGCTGGGACACACCACCGACGACGTGGTGGCCTCCGACCGCGGCTTCGTCGAGATGGGCTTCGACTCGCTCACCGCGACCCGCCTGCGCAACCGCCTCGGGGCCGCGACCGGACTCCAGATCAGCGCCGCCACCGTCCTGGACCGCCCCACCCCGGACACACTGGCCGAGCACCTGCTCGCCCTCTGCACGGCCCCACCGACCCGTACCCGCCCCCGACTGCGCCGCCGTGACCGCGACTGACACCCCGAGACCGAGCGACAGCAGGCGGCCGGGGGACGACGAAGCGGAGTCCCGTACGTCCCCTGAGGGCTGTCCCGTGGGTATGCGTGGTCACGTCGCCTTGGCCTGCTCGGTCCCGTCCGGCCGGCGGAGCGGGGTGGATCCACGAGCCGGACAGCGCCACCGTCCGCCCCTGCGGAAGCGCTCTGCGACCGGGTGTTCCAGCTGTGGATCGTAAGCAGGGGGGCGTGAGACGCTGCCCTTCATGATCGCCAAGCTGCAGTGTGTGGTGTTGGACTGTCCCGACGTCGTTGAACTGTCCCGGTTCTACCGGTCGCTCATCGGCGGTGTGGTGAACCAGCCGGACCCGCGATGGTCGCTCGACGACGACTGGGCGACGCTTCACACCGACGGGATCGTGCTGGCCTTCCAGCGGGTGGAGGACCATCAGCCACCCCAGTGGCCCGATCCCGCTCGGCCCCAGCAGTTCCACCTCGACCTGGGGGTCGAGGACCTGCAACGAGCCCAGGACGAGGTCCTCCGGCGAGGTGCCACCGTGCTCGACGAGGGCGACGGACAGCGGAGTTGGCGCATCTTCGCGGATCCGGCAGGCCACCCGTTCTGTCTCGTCCGGGACTCACCGGAGGGGCCGTCGGGGTGTGGCCAGTGGTGATCACCGGACTGCCGGTCAGGCCCATGAGTGAGGGTCTCGTTCTACGATGTCTGTTTCATCTGGTCGAGCCGGCCCGCCGGTGAGGGCTGTCCCGTGGCTGCGGCGAAGGGCCTTGAGGCCGATGGCGGCTCATCGGCGGGAGGTTGGGTTTCGTTCTCGCGGGCCGGGGGTGCCCTTCGGTCATCTCGGGCGCCGGGCGGGGGTTGTTTCCGAGCTCGACCTGCTCGGGAACGCCGGAGTCCGACCAGCGATCAGGATCGCGGCATCGGGTGAGCTCAGGAAGGCAGAGCCGAAGGTCGATCAGGGCCCGTCCTCCACCGTCGCGCGTGCCTGGATGCAGTGTCCGCCCAGGTCCCGAAGAACCTCGGACTGCTCCTCGGAGGAGAGGGCTTCGAACCACTCGACGCCCTGCCCGAGCGGGCGCAGCCCCTGCGCGAGTGCGTTCAGCACGACCGTGCTCTCGTCCATCCGCCCACTCCCGTACTCCGACTGAGGCCACCAGACCATCAGGTCATCGAAGCAGATCGCGCGAAGTGGACTGGAGAACGCGAGCGGAAACGCGATGGCCCCGGTCTGCACGTCCCCCTAGCATGCGTCCGTGAACGCGAACACCAGAGTTGCAGACGACGAGCATGACGCAGGGGCTGAACGGGAGCCTTCCTGGAGGGCTGATTCCGTCAGCCTCATAGCACTCGACGTAGACGACGCCGAGCTCATACATACCTGGCGATCCGACCCCGTGGCCGCCCACCAGATCGGCCTGTGGCCCCGCTCGCTCACCGCCGTGCGCGAGCGCATCGAGCGCGACATCGAGGACGACGATCGCGACGACTTCCTCATCTGCCCCTCCGGCGGTGTCCCGGTCGGTCACGTCGCACTGACCGACCAGAACATCGTCGACGGCACTGCCCAGGTCGAGCTGATGCTCGCTGCTCAACATCGAGGGCATGGCTACGGCACCGCCGCGCTGGACGCCTTGGTGGATCTGGCCTTCGGTGAACTCCCGATGTATCGGCTCACGGCGCAGACGCACACCGTCAACCCGCCCGCGCTCGCCGTCCTCGCCAAGTCCGGCTTCACGCAGGAAGGGGTCAGCCGCTCCGCCTGTTTCCACCGCGGCCGCCGCCATGACCTGGCCGTGTTCTCGCTGCTCCGCCCCGAATGGGAAGAGCTGAACCGTCCGCGTTCCTGGGACGCCTGAACGGCAGAGCTTGTCTCCACCACTCAGCCGGCCTGGCGCCACGCTCCTGGAAACATCGGAGAGGCAGGCTCAGTCCCTTCACCGGGCCGGTGCTGTCCGGGACGACCGCTGCCTACCGACCCGTCGGCAGCACCCCGACGCGCGGCCGGACGACAGAGCGGGGCGGGAAGCGGGGCCGGCCCGGAGGTCGGCCCCGCTTCCCGCCCGACGGGTCAGCGCTTGACGGCCAGGCTCAGTCCGTGCTCGTAGGGCAGCCCCGTCACGGTGCCGGCCTCGTCGAACCCGGCCTCGCGCAGCCACCGTTCCCAGTCGCGCGCCGGATAGGCCATGCCCCGGCCGCTCGCCAGCACGTTGAAGTAGAGCCCGAGCCGGGCGCCGAAGACCCCGTCCGTCTCGTCGTCCGAGACGTTGTAGCCGTAGACCATCACCCGGCCGCCCACGGGCAGCGCGTCGTACGCCTTCCGCAGCAGGAGCAGGATCGACTCCTCGTCGAAGATCTCCAGCACATGGCTGAAGAGCACCGCGTCCGGGCCCTCGGGGAACGGATCGGTGAAGACGTCACCGGGCACCACGGTCACCCGGTCGGACCCCGCCCCCGCCTCGGCGCCGGACGCCAGCCGGGAGACGCTCGGCAGGTCGAACACCGTGGACCTGAGCTCCGGATGACGGGCGACCAGACGCGCCGAGGTGCTGCCGTCCCCGCCGCCCACGTCGAGCACGTGCCGTACGTCGCCGAAGACCGGCTGTCCGACCAGGGCGTCGACCGAGCGCAGCGTGAACGCGGTCATCGCCCGGTGGAAGACCGCCTCCAGCGGAGGGTTGCGGGACAGCCGCCCGTACAGGGTCGGCTCGTCGCCGGGGTGGGCGGCCAGAGCGGTGTTGGTGCCCGACCGCAGCGCCGTCGTGAGGTCCGCGAACGCCGGGTAGTAGACCTCCTTCCAGCCGGTCAGGATGTGACTCCAGCTGTCCGGCTCCCCGTCCGCCGCCAGCAGCTCCTCGGCGACCGCGGAGTTGTGGTAGGCACCCTCCCGGCGCTCCAGCAGCCCGGTCGTGCAGACCGCCTGGAGCAGCACCCGGAGCTGGTGCGCGGGCAGGCCGCAGAACGAACGGATCTCCGCCGCGCTCGCGCCGGGGCTCCCCGACAGAAAGGCGAAGATCCTCAACTCGGCGGCGGTGGTGACGGCGTTGAACAACGCCGGAGCGTTGACGAGGAAGTGGAAGCGTTCGAGGACCGGATCGTCCTCGTGGGCGGCGTTCTTCATCGTTCTCCCGGGAAGGAAAGGGCGTCGGCCGGCACGCCACGGTGATCCGGGACCGACCGTAGGCGCGCGGAAAACCGGCCGGCAACGACGATCCCCGCCGTTACGGCCGCACGGCCCGCCCTCCGGTTCCACCGACGGGGGCCCGCGCTGCGGCGCCGCACGTAACTGTGGCTCCCACCGATGCTGCTGCCTCGCCCGCCTCAGCACCATCTGTACTGCCCGCACCGGGCCGTGACGCGTCCGTGCGGACGGCCCGCCCGGGGGCGACGGACGACCCGGCCCGCATTGAGGAGTGCACGTGATTCCTGCGTCGTATGCGCAACGCCGGCTGTGGCTCGTGGACCGGCTGGAGGGACCGAGCGCCCTCTACACCGTCCCGCTGGTCCTGCGGCTCTCCGGGACGCCGGACGTGAGCGCGCTGCGGGCGGCGCTGCACGACGTGGTGACCCGCCACGAGGCGCTGCGGACCCGCTTCCCCCAGGTCGACGGCGAACCCGTGCAGGAGATCGTGCCCGCCGCCGCGCTCGACGGCCTGCTGACCGTGGACGAGGTGCGGGCCGACGACCTGGAGGCCGAGATCGGCCGTACCGCCCGGCACGTCTTCGACCTGACCGCCGGCATCCCCTTCCACGCCCGGCTGCTCACCGTCGACGAGCGGACGTCGGCACTCGTGATCGCCCTGCACCACATCGCCGCCGACGGCTGGTCCGCCGCCCCGCTCTGGCGGGACCTCTCCGCCGCCTACACCGCACGCCTGACCGGAACAGGGCCCGACCTCGCCCCGCTGCCCGTGCAGTACGCCGACTACACCGTGTGGCAGCGCGAACTGCTCGGCGACGCCGACGATCCCGGCAGCCTGCTCTCCGAGCAGCTCGCCTACTGGCGCAAGGCGCTGGCCGGGGCTCCCCAGGAGCTCGCGCTGCCCGTCGACCGGCCGCGGCCCGCCGCCTCCGCGCACGACGGAGGCACCGTACGCCTCACCGTCCCCGCGGACCTGCACGCCCGGCTCGCCGAGGTCGCGCAGGCCGAAAACGCCACCATGTTCATGGTCTGGCACGCCGCGGTCGCCGTCCTGCTCTCCAAGCTCGGAGCCGGTCACGACATCCCCGTCGGCAGCCCGTTCGCCGGGCGCGACGAGGCGGACCTCGAAGACCTCGTCGGCTTCTTCGTCAACACCCTCGTCCTGCGCACCGACCTGACCGGCGATCCCGCCTTCACCGAGATCGTCCGGCGGGTGCGCGGCGCCGCCGTCGACGCCATGAACCACCAGGACGTGCCCTTCGAGCGGCTCGTGGAGGAGCTCGCCCCGGCCCGTTCCCTGACCCGGCACCCCCTCTTCCAGGTCAACCTCACCCTGCACAACACCCCCCGCGTCCCGGTCGACCTGCCCGGCCTCACGGCCGTCGCCGGCTTCGCGGAACTGCCGCTGGCCAAGTACGACCTCGACCTCCAGATCCTGGAACACTTCGACGACCGGGGCCGGCCCGCCGGCCAGCACGTGGAACTGCACTACTCCGCCGACCTGTTCGACCGCACCACCGCCGAAGCCCTCGCGGACCGCCTCCTGCGCGTCCTGCGCCAGGCCGCCGGCACCCCGCACCTGCCGCTGCACGCCGTCGACGTCCTCTCACCCGCCGAACACGCCGCACAGCTCGCCGCCGCGGGCGACACGGCGCCCCCGCCGCCCGCGGAGACCCTGCCCGGCCTCTTCGCCGCCCGGGCCGCCGCGCACCCCGACAGGCCCGCCGTCACCCACGACACGGCCGGACTGACCTACGCCGAACTGGACGCCGAGTCCAACCGCCTCGCCCGCCACCTGGTCGCCTGCGGCGCCGGCCCCGAGACCCTGGTCGCCGTGTCGCTGGACCGCACCCCCCGCCTGGTCGTCGCGCTCCTCGCGGTCATGAAGGCGGGCGCCGCGTACCTCCCGGCCGACCCCGCCTACCCGGCCGCCCGGATCGACGCGCTGCTCACGGACGCCGCCCCCGCCCTGCTGCTCACCACCGCGGACACCGCCGCACACACCGTCGCCGCCCCCGGCCTGCGGCGTGTCCTCCTCGACGACGGGGACGTCCGCACCACCGTCGCCGCCCACGACGCCGGTCCGCTCACCCAGGACGAACGCCGGGCCCCGCTCCACCCCGGCCACCCGGCCTACGTCATCCACACCTCGGGCTCCACCGGCACGCCCAAGGGCGTCGTGGTCGCCCACGCCCAGGTGACCGCGCTGCTGCGGTCCGCCGCCGACCGGTACGGCTTCGGCACCGACGACGTCTGGACCTGGTTCCACTCCTACGCCTTCGACTTCTCCGTATGGGAACTGTGGGGCGCCCTCCTCACCGGCGGCCGGCTCGTCGTCGTCGGCCACGACACCTCCCGTACCCCCGCCGACTTCCACCGTCTGCTGGTCCGCGAGGGCGTCACCGTCCTCAGCCAGACCCCCTCCGCCTTCCACCAACTCGCCCGCGCCGACGCCCGGCAGGACCCCGCAGCCCTCGACGCCCGGCTCCGCCTCGTCGTGTTCGGCGGCGAGACCCTGGACCCCGCACGCCTCACCGACTGGTACGCCCGCCACGGCGCCGACGGCCCGCGCCTGGTGAACATGTACGGCATCACGGAGACCACCGTCCACGTCACCCACCTGGACCTGGCCCCCGGCACCGGCGACGCGCCCGCCCCGCAGGGCGGCAGCCCCGTGGGACGCCCCCTCGACCACACCCGCGTGTACGTCCTCGACGACGCGCTGCGGCCCGTGCCGCCCGGCGTCCCCGGCGAGGTGTACGTCACCGGCACCGGAGTGGCCCGCGGCTACCTGCACCGGCCCGCGACGACCGCCGCACGCTTCGTGGCCTGCCCCTTCGAACCGGGCACCCGCATGTACCGCACCGGCGACCGCGCCCGCCGCGCCGCCGACGGCACGCTCGCCCACCTCGGCCGCACCGACGACCAGGTGAAACTGCGCGGCTTCCGCATCGAGCCCGGCGAGGTCGAGACCGCCCTGCTGGGGCACCCCCCGGTCGCCGAGGCGGCCGTCGTGATCCGCACCGACACACCGGGCGATCGGCGCCTCGTCGGCTACGTCGTCCCGCGCGACCCGGCCGACGCCACCGGCGACGAGGGCGCCGCACTGGCACGCCGGGCACGTGAACACGTCGCCGCGGTGCTCCCCGCCCACATGGTGCCCTCCGCCTGCGTGACGGTCGGCCGACTGCCCCTCACCGCTAACGGCAAACTCGACCGTGCCGCGCTCCCCGCCCCGGACCGGGACACCGCCGGGGGCGGACGGGCCCCCGCGACGGCGCGCGAGGAGATTCTCTGCGCGGCGTTCGCGGACGTCCTGGGCCTGCCCGAGGTCGGAGCCGACGACGACTTCTTCGCGCTCGGCGGCCACTCCATGCTCGCCGTGCGGCTCCTCGACCACCTCCGCGGGCAGGGCGTCGGCGTCGACATGCGGACCCTGTTCACCGCCCCGACACCGGCCCGGCTCGCCGAAGCCGCCGGTCCCGAGCCCGTCCGGGTCCCCGAGGGAACCGTCCCGCCCGGCGCCACCCGCCTCACACCCGGGATGGTCCCCCTCGCCGGCCTCACCGAGGACGAACTGCGCACCCTCACCGACGCCCTGCCCGGCGGCGCGGCCGGCATCGCCGACGTCTACCGCCTGGGCCCGCTCCAGGAGGGCCTCTTCTTCCACCACCGGCTGCACGCCGAAGCGGCCACCGGGACCGGCGCCCGGAGCCGGACCGCGCCCGGAGGCGGCACCGGGAACACCGCCTGGACCGGCGACCGCCCCGGCCCCGGCGACGAGGACCCCTACGTCGTCCGGTACGTCCTGGGCTTCGAGACCGGCCGGCTCCTCGACGCCTTCCTCGCGGCCCTGTCCCAGGTGATCGACCGTCACGACGTGCTGCGCACCTCCCTGGCCTGGGCGGACCTGCCGCACCCCGTGCAGATCGTGCACCGGCACGCCGAGCTCCCCGTCACCGAGACGGACCCGGGGGACGCACCCGACCCGGTGGAACATCTGCTGACCCACGCCGGCGAGCCGCTGGACCTGCGCCGTGCCCCCCTGATGGACGCCCGGACCGCCACCGAACCCGGCACCGGCCGCCGGCTCCTCGCCGTCCGCATGCACCACATCACCCAGGACCACACCACGCTCGACCTGGTCCTGCGCGAAGCCACCGCCCTGCTGGCCGGCCGCGGCGACGACCTGCCCGCCCCGCGCCCCTACCGTGGCTACGTCGCCCAGGCGCTGCTGAGCACGCCCGCGGAGGAGCACGAGGCGTACTTCGGCCGGCTCCTCGGCGACGTCACCGACACCACCGCCCCCTTCGGCGTGCGGGAGGTGCGGGGCGACGGGACCGACGTCACCGAACGCCGCACCCTCCTCGGCGAACCGGTGACGGCCCGGCTGCGCGCACAGGCCCGGCGCGCCGGAGTGAGCGCGGCGACCGTCCTGCACGTCGTGTGGTCCCGGGTCCTGGCCGCCGTCTCCGGACGGGACGACGTCGTCTTCGGCACCCTGCTCCTCGGCCGCATGCAGGCCGGCGACGGCGCCGGCGAGGTGCCCGGCCTCTTCATCAACACCCTCCCGGTCCGGGCCCGGACCACCGGGACCGACGTGGCCGGCGCCGTCGACGCCATGCACCGGCAGCTCGCCGAGCTCCTGGTGCACGAACACGCCTCGCTCGCCGTCGCCCAGCGCGCCGGCGGAGTGCGCGCCCCCGCGCCGCTGTTCACCGCCGTCCTCAACTACCGGCACCACACCACCGCGGGCCCCGGCACGGTCCTGCCGCCCGGCACGGAGATACTCGCCTTCCGGGAACGCACCAACTACCCGCTGCTCGTCTCCGTCGACGACGACGGCAGGACGCTCGCCTTCGACGTGCAGGCCACCGCCTCCATCGACCCCGACCTCGTCACCCGGCTGCTGCACACCACCACCGAACGCGTCGTCGACGCCCTCGAACAGGCCCCGGGCACCCCGCCGGCCGACCTCGACGTCCTGCCGGCCGCCGAGCGGCACCGCATCCTCACCGAGTGGAACGACACCGGCCGGCCCGGCCCGGCCCGCGTCCTCACCGACCTCTTCGCCGACCGCGCGGCCGCCACCCCGCACGCCCCGGCCGTCACCCACGACCGCGGCGGCGCGCCCCGCGCCACGGAGGGCACCCCGGACGCCGGCCACGGTGTCCCCGAACACCTCGACTACGCCGAGCTCGACGCCCGCTCCAACCGGCTCGCCCGCCACCTGATCGGACACGGTGTCGGGCCCGAGGACCGGGTCCTGCTCCTCCTGGACCGCTCGCTCGACCTCGTCGTCGCGCTCCTCGCGGTCCTCAAGGCCGGCGCCGCGTACGTCCCCGTCGACCCGGACCAGCCCGCCGCACGGGTCGCCCACCTGTACGCCGACGCCGCACCCGCGGCCGTCCTCACCGGCACCGCCCACGCCGGGGACCTGCCCGCCTCCGCCCCGGCGCCGATCGTCGTCGACGACCCCGGCGTACGCTCCGCCGTGGCGGCCCACGCCCCGGACCCGGTCACCCAGGACGAGCGCACCACCCCGCTCCGCCCCGGCCACCCGGCCTACGTCATCTACACCTCCGGGTCCACCGGCATCCCCAAGGGCGTCGTCGTCCCGCACTCCGGCGCGGTCAACCTCCTCGCGTTCCGCTGGCCCGGCCTGACCGCCGACAGCCGTCTGCTGCAGTTCGCCTCCATCGGCTTCGACGTCGCGACCTGGGAGATCATGACGGCCTTCGCCGCCGGCGCCTGCCTCGTCACGGCCCCGGCCGCGAGTCTGCTGCCCGGCGCGGGCCTGGAGGACCTCGTGGAACGGCAGGCCGTCACCCACCTGCAACTCCCGCCCACCGTCCTTGGCATGACCGGACAGGACCACCGGCTGGACTCCGTACGTACCCTGCTGGTCGCGGGCGAGGCGCTCGGCCGGGCCCTGGTGGACCGGTGGGGGGACGGCCGCTGGTTCGGCAACGCCTACGGCCCGACGGAGATCACCGTCATCGCCGCCGCCGACGGACCCCTGCGCCCCGGCGACGCCCCCACCATCGGCCGTCCCCTGCCCGGCGTCCGCCTGTACGTCCTGGACGCCCGCCTCCTCCCCGTCCCCGACGGTGTCGACGGCGACCTGTACGTCGCCGGCGCCGGCCTGGCCCGCGGCTACCTCGACCGGCCCGGCCTCAGCGCCGAACGCTTCGTCGCCGATCCCCACGGGGCCGCGGGCACCCGCATGTACCGCACCGGCGACACCGTGCGCCGCACCCCCGAAGGGCGCCTGCTGTACGTCGGACGCACCGACGACCAGGTGAAGATCCGCGGCTTCCGTATCGAACCGGGCGAGATCGAGACCCGCCTCACCGCACACGAGGCCGTCGACCACGCCGTCGTCGTCGCCCGGGACGACCTCCCCGGCGCCGGCGGCGACACCCGCCTCGTCGCCTACGTCGTCCCGGCCGGACCCCCTGACACCGCCCTCCCCGCCGCGCTGCGCGCGCACCTCGCGGCCGGGCTCCCCGGCCACCTGGTCCCGGCCGCGTTCGTCACCCTCGACCGGTTGCCGCTGTCGGTCAACGGCAAGCTCGACCGGGCCGCCCTGCCCGTCCCGGACCCCGGCACCGGTGCCGCACGCCCCACCGGCACGTACGAGGAACTGCTCTGCGCCGCCTTCGCCCACGTCCTCGGGGTGCCGCGCGTCGGCGCGGACGACGACTTCTTCGCGCTCGGCGGCCACTCGCTGCTCGCCGTCCGCCTGGTCGGCCGCGTACGCGCGGTGCTCGGCGTCGAGATCCCCGTCCACGCCGTCTTCGATGCCCCCACCCCCACGCGCCTGGCCGCCGTGCTGGACGGGGTGGCGGGGGGCGGTGTGCGTCCGGGGGTGCGGGCGGGGGCGCGTCCGGAGCGGTTGCCGTTGTCGTACGCGCAGCGTCGGTTGTGGTTCGTGGACCGGCTGGAGGGTGCGAGTGCGTTGTACAACATTCCGTTGGTGGTGCGGTTGTCCGGGCGGGTGGATGTTCCGGCTCTGCGGGCGGCGCTGGGTGATGTGGTGGCGCGGCACGAGGCGTTGCGGACCCGGTTCCCGCAGGTGGAGGGCGAGCCGTACCAGGAGATCGTGCCGGTCGGCGAGGCACGGGTCGAACTTCCCGAGGTGTCCGTCACCCCCGACGTGCTGGACGCCCGGATCGACGAGGTCTCCGGTCATGTCTTCGACCTGGCCGGTGAGCTGCCGTTGCGGGCGACCCTGCTGACCCTGGACGAGGAGAGCGCGGTCCTCGTCCTGGTGGTGCACCACATCGCGGGTGACGGCTGGTCCCTGGCCCCCCTGTGGCGGGACCTGTCCGCCGCCTACACCGCACGCCGGCGCGGAACCACTCCGCCCGCGCCGCTCTCCGTCCAGTACGCCGACTACACCCTGTGGCAGCGCGACCTGCTCGGCGACCCCGACGACCCCGCCGGTGTCCTGGCGGAGCAGGTCACCTACTGGCGCACGGCGCTGGACGGGCTCCCCGAGGAGCTCGCCCTGCCCACCGACCGGCCCCGCCCGTCCGTCGAGAGCCACCGGGGCGCCGCCGTGCCCGTACGGGTGCCGGCCGGACTGCACGCGCGGATGGCGGAGCTGGCCCGTGCCGAGGGCGTGACGATGTTCATGGTGTGGCAGGCGGCGGTGGCCGTGCTGCTGTCGCGGCTCGGCGCGGGGGAGGACATCCCGCTGGGCAGTCCCGTGGCGGGCCGTACCGACGAGTCGCTGGAGGACCTGGTCGGGTTCTTCGTCAACACCCTGGTCCTGCGCACCGACCTGACCGGCGACCCCGGCTTCACCGAGGTGCTCGCCCGGGTCCGCCGGGACGCGCTGGGCGCCCTGCACCATCAGGACGTCCCGTTCGAGCGGCTGGTGGAGGAACTGGCACCGCCCCGGTCGATGGGCCGCCACCCCCTCTTCCAGACGGTCCTGGAGGTGCAGTCCACGCCCCTCCTCGTCCCCGAACTGGACGCGGCGGACGTCGAGGTGCTGCCCCGCGCGGCCCGCGACGCCAAGTTCGACCTCGACCTGCAGGTCGCCGAGCGCTTCGACGCCGACGCGCGCCCCGCCGGCATGGAGGGCGAACTCGTCTACGCCGCCGACCTCTTCGACCACTCGACCGCCGGGATGCTGACCACCCGGCTGCTGCGCGTCCTCGACGCCGTGACCGCCGACCCGCGACGGCCCGTGCACACCGTCGACGTGCTCGACCCGGCCGAGCGGCAGCGGCTGATGGGGGAGTGGTCCCGCACCCGGCCGGAGATCGCCGGCCCGGACGCCCGGGTGTTCGTCCTCGACGACCGCCTCATGCCGGTCCCGCCCGGCGTCGTCGGACTGCTCCACACCACCTGCGACCCGTCCGCGGAGGACGCCGTCCGCTGCCCGTTCACCGAGGAGGAGTCCGTCATGCGACCCACCGGCGCACACGCCCGCTGGGACGACGAGGGCCGCGTCCACCTCGTGACGCCCGGCACACCGACGCCACCGGAGACCGGAGCGGAGCCGTCCGCCGCCCCCGCCCGGCACGGGACCGGACTGCGCGAGGAACTCCTGCGGTCCGTCTTCGCCCAGGTGCTCGGCGTGCCCGAGGTCGGCGCGGACGACGACTTCTTCGCCCTCGGCGGCCACTCCCTCCAGGCCGTGCGCCTGGTCAGCCGCATCCGCGCCGTCCTGGGCGTCGAACTGCGCGTACGGGAGCTCTTCGAGACACCGACCGTCGCCGGACTGGCCTCCGTGCTGGACGGGGTGGCGGGGGGCGGTGTGCGTCCGGGGGTGCGGGCGGGGGTGCGTCCGGAGCGGTTGCCGTTGTCGTACGCGCAGCGTCGGTTGTGGTTCGTGGACCGGCTGGAGGGTGCGAGTGCGTTGTACAACATTCCGTTGGTGGTGCGGTTGTCCGGGCGGGTGGATGTTCCGGCTCTGCGGGCGGCGCTGGGTGATGTGGTGGCGCGGCACGAGGCGTTGCGGACCCGGTTCCCGCAGGTGGAGGGCGAGCCGTACCAGGAGATCGTGCCGGTCGGCGAGGCACGGGTCGAACTTCCCGAGGTGTCCGTCACCCCCGACGCGCTGGACGCCCGGATCGACGAGGTCTCCGGTCATGTCTTCGACCTGGCCGGTGAGCTGCCGTTGCGGGCGACCCTGCTGACCCTGGACGAGGAGAGCGCGGTCCTCGTCCTGGTGGTGCACCACATCGCGGGTGACGGCTGGTCCCTGGCCCCCCTGTGGCGGGACCTGTCCGCCGCCTACACCGCACGCCACGCGGGGAGCGCCCCGGACTTCCCGCCCCTGCCGGTGCAGTACGCCGACTACGCGCTCTGGCAGCAGCGGCTGTTCGGCGACGAGAACGACTCCGACAGCCGGCTCACCGCACAGATCGAGCACTGGCGGACCACCCTCGACGGAGTCCCCCACGAGATCGCCCTGCCCTTCGACCGGCCCCGCCCGGACAAACCCGGACGCGGCGGCGGCTGGGCCGACATCCACGTGCCGGCCGGACTGCACGCGCGGATGGCGGAGCTGGCCCGTGCCGAGGGCGTGACGATGTTCATGGTGTGGCAGGCGGCGGTGGCCGTGCTGCTGTCACGGCTCGGCGCGGGGGAGGACATCCCGCTGGGCAGCCCCGTGGCGGGCCGTACCGACGAGTCGCTGGAGGACCTGGTCGGGTTCTTCCTCAACACCCTGGTCCTGCGGACCGACCTGACCGGCGACCCCAGCTTCACCGAGGTGCTCGCCCGCGTCCGGACCACGGCACTGGACGCTCTCGACCACCAGGACGTGCCCTTCGACCGGCTCGTCGAGAAGCTGGCCCCCGCCCGCTACACCGACCGCGTGCCCTTCTTCCAGGTCCTGGTCGCCGTGCAGAACATGCCGCAGGCCCACGTCGCGCTGCCCGGCCTGGACGTGGCGGCCGGACCCGGCAAACCCACCACGGCCAAGGTCGACCTCGACGTCCAGGTCGTCGAACTCCACGACGAGGAGGGCGCGCCGAACGGCATGACCGGCGGCCTCACCTACGCCACCGACCTCTTCGACCACTCCACCGCCGAGACCCTCGTCGCCCGGCTGCTGCGCGTCCTGGACGCCGCCACCGCCGACCCCGCCCGACAGGTCTCCCGCATCGACGTCTTCGACCCCGCCGAACGCCGCCGCCTGCTCACCGCGTCCCACGGCGCCCGCAGCGACACCCTGGCGCTCACCGTCCCCGAGCTGTTCACCGTCCGCGCCTCCCGCGCACCTAAGGCGGTCGCCCTCGACACCGGCGCCGGCCCCGTCACCTACGGACAGCTGGAGGCCCGCTCCAACCGGCTCGCCCACCACCTCATGGACCTCGGCGTCGGCCCGGAGACCGTGGTCGCCGTCGTCATGGACCGCTCCCCGGACGTGGTCACCACCCTGCTGGCGATCCTCAAGGCCGGCGGCGCCTACCTCACCCTCGACCCCGCCCAGCCGGGCACCCGCACCGCCGCGATGGCCGACCGCGCCGGAGCCGGGATCTGCCTGGCCGACGGCCGGTACGCCGAGGAGGCCCGCGGGCTGTTCGCCACCGTCGTCGTCGCCGACGCCCCCGACGACGCCTGGGCCGACCGCCCCGCCGCCGCCGTCGGCGGACGGAGCCTGCCCGACCAGCTCGCCTACATCATGTTCACCTCGGGCTCCACCGGCGAACCCAAGGGCATCGGCACCACCCACCGCGACATCGTGGAGCTGGCCGGCGACCGCTGCTGGCAGTTCCCCGGCACCGCACGCGGCATGTTCGCCGCCCCGCACACCTTCGACGGGTCCACCGTCGAGATCTGGGTGCGGCTGCTCACCGGCGGCACCCTCGTCGTCACCCCGCCCGGCAGGACCGACGCGGCCCGCCTCCGCAGCCTCGTCGCCGACCACGGACTCACCCACGCCCACCTGACCGCCGGCCTCTTCCGGGTCATCGCCGAGGAGGACCCCGCCGCCTTCACCGGCGTCCACGACGTCCTCACCGGCGCCGACGTCGTCCCCAGGGAAGCCGTCCGACGGGTCCTCGAAGCCGCCCCCGGCATCGTCGTCCGCAGCAGCTACGGGCCGACCGAGTCGACGGTCATCGCCACCCAGATCCCGCTCACCGACCCCGAGACCCTGGGCGACGTCGTGTCCATCGGCCACCCCATGGACAACACCGGTGTGTACGTCCTCGACGACAGCCTCGAACCCGTCCCGGCCGGCGTCGCCGGCGAGGCGTACATCGCCGGCGCCGGACTCGCCCGCGGGTACGTCGCCCGCGCCGCGCTCACCGCCGAACGCTTCGTGGCCTGCCCGTTCGACGTACCCGGCGCCCGCATGTACCGCACCGGCGACATCGTGCGCCGACGGGCCGACGGCGCACTGGAGTTCGTCTCCCGGGCCGACGACCAGGTGAAGATCCGCGGCTTCCGGGTCGAGCCCGGCGAGGTGGAGCAGCTCCTGGCCGGCCACCCGGCCGTCGCCCAGGCCGTCGTCACCGTCCGCGAGGACACCCCGGGGGACAAGCGCCTCGTGGCCCACGTGACCCCGGCGCCCGGCCACACCCTCCCCGACCTGGGCGAGTTCGTCGCCGGACGCCTCCCCGGATACCTGGTGCCGGACGCCGTCGTCGTGCTGGAGCGGCTGCCGCTGACCGCCAACGGCAAGGTGGACCGCGCCGCCCTGCCCGCCCCCGAGGCGGTGAGCGCCGGCGCGGTGCGCCGCCCGCCGACCCTGCGCGAGGAACTCCTCTGCTCCGTCTTCGCCCAGGTCCTCGGCGTGCCCCGGGTCGGTGTGGACGACGACTTCTTCGCGCTCGGCGGCCACTCCCTGCTGGCGGTGCGCCTGATCAGCCGGATCCGCTCCGTCCTCGGCGCCGAGATCCCCGTGCAGGCGGTCTTCGAGACCCCCACCGTCGCCGGTCTCGCCGCCGCCGTCGAGGACGCCGGAGCCACCGGCACCGTGCGGCCCGCCCTCACCCCCGGTGCCCGGCCGCAGCGGGTACCGCTCTCCTACGCCCAGCGCCGCCTGTGGTTCGTGGACCGGCTGGAGTCCGCCGGGCCCCTGTACAACATCCCGCTCGCGCTCCGGCTGACCGGCACGCCGGACACCGGCGCGCTCCGCGCGGCCTGGACCGACCTGCTCACCCGCCACGAGAGCCTGCGCACCCGGTTCCTGCACGCCGACGGCGACCCCTACCAGGACATCGTCCACCTCGACGACCTCCCCCCGTACTTCGCCGTCGAGACCGTCGGCCGCGCGGACCTGGACGCCCGGATCACCGAGGCCGCCGGGCACGTCTTCGACCTCACCGCGGGGCCGCCCGTGCGGGCCACCCTCCTCGACGTGGACGGACCGGACACCGACGAGGCCGTCCTGGTCCTGGTCACCCACCACATCGTCGCCGACGGCTGGTCGATGGTCCCGCTGCTGCGCGACCTGTCCACCGCCTACACCGCCCGCCGGGCCGGCCACGCACCCGGCTGGGACCCGCTGCCCGTGCAGTACGCCGACCACACCCTGTGGCAGCGGGAACTGCTCGGCGACGGCGACGACCCCGACAGCGTCCTCGGCCGGCAGGCCGCCTTCTGGCGGGACGCGCTGAGCGGCAGCCCCGAGGAACTGACCCTGCCCACCGACCGGCCGCGGCCCGCCGTCGCGAGCCGCGAGGGCGGCTGGGTCCCGATGGCCGCACCGGCCCGCCTGCACGCACGGCTGACGGAACTCGCCGTCGCCCAGGGAGCCACCACCTTCATGGTGTGGCAGGCCGCGCTCGCCGTCCTGCTCTCCCGCCTCGGCGCCGGCCGCGACATCCCCATCGGCAGCCCCGTCGCAGGCCGCACCGACGAGGCCGCCGACGACCTCATCGGCTTCTTCGTCAACACCCTGGTGCTGCGCACCGACCTCACCGGCGACCCCACCTTCACCGAGGTCCTCGCCCGGGTCCGCAAATCCGCACTGGGCGCCCTCGGGAACCAGGACGTACCCTTCGAACGGCTGGTGGAGGAACTGGCCCCCACCCGGTCCCGCGCCCGCCACCCCCTCTTCCAGGTGCTGCTCGCCGTGCAGAACGCGCCCAGCGCCTCCGTCGACCTGCCGGGCCTCGGCGTCGAGGCCCTCCCGACCGAGCTGGGCCGCGCCAAGTTCGACCTCGACCTGCACGTCGCCGAGCGGTTCGACGACGACGGCCGCCCCGCCGGCATCGACGGCGGGATCACCTACGCCGCCGACCTCTTCGACCGCACGACCGTCGAGTCCCTCGTCGAACGCCTCCTGCTCGTCCTGGACGCCGTCGTCGCCGACCCCGCAGCCCGGGTCCGTGACATCCCCCTGCTCGACCCCGCCGAACACCACCGCGTCCTCACCGGGTGGAACAGCACCGAACGGGCCGCACCGGCCGACACCGTGCCCGGACACTTCCGCGCCCAGGCCGCCCGCACCCCGCACACCCCCGCCCTCGTCGCCGACGGCGCGCGGATGACCTACGCCGACCTCGACGCCGCCTCCGACCGGCTCGCCCGCCACCTCACCCGGCACGGCGCCGGCCCCGGCCGGCTCGTCGCCGTCGCCATGGAACGCTCCCCGGAGACGATCGTCGCGCTCCTCGCCGTCCTGAAGACCGGCGGCTCCTACCTCCCCGTCGACGTCGGCTACCCCGCCGCCCGCATCGAACTGATGCTGCGCGACGCCGCCCCCGTCGCCCTCCTCACCACCACCGCCGTCGAGGAGCGGCTGCCCGGGACCAGCGAGGACCCGCCCCGCATCGTCCTCGACGACCCGCGGACCCGGGACGCGGTGGCCGCCGAGGACGCCGTACCCCCCGCCACACCGCCGCACCTGGACTCCGCCGCCTACACCATCTACACCTCCGGCTCCACCGGCACCCCCAAGGGCGTCGTCGCCACCCACCGCGCCGTCGACCGCCTCGTCCGCCCCGCCGACTACGCCGATGTACGGGCCGGGGACGTCGTCTCCCACCTCGGGTCCGTCTCCTTCGACTCCACCACCTTCGACATCTGGGCCACCCTGCTCAACGGGGCCACCCTCGCCGTGGGGCCCGCGGGCTCCCCGTCCGTCGACGTGATCCGCGACTTCCTCGCCCGGCACCGGGTCACCGTCGCCCTGCTGCCCACCGGACTGCTGCACCAGGTGATCGACCTCGACGTCGAAGCACTGCGCGGGGTCCGCTCCGTCCTGACCGGAGGCGAGGCACTCTCCGTCGAGCACTGCCGCACGCTGCTCGGCACCCTGCCCGGCACCCGGCTGATGAACGGCTACGGACCCACCGAGAGCATCACCTACACCCACACCCACCCCGTCACCCGCGAGGACGTCGACAGCGGCCGGGCCGTCCCGCTGGGCCGCCCCCTGGCCCGCACCCGCGGCTACGTCCTCGACCCCGCCCTGCAACCCGTCCCGGTGGGCGTGCCCGGCGAGCTGTACATCGCCGGCGACGGACTCGCCCGCGGCTACGCGCACCGCCCCGGACTGACCGCCGAACGCTTCACGGCCTGCCCGTTCGAGGACGGCGGCGCCCGGATGTACCGCACCGGCGACCTGGTGCGGTGGCGGGACGACGGCGTGCTGGAGTTCGTCGGGCGCGCCGACGACCAGGCCAAGATCGGCGGCTTCCGCGTCGAGCCCGGCGAGGTCGAGGCGGCCGTCTCCGCCCACCCCGACGTCGCCCAGGCCGTCGTCCTGGTCCGTGAGGACACCCCCGGCGACAAGCGCCTCGCCGCCTACGCCGCACCGGCCGACCCTGCCGTCACCGGCCGCGCACTGGCGGACAGCATCCGGGAGTTCGTCGCCGAGCGGCTGCCGGACCACCTGGTGCCGCCGCACGTGACCGTCCTGGACCGCCTGCCGCTCACCCCGAACGGCAAGGTCGACCGGGCCGGCCTGCCCACCCCCGACCCCATGGCAGCCGTCAGCCTCGGACGCGGCCCGGCCACCCCCTACGAGGAACTGCTCGGCGTCGTCTTCGCCGACGTGCTGCGCCTGCCCCGCGTCGGCATCGACGACGACTTCTTCGCCCTGGGCGGGCACTCCCTGCTCGCCGTACGCCTGGTCAGCCGCATCCGCACCGTCCTGGGTGCCGAGACCTCCGTGGCCACCGTCTTCGAGCACCCGACCGTCTCCGGCCTCGCCCGCCGGCTGACCCGGGACGGGAGCCGCGCCCGCCCGGCCGTCGTCCCGATGCCCCGCCCGCCCGTCCTGCCGCTGTCCTACGGACAGAGCCGCCTATGGTTCGTGGACCGCATCGAAGGACCCAACCACCTCTACAACATCTGCCTCGTCCTGCGGCTCTCCGGCGACCTCGATCCGGAACTCCTGCGCACGGCCCTGACCGACGTCGTCGCCCGGCACGAGAGCCTGCGCACCACCTTCCCCCTCGTCGACGACGAACCCTGCCAGCACGTCCTGCCCGCCGCCGAGGCGGCCGTGGACCTGCCGGTCACCGCCGTCACCGAGGAGGAACTGGCCGGACGGCTCGACGCGCTCGCCTCCCACACCTTCGACCTGGCCGCCGAACCGCCGCTGCGGACCGCACTGTTCTCACTGCGCCCCGGCGCCTGGGCGTTCGCCCTGACCGTCCACCACATCGCCGCCGACGGCTGGTCGATGGGCCCCCTCTGGCGGGACCTGTCGCAGGCCTACCGGGCACGCGCCGCCGGACGGGCCCCGCAGTGGGAGCCGCTGCCCGTGCAGTACGCCGACCACACCCTGTGGCAGCGGGATTTCCTCGGCGACGTGAACGACCCCGACAGTGTGCTCGCCGCCCAGGTCGCCCACTGGAAGGACCGGCTCCACGGCGCCCCCCAGGAACTCGCCCTCCCCGTCGACCGGCCCCGCCCCGCGGTCTCGGACCACCGGGCCGGACTGGTGCCCCTGCACGTCCCGGCGCCCCTGCACGCACGGCTGGCCGAGCTGGCGCTCGGACAGGGCGTCACCATGTTCATGCTGCTGCACGCGGCGGTCGCCGTCCTGCTGTCGAAGAGCGGCGCCGGCCGGGACATCGTCGTGGGAAGCCCCGTCGCCGGACGCACCGACCAGGCCCTCGACGACCTCGTCGGCTTCTTCGCGGGCACCCTCGTGCTGCGCACCGACCTGTCGGGCGACCCCGACTTCCTCGAACTGCTCGACCGGGTGCGCACCGCGGGCCTGGACGCCTTCGAGCACCAGGACGTGCCCTTCGAGCGGCTCGTGGAGGACCTGGCCCCGGCCCGGTCCATGGCCCGCAACCCGCTGTTCCAGGTGATGCTCGCGGTACAGAACAACCACCGGGGCACGCTCAGCCTGCCCGGTGTGCAGGTGCACGAGGAGGCGGCCGGGACCCTGACGGCCCGTTTCGACCTGGACTTCGAGGTCCGGGAGAGCTTCGACGAGACCGGCGCGCCCGCCGGACTCGACGGGGAGGTCGTCTTCGCGGCCGAACTCTTCGACCGCTCCACCGCGGAGACGCTGGCGGCCCGGCTCGTACGGGTCCTGGAGACGGTCGCCGCCGATCCCACCCTGCCGGTGGCCCGCGTCGGCCTCCTCGACGACGCCGAACGCCGGCGCGTGCTCCAGGAGTGGAACGACACCGCCGCCCCCCGCCCCGACGACACCCTCGCCGGGCTCTTCGTCCGGCAGGCCGCGCGCACCCCCCACGCCGTCGCCCTGGTCCTCGACGGCACCCGGGTCACCTACGCCGAGCTCGACGAGCGCTCCGACCACCTCGCCCGGCACCTCATCGGCCTCGGAGCCGCGCCGGAGACCCTGGTCGGCGTGGCCCTCGACCGGTCGGTGGACCAGATCGTCGCGCTCCTGGCCGTCGTCAAGACCGGCGCCGCCTACCTGCCCGTCGACCCCGGCCAGCCGCGCCGCCGCACCGACCTCGTCCTCGGCGACGCCTCCCCGGTCCTCGTCCTGAGCACCGTGCGGACCACCGAGCGGCTCCGCGGCACGGACACGGAAGCCCCCGCCCGGTGGATCGACCTCGACGGACCCGCTGCCGACGGGCCCCACGACGCGCGGACACCCGGGGCGGTGACCGACGCCGACCGTGCGACGCCGCTGCGCCCGCACCACCCGGCGTACGTGATGTACACCTCCGGCTCCACCGGCACCCCGAAGGGCGTCACCGTCCCGCACCACGGCGTCGTCAACCAACTGGCCTGGATGCAGAAGGAGTACCGCCTCGAACCCACCGACCGGATGCTCCAGCGGGCGTCGTTCGGATTCGACGCCTCCGTGTGGGAGATCTTCTGGCCCCTCCTGAACGGCGCCGCGGTGGTCCTGAGCGGCCCCGGCGCGCATGCCGACCCCGGGTACCTCGCCGGACTCGTCGAGCGGGAAGGAGTGACCGTCGCCCAGTTCGTCCCCTCCGTGCTGCGGGCGTTCCTCGACAGCGGCGCCGCCGGACGCTGCACCGGCCTGCGGACCGTCCTCTGCCTCGGCGAAGTCCTCCCGGCCGCCCTGCGCGACCGCTTCCGCGCGACCCTGGGCGTGCCGCTGCACAACCTCTACGGCCCCACCGAGGCGTCCGTCGCCGTCACCGCCTGGCCCTGCGACGAGGACCCGGACGGCGGCACCGTGCCCATCGGCCGCCCCCTGGACAACACCCGGGCGTACGTCCTCGACGACGGCCTGCTCCCTGTGCCCCCCGGCACGCCCGGCGAGCTGTACGTCGCCGGCGACGGCCTGGCCCGCGGCTACCTGGGCCGGCCGGTGCTCACCGCGGAGCGCTTCGTGGCCTGCCCGTTCGGCCTCGCGGGCACCCGGATGTACCGCACCGGCGACATCGTGCGGTGGACCTCCCGGGGCCGGCTGGAATTCCTCGACCGCGCCGACGACCAGGTGAAGATCCGCGGCTTCCGCATCGAACCGGGCGAGATCGAGGCGACCCTGGCCGGACACCCGCAGGTCGCCCAGGCGGCCGTCGTCACCCGGGAGGGCCCCGACGGCGAACCCGCCCTGGCCGGCTACCTCGTACCGGTCCCCGGCGCCGCCGACGACCGGGCGGCCCTGGTCGCACAGGTCAGGGAGCACCTGGGCGACCGGCTCCCGGAACACCTCGTGCCACCGGTGCTGATCCCGCTGGACACCCTGCCGCTCACCCCCAACGGCAAGCTGGACCGCGCCGCCCTGCCCGCCCCCGACCACACCGCCCTCGCCGGCCGCAGCCCCGCCACACTCCGCGAACAGCTGCTCTGCTCCGTCTTCGAGCAGGTCCTCGGCATCTCCCCGGTCGGCGCCGACGCGAGCTTCTTCGACCTCGGCGGCCACTCCCTGCTCGCCGTACGCCTCGTCAACCGCATCAGGGCCGTCATCGGCGCCGACATCCCCGTCCGCGCCGTGTTCGAGGCCCCCACCGCCGCCGGCCTGCTCGCCTGGATCGCCCGCGAGGGACGGCAGGGGACCACCGACGTCCTCGTGCCCATGCGGTCCTCCGGCGGACGGCCCCCGCTCTTCTGCGCCCACACCGTGCTGGGTCTCGGCTGGGAGTACGGCTGGCTCGCCGACGCCGCCCCCGGGGACCAGCCGCTCTACGCGCTGCGCCCCCGCGGCATGGACACCGGCGGGGACGACCTGCCCGACTCGCTGTCCCGGATGGCAGCCGACTACGTCGCGCAGATCCGCGCCGTCCAGCCCACCGGCCCCTACCACCTGCTCGGCTGGTCCTTCGGCGGCAACGTCGTCCAGGAGATGGCGGCCCTGCTCCAGGACGAGGGGGAGGAGGTGGCCGCCCTGATCCTGCTGGACGCCAGCCCGGTGGACGGCCCCGTCACCGCCGAGCAGCGGGCGGGCTTCGCCGTGCAGGAGGAGACGGTGGCCGGCGCGCTCACCGGCGCGGAGCACGAGGCATACCTCCGCATCGTCCGAAACAACACCCGCGTCCTCCTGGCGCACCGGACCCGCAGGACGTCCGGCACCCTGCTGCTGATCTCCGCCGACTCCGAGCCGAAGGCCGCACTCTGGCGGCCGTTCGTCTCCGGCGAGGTACGCGAGCACACGCTCGACTGCGCCCACCGCGAGATGCTCCTGAACCCGGACGTCGTCCGGCGGATCTGGGACCTCGCCGCGGCCGCACTGCAACCGACCGACACCCGCCCGGACCCGGCGTGACCCCGGACCGGCGGACAGCACGCCACTGCGAGACGAGGATGGCCGTGGGCGACCCCCTGTACACCGTCACCACCATGCCGACGCAGCGCCGGCCCGACCGGCCCTTCGACCCGCCGGCCGAACTGCTCGAAGCCCGCCGGCACGGCCCCATCAGCCGCTACGTCTTCCCCGGCGGCGTGGACGGCTGGCTGGTCACCGGATACGACCTCGTCAGGTCGGTGCTGGCCGACCGGCGGTTCAGCTCACGGTGGGAGCTCCTGCGCCACCCGACCGTCGACCACGGCGACGTCGAGCTCGAACCGGCGCCCCCGGGCGAGTTCCTCTTCATGGACGAACCCCGCCACGGCCGCTACCGCAAGCCGCTGATGGGCAAGTTCACCGTGCGGCGCATGCGGCTGCTCACCGAACGCGTCGAGGAGATCACCGCCGAACACCTGGACGCCATGGAACGGGCCGGCGGTCCCACCGACCTGGTGACCGCGTACGCCAAACCCATCCCCGCCGTCACCATCTGCGAACTGCTGGGGGTCCCGCACGACGAACGCGCCGCCTTCCAGGAACAGGTCGACGCCTTCCGCGATCTGGAGTCCGACCGCGACGACCTCATCGCCGCCTACCACGCGACCCGCACCCACCTCGGCGCACTGGTGGCAGCCAAACGCACCCGCCCCACCGACGACGTGCTCAGCGAGCTCACCGACAGCGACCTCACCGACGAGGAACTGGTCGGCATGTCGCTCTTCCTGCTCGCCGCCGGACTCGACACCACGATGCACATGATCGGTCTCGGGACCTTCGCGCTGCTGCGCCACCCCGAGCAGTTCGCCGCCCTGCGCGCCGACCCCGCACTCGCCGACCGGGCCGTCGAGGAACTGCTGCGCTACCTGAGCGTCGGCAAGACCTTCATGCGCACGGCCCTGGAGGACGTGGAACTCGGCGGCCGCACCGTCAGGGCCGGGACCTCGCTGATCCTGTCCTACAACACCGCCAACCGCGACCCCGACCGCTTCACCGACCCCCATGTGCTCGACCTGCGACGCCAGGAGGGTGCCCACATCGCCTTCGGACACGGCATCCACCAGTGCCTGGGCCAGCAGCTGGCCCGCGTCCAGATGAAGGTGGCGTTCCCCGCCCTGGTGAACCGCTTCCCCACCCTCCGCCTCGCCGTGCCCGCCGAGGAGATCGCCCTGCGCCCCGAGGCGGAGATCGCGGACGTCTACGGCGTGAAGAGCCTCCCGGTCACCTGGGACGCGTAACTGTGGCGAACGTGGATGCCGTGCGCGGACCGCCACGGCAGATTGTGACCGGACCCGCTGCCTCTCCGTTCCCCTGTGAGGGATGTCGCCATGGCTGAACAGACTCTGAACCCCGTGCCGCGCCGGTACAAGTCACCGCAACAGGACAGCGCCCGCTGGGACGACTTCCCGCTGCGCGAGGGCGACATCGTCGTCAGCAGCCCGGCGAAGTCCGGCACCACCTGGGTGCAGATGATGTGCGCGCTGCTCGTCTTCCGGACCCCCGAACTCCCCGCACCGCTGTCGACCCTGTCGCCGTGGCTGGACCAGCTCTTCACCCCGCAGGACCAGATGTACGCGCAGCTCGCGGCGCAGGAGCACCGGCGTGTCCTGAAGACGCACGTCCCGCTCGACGGACTCCCGCTCGATCCGCGCGTCAGCTACCTCGTCGTCGCCCGGCACCCGCTCGACCGGGCCCTGTCGATGTACCACCAGGCCTCCAACGTCCGCGCCGAGTGGCTGCACGCCTTCAACAGCGAGGACTCCGGCGAGTACGAGGGACCGGCCTCCCTCACCCTGCCGCCGCCCCGCGAGTACCTGCTCAACTGGTGCCGCGCCGGCGCGTCGGACGCCTGGGAACAGGACGTGGCCGCCGCCGAGCTCCACCACCCGCTCGACGCCTGGAACCGGCGCGCGGAGCCGAACGTCCGGCTGATGCACTACGACGACCTGCGCACCGACCTCGCCGGCCAGATGTCGGCGCTGGCCGAGTGGCTGGGCATCACCGTGGACGAGGCCGTCATGCCGGACCTGGTACGGGCGGCGACCTTCGACGAGATGAAGGGCCGGGCCGCCCGGCTGGCGCCGGACAAGGAGATCCTCACCGACCCCGTGAAGTTCTTCCGGGCCGGACGCTCCGGGGGCGCCCGCGACGTCCTCACCGAGGCGGACCTCGACGCCTACCACGAGCGGGTCGGCGCCCTCGCCCCCGCGCAGTTCCTGGACTGGCTGCACGGCGGAACGGCGGGCGCCCGCCCCTGACCCCCGCCGACGCAGGGCCCCCGCCCCCGCACGGCTGCCCGCCGACGCGCCGCCCCGCCCCCCCGCCCCTCGAAGGAGACCCCGCTGTGACCACGTCCGCAGCACCGCAGGCCGCCCCCGCCACCCCGCCCGCCGACGGCATCGACGTCCGCCGCGTCTCCGGCGCCCTCGGCGCCGAGGTCCGCGGGATCGACCTCGACGCCCTCACCGACGCCCAGTTCGACCGCGTCCACGAGCTGATGCTCGAACACCTCGTGCTGTTCTTCCCGGACCAGCAGAACCTGACCCCCGAGGGACACGTGGCGTTCGGCCGGCGCCTCGGCGAGGTCGAGGTCCACCCCTTCCTGCCCAAGCTCGAAGGCCACCCCGAGATCACGGTGATCCAGCCCGACAAGGGCGGCAAGGCCGACGAGTGGCACATCGACGTCAGCTTCAGCCCCAGCCCGCCGATCGCGTCGATCCTGCACCTCATCGACACCCCCTCCGCCGGCGGCGACACCATGTGGAGCAACCAGTACCGGGCGTACGAGACGCTCTCCGAGCCCTTTCGCGCGATGCTCGACGGGCTCACCGCCGTCCACGTCCTGAAGATCCCGCCGGTCGTCGAGATGTCCGCCGAACACCCCGTCGTGCGCGTCCACCCGGTCACCGGACGCAAGTCGCTCTACGTCACCCGGATGTGGACCTCGCACATCCCGCAGCTCACCCGGCAGGAGAGCGACACCGTCCTGCAGCACCTGTTCGAGCACTCCGAGCAGCCGGCCTTCACCCTCCGGCACCGCTGGGACCCGCACACCGTCGCCCTCTGGGACAACCGCGTCACCCAGCACATCGCCATCAACGACTACCAGGAACACCGCCGCGGCCAGCGCGTCACCGTCAACGGTGACCTGCCGTCGAGCGACACCCCGCGCCGGCCCGAGTACCGGCGCAACGGCGACGAGCGGTACTACCCGCGCCGCATCAACGCCAAGGTCGGCTACTGAACGAGCCGCCCGGCCGGGCCCGCCCGGCCACGACGGCGCCGTCCCAGGACGACGCCGAGCAGCTGTGCGGTGCCCCGGACCCCCTCGGCCACCGCCACCCCACCACGCGCCCCACGGAGGAAGACGTGCGCGGAACCCAGCAGCCGGCCGACCGGGCCCCCGGGCGCCCGCCGGAGCGGACAGCCGCCGGCACCCCGGGACTGGTCGGGGTCGGCACCGCGGTGCCGCCCGTCTCGTACACCCAGCGGGAGGTCCTCGACACCTTCGGCATCACCGACCGGCGCATCCGCTCCGTCTTCCTCGGCGGCAACATCGAGCGCCGCAACCTGAGCCTGCCCCCGATCGGCCCCGACGGGAAACCGGTCCAGGAGTCCCAGGGCGACCTGCTGCGCAAACACACCGAGACCGGGCTGCGGATGGGCCGCGACGCCGTCGAACGCTGCCTGGCCGACGCCGGCGCGGAGCTCGCCGACATCCGCTACCTGTGCTGCGTCACCTCCACCGGACTGCTCACCCCCGGCCTGTCCGCGCTGCTCATCAGGGACCTCGGCATCCACCCCTCCTGCCAGCGCCTCGACGTCGTCGGGATGGGGTGCAACGCCGGGCTCAACGCCCTCAACGCCGTCGCGGGCTGGGCCGGCGGCCACCCCGGCGAACTCGCCCTCATGGTCTGCGTCGAGGCCTGCTCCGCCGCCTACGTCTTCGACGGCACCATGCGCTCCTCGGTGGTCAACAGCCTCTTCGGGGACGGCTCGGCCGCCGTCGCCGTCCGGGCCCCCGCCGACCCCGGCGACGGAGCGCCGCCGTCCGGTCCCGAGCTGCTGAGATTCACCAGCCACATCATCCCCGAGGCCGTCGCCGCGATGCGCTACGACTGGGACGACGTGCACGGCAAATTCAGCTTCTACCTCGACGCCGACGTGCCCTACGTCGTCGGCGCCCACGCCGAGACCGCGGTCTCCCGCCTCCTCGACGGCACCGGACTGCGCACCGGGGACATCGCCCACTGGGTGGTGCACTCCGGCGGCAAGAAGGTCATCGACGCGATCCGGGTGAACCTCGAACTGTCCCGGCACGACGTGCGGCACACCACCGGGGTGCTGCGCGACCACGGCAACCTCTCCAGCGGATCGTTCCTGTTCTCCTACGAGCGGTTGCGCGACGAGAGGTCAGCCGTGGCGGGCGACCTCGGAGTCCTGATGACGATGGGGCCGGGCTCGACCATCGAGACGGCCCTGGTGCGCTGGTGAGGAAAGGAGCTGGTGCGACCGTGAAGACCGGACCCGACCGGACGGGACTGCCCGAGGAACTGGGCATCCTGGTCCGGCTGGACGGCGGCAGCCCGCTGCCCGCGCTGACCGCGGCCCTGGACGAGGTCTGCGAACAGGCCGGGGGACTGCGCGAACGGGCGGTCGTGGTGCTGCGGTTCACCCCGGCACCGCTCCAGCCCCGGGAGTGGCCCGGCGCGGTGTCCATCCAGGAGGTCAAGCGCTGGGAGCGGGCCCTGCGCCGGATGGAGCAGCTCGACCACGTCATCATCGCCGCCGTCGAGGGCACGTGCGGCGGACCGGTGCTCGACCTGCTGCTCGCCGCGGACTACCGGATCGCGGGCCCCGGCCTCAGCCTGCTGCTGCCGGTCAACGCGGGGCACTTCTGGCCCGGCATGACCCTCTACCGGCTCGTGCAGCACATCGGGCTGGCCCGCGCCCGCCGCATCGTGCTGTGGGACTCGGCCATCGAACTCCACGACGCCACGGAACTCGGCATCGTCGACCAGGTCAGCGAGGACCTCACCGAGGCCGTCCACACCGCGGCCGTGCTGCGCGGCAGGCTCTCCGACCGGGAGACCCGCATCCGGCGGCGGCTCCTGGAGGAGGCCGCCTCCGCCGAGTACGACGACGCGCTCGGCGTCCACCTGGCAGCCTGCGACCGCGAGCTGAGACGCCTCTCCGACAGCGGCCCGGAACACCCGGAGGCGGCCCGATGACCACCCGCCCGTCCACCGGGGCACCCGCCCCGGCACACCCCGAAGCCCCGCCCCGCGCCCCCGGCAGCCGCTTCGACCACGACGCCCGCCGCCTCGCGGAGCACGCCGCCGCCGCCGAACGGGTCCTCGCCGCCCTCCCGCCGGTCCCGGCCAGATCCCCGGACGAGCGGACCCGCGCCGCGACCGCGCACGCCGACGTGCGCGGCGTACGGCGGGACTTCCTCGCCCGGCACACCGACACCGTCTACGGCCTGCTCACCGACGGGCTGACCCGCCGCCCGCGCCTGCCGGAACTGGTGGACGCCGCCGCGGACCTGGTACCCGGACTGGTCCCCACCCGCGAACAGATGGCCGCCGAACGCCGCCACGTCCAGGCCGAGAAGGAAGGCCGGGAGATCGACCAGGGCCGCTTCTGCGGCGCCGTGCTGCGCTCACCCGTCGCCGGCCCGCACCTCGTGGAGACGATGCTCCGACCCGTCCCGCGCGCCCTGGAACTCCTGGACGGCTTCCGCGCGGACGGCCGCGTCGCCCTCGACACCGTCCACGTCGAACGCCGCGGCACCGCCGCCCACGTCGAGTTCCGCAACCCCCGCCGGCTCAACGCCGAGAACACCCGGCTCATCACCGACCTCGACACCGCCGTCGACCTCGTCCTGCTCGACGACACGGTCCGCGTCGGCGTCCTGCGCGGCGGCGTCACCGACCACCCCGCACACCGGGGGCGCCGCGTCTTCAGCGCCGGCGTCGACCTCACCGACCTGCGCGACGGCCGGATCCCGCTGGTCGGCTTCCTCCTCGGCCGCGAACTCGGCTACGTCAACAAGCTCCTCCACGGCCTGCTGACCGACCCGGCCCCCGGCGCCGGCGGCGAACGCGGCGTCACCAAGCCGTGGATCGGCGCCGTCGACACCTTCGCCATCGGCGGCGGCATGCAACTCCTGCTCGCCCTCGACCACGTCATCGCCGAGGAGGGCGCCTACGCCGGCCTGCCCGCCGCCGAGGAGGGCATCGTGCCCGGTGCCGGCAACCTCCGGCTCACCCGCCAGACCGGAGCGCGCCTCGCCCGGCAGGTCGTGCTCGGCGGACGCCGGATCGCCACCACCGACCCCGAGGCCGCCACCGTCTTCGACGAGGTCGTGCCCGCCGACCGCATGGACGAAGCCGTGGAACGCGCCGTGGCGGCCCTCTCCGCACCCGCGGTCCCCGCCAACCGGCGCATGCTCGCCCTCGCCGAGGAACCCCTCGACCACTTCCGCGCCTACCTCGCCGAGTTCGCCCTCGCCCAGGCGGAACGCGCCTACGCCCCCGACGTCCTCGACAAGGTCGAACGCCGCTGGCAGGAGCGCGAACGGCGGCGCGCCGCCCGGGGGAGCCGCACATGAACGACGCCCCCGACCTCTACGCGGCCGACCTGCACGGCTCCCTCCAGGACCCGGTGCTCGGCGCCATCAGCTTCCTCAACGAGGTGATGGACCGCCACCCCGACGCCATCTCCTTCGCCCCCGGCGCGCCGCACCCCGACTTCGTCCAGGGCCTGGACCCGCACGCCCTGACCGAGCGCTTCCTCACCCACCTGCGCACCGCCCGGGGCTTCGACCCGGCCCGGGCCGAGCGCACGCTCTACGCGTACGGACCCGCCCAGGGCCTCATCAACGACCTGGTGACCGACGCCCTGCGCACCGACCAGGGCATCGACGCCGCACCGGACGACGTCGTGATCACCGTGGGCGCCCAGGAGGCCATGCTGCTCACCCTGCGGGCGCTGTACCGGGACACCGGCGACCTGCTCGCCGTGGCCGACCCGTGCTACCCCGGCATCGTCGGGGCCGCACGGCTCCTCGACATCCCCGTGGCCGACGTCCGCGAGGGCCCGTCCGGACTCGACGCCGTCCACCTCGCCGCCCGCTGCCGGCAGGCCCGCGCCGAAGGCCGCCGGATCCGCGCCTGCTACGTCGCCCCCGACTTCTCCAACCCCGGCGGCGCCCGCATGCCGCTCGCCGCACGGCACGCCCTGCTCGACCTCGCCGAGCGCGAGGACCTGCTCCTCGTCGAGGACAACACCTACGGCTTCACCGCCGCCGAGGACGACGCCCTGCCCGGCCTCAAGGCCCTGGACACCCGACGCCGCGTCGTCCACCTCGGCACCTTCGCCAAGGTCGGGTTCCCCGGCGCCCGGGTCGGCTACGCCGTCGCCGACCAGCGTGTCGGCCACCGCGACGGCGAACGGTCGCTCGCCCGGGAACTCGCCGAACTCAAGACCATGGTCACCATCAACACCCCGCCGCTGTCCCAGGCCGTCGTCGGCGGTCTGCTCCTCGAACACGGCGGCTCCCTGCGGGCACTGGCCCGCCGCAAGGCCGCACGCTACCGGGACAGCCTCGCCCGGCTGACCGACGCGCTGGACCGGCACCTGGCCGACGGCATGCCGCCCGGGGTCTCCTGGCACCGGCCGGCCGGCGGCTTCTTCGTCCGCGTCGAGCTGCCCGTACCCGCCGACGACGCCCTCCTGGAGGTCTCGGCGTCCCGGTACGGCGTGCTGTGGGCACCGATGCGGCAGTTCTCCCTCACCGACCGCGGAGACCGGCAGATCCGGCTCTCGTGCAGCTACCTGGAGCCCGACCGGATCGAGACCGGCGTCCGGCGCCTCGCGGCCTTCCTCGCCCAGGAGGCCGCAGGATGACGCGCGGTCACCGCACCCGGGCCGTCACCCCCCAACGCCCCACGAAAGGCTCCCGCCGATGCGCCTGAACAGTTACGACGACTTCACCCCCCTGAAGGAGGTCGTCCTCGGCTCGGCGGACGGCTATCTCGACCGGGTGCGCGACATGTCGTTCGACATGTTCATCAGCGACAACCTCTCCGGGGCCCGCGGCTACTACCCCTCCCTCTCCACCTGGCGCGACGGGGAGGAACGCCGCAACCGCAACACGCCCCACCGCCTCGCGCAGAAGGAGCACTTCCTCGGCGAGCTCGTCGAGGACGTCGAAGGCATCGCCGCACAGCTCACCGCGCTCGGCGTCACGGTGCACCGGCCCCTGCAGCCGCCCCGGGGGACGACCCGGGTCGCCACCCCCGCCTTCGAGGCCACGGTCACACCGCCGCTGAACCTGCGCGACAACACCCTGATCATGGGCGACGAGATCATCGAGACCCCGCCCATGCTGCACGACCGCTACTTCGAGACGCAGTTCCTCAAGCCGGTCTTCCTGGAGTACTTCCGCAACGGCGCCCGCTGGACGACCATGCCGCGCCCGATGATGACCGACCACTCCTTCGACCCCGCCAACGTCGCCCACGCGGCCCCGAACATCGAGGTCCCCCTCGACCCGGAGGCCTCGCCCCTCGACGTGGGCCCGGAGCCGATGATCGACGCGGCCAACTGCCTCAGGCTCGGCCGCGACCTGATCGTCAACGTCTCCAACGCCAACCACGTCCTGGCCCTCGACTGGCTGCGCCGCCACCTCGACGGCCGGTTCCGCGTGCACCGCATGGACCGGCTGACCCAGAGCCACATCGACTCCGTCGTCGTCCCGCTGCGCCCCGGCACCCTGCTGCTGCGCGACCCGGGCGTCGTCGACTACCTCCCCGAGGCCCTGCGCGGCTGGGACGTCGTGATCCCGCCCCCGCCCGGCGTCGACGACTACCCGCAGTACGAGAACGACGACCCGATCCCCGCCAGCCCCTACATCGACCTCAACGTGCTCTCCGTCGACGAGAACACCGTCATGGTCAACGACGCCTGCACGACCCTCGTGGCCACCCTGGAGAAGCACGGCTTCACCGTGGTCCCCGTCCGGCACCGGCACCGGCGCCTCTTCGGCGGCGGCTTCCACTGCTTCACCCTCGACACGGTGCGCACCGGCGGCGCCGAGGACTACCTGGCCTGAGCGTCCCGCCACTCCGTACACCGGCTCACCGATCAGCAGGAGCGACCCGATGCGCGAAACAGCACCCGACCCGCTCGCCGGGCGGCCGGTGACGCCGGCCCGTCCGGAGGACGCCGCCGAGGCCCTCGCCCGGGCCTGCGGCACGGACCCGGCCTCGGTACGGCTCGCCGCACGGCTGAAGGTCGCCTCGGTGCTGCTCGGCACCGCCCTTCCCGGCCCCTCCTGGCGCGACCTGGTGCGCCGGGTGGGCACCGACGAGGGGCGCGCCGGGGCGGAGGAGGCCTGGGCGAACGCGTCGGCGACGGCCGGCACGACCGCCGAGCGGCTCGCCCGCCACGAACGGCGCGCGCTGCAGCTGATGTCGGAGGACCCCGACCAGCCGCACACCCGCCACGGCCTCCTGGCGCCCGAGGAGGCCGAGGCCGTCGTCGCACGCGGCGCCGGCCCCGTCCGCCCGCTGCCCGGCCGCCGCTTCCACGAGCTCTTCGAGGAACGCGTCCGGCGTCACCCCGACGCCGTCGCCGTCGTGCACGGCACCACCACCCGCACCTACCGCGAACTCAACGAGGACGCCAACCGGATCGCCTGGGCCCTGCTGCGCGACGGTCTGGCCCCGGAGGACGTGGTGGCCGTCGTCACCGAACGCCACGCCCAGTGGCCCGCCGCGGTGCTCGGCGTGTTCAAGGCGGGCGGCTGCTACCTGCCCCTGGAGCCCGGATTCCCCGCCTCGCGCATCGCGCGTACCCTCACCCGCGCCGCGTGCCGCCGGGTGCTCGCCGACCCGCGGGTGCCGTCACTCGACGAGGCCCTGGACGGCCTCACCGCGGTCCGCCGGACGGACGTCGGAGACCTCGTCCACGGCGACGGACCCACGCACGACCCCGGCGTCGCCGTGTCCGGCGGCCAACTGGCCTACGTGTACTTCACCTCGGGGTCGACCGGCGAGCCCAAGGGCGCCATGTGCGAGCACGACGGCTTCCTCAACCACCTGTACGCCAAGATCGAGGACCTCGGCGTCCAGGAGGGCGACACCGTCGGACAGACCGCACCGCAGTGCTTCGACATCTCCCTGTGGCAGCTCGTCTCGCCCTTCCTCGTCGGCGGCCGGGTGCTGCTGGTCGAACAGGAGGCCGTGCTCGACGTGGGCCGCTTCGTGGACCTCGTCAACCACCACCGCGTCCAGGTGCTCCAGCTCGTCCCCACCTACCTCGAACTCGTCCTCGCCGAGGCCGCCCACGACCGCGCCGCCCTCCCGCACGTCCGGGTCATGGCCGTCACCGGCGAGGCGCTCAAGAAGGAACTGGTCCGCCGCTGGTTCGAGAGGTTCCCCGGCGTCCCCCTCGTCAACTGCTACGGGCTCACCGAGGTGAGCGACGACTCCCACCACGGCGTCATGCGTGCCGTTCCCGGCCACCGCTCCGTGCCGCTCGGCGACACCATCCGCAACTGCCGCGTCTACGTCATGGACGAACAGCTCCACCTCGTCCCCGACGGCGCCCCCGGCGAGATCGTCATCGCCGGCGTCTGCGTCGGCCGCGGCTACGTCAACGACCCCGACCGCACGGCCGCCGTCTACCGCCCCGACCCCCTCCGCCCCGGCGAACGCCTCTACCGCTCCGGTGACTTCGGCCGCCGGCTCCCCTCCGGGGAGCTGGAGTACCTCGGCCGGCGCGACGCCCAGGTCAAGATCAGCGGATTCCGCATCGAGATCGGCGAGATCGAGGACCGGCTGCTCCAGGTCCCCGGGGTACGCGACGGCGCGGTCGTCGTCGGGGGCACCGACGACGACCCCCAGCTCGTCGCCCACTACACGGGCGAGGACGCCCCCGGCCCGGAGGAGACCGCACGGATCCTCGGCACCCACCTGCCCCCTTACATGGTGCCGCCCCGCCTCCACCACGTCCTCGCCCTCCCGCTGTCCGGCAACGGCAAGATCGACAAGAAGGCCCTCACCGCACGCGCCCGCGACGGCGCGCACCTCCGGGAGGCCGGCACCACCGGGGAGCCCGCCACCGCCACCGAACGCCGGGTCGCCGCCGCCTGGTCCCGGCTGCTGCGCGTGCCGGAGGAACGCATCGGACGCGACAGCCGCTTCACCGACCTCGGCGGGACCTCGCTCTCCGCGATCCGTCTCGCCATCGAGCTCGAACGCGCCGTCACCGTCGCCGAACTCCGCGACACCCCGACGGTCGCCGACGTCGCCGCCCTGCTGGACAGCCGGTCCGCGCCGCCCCCGGAGACCCCCGCGACCCGCCCCGCGCCCACGACGGCTCCCGCCCGCGCCGCCGGGAGCCCGGCCCCCCTCCCGGTCCTCGACGCCCGCACCGCAGACCCCGACCCCGCCGCCCGCGCCACCGCGCACCGCGCCGCGGCGCTGGACACCCTCGCCGCGTCCGGCGCCGTCATGCTCCGCGGCGTCGGCGCCCGCACCCCCGCCGACGTCGCGCGCGTCGCCGCCGCGCTCGGCATCGCGCCCCTGACCGAACGGGAGGGCTTCGCGCCCCGCACCGCCCTGGTCCCCGGCGTGTACTCCGGCAGCCACTGGCCCGCCGAGGACCCGATGTGCATGCACCACGAGCTGAGCCACGCCGCCACCGTCCCCGGCACCCTGCTCTTCGCGTGCCTCACCGCACCCACCGGCGGACGCACCACCGTCGCCGACTCCCAACAGGTCCTCGCCGCCCTCCCGCCCGGCCTGACCGCCCCCTTCGCCGAGCACGGCTGGCTGCTGCGCCGCGCCTACCACGACGTCGGCCTCTCCTGGCCCGAGGCGTTCGGCAGCACCGACCGGAGCGCGGTCGACGCCTACTGCGCCCGGGCCGCCGTCGACCACACCTGGCTCCCCGACGGCAGGCTGGTCACCCGTCAGCGCCGCGCCGCCGTCGTGGCCCACCCCCGCACTCAAGTACCCGGCTGGTTCAACCAGATCGCCTTCCTCAACGGCCGCACCCTCGAACCCGCCGTCCGCGACTACCTCACCGACGTGTACGGCCCCGACGGCCTGCCCTTCGACACCGCGGCCGGCGACGGCACCCCCGTCACCGCCGACACGGTCGAGCGGATCAACGCCGTCTACGACCGGTTCACCGTGGGCGAGCCCTGGCAGGAGGGCGACGTACTCCTCGTCGACAACATCCGCACCGCCCACGCCCGCGAACCCTACGCGGGCGACCGGGAGATCGCCGTGGTCCTCGGCGACCCGGTACGACTGCCCGGCCACGTCCTGCCGCTCGACGACGGCGCACCCTCGTGACGCGTCCCGGACCCACCGTCCACGACGGCCCGGCCACCCCCGGCGCCCCGGCCGGACCGGTCACCGCACCGGCGACCCACGCCCAGGAACGCGCCTGGCTGGCCTCCCGCCTGGCGCACGATCCGCCGACCTACTGCGCCGTCGACGAGTTCCCCCTGCACGCGTCCGTGACCGCCGACGACCTCGTGCACGCCCTGCACGTCGTCATGGACCGGCACGAACCCCTGCGCACCGTCCTGCGCCTCGTGGACGGACGGCTCCGCCAGGAGGTGCACCCCCACCCGCAGCCGCAGATCGACGTGCTCGACCTGAGCACGCACGACCCCGGGGCCCGCGCCGAGGAACGCCGTGCCCTGCGCGCCCGGCTGGCCCGCGCGTTCGACCCGCACCGGGCGCCCCAGTGGCGCGCCGCCGTCCTGGACCTGGGGGAGGGCTCCTGGGCCGTGGTCCTCGCCGCCCACCACACCGTGTACGACACCGCGTCCGGCCTCAACATGCACGCCGAACTCACCGAACTCTGCGCCGCCGCCGAGGAAGGACGCGCCCCCCGCCTGCCCCGGCTGCCCTTCGGCTACGGCACCCACGCACGGCGCGAACGCGCCCGGGCCGGCACCGAAGGCGGAGCCCCGGCCGCCGCCCACTGGCGGACCCGGCTGGCCGGACTGCCGCCCGTGCACACCGTCCCGCTGGACCGGCCCCGTCCACCGGCCCGCACCTTCGCCGGAGCCGAGGTGCGCACCGCCCTGCCCGCCGGTGTCACCACCCCCCTGGCCCGCGCCGCCCGCCACCACGGCACCCGGCCCGTGATGCTGTTCCTCGCCGCCTGGACGGCGCTGCTCCACCACCACTCCGGCGCCGACGACCTCGCCGTCGGCCTGCCCGTCGCAGGGCGCGAGGACCCCGCGACCCGCTCCATGATCGGCACCTTCGTCAACATGCGCGTCCTGCGGACGGACCTCTCGGGCGACCCCGACGGCACCGAACTCGTCCGCCGCACCACCACCGCCGTCCGCGCCGACGAACCGTACGACATCCCCTTCCAGCACCTCGTCGAACTCCTCCCGGCACCCCGCCTGCCCGGCGTGCCGCCCCTCTACCAGCTCGCCTTCAACCACACCACGGCCGGCGATCTCGGCCCGCCCGTCGCCTCCTGCGAGGAGGACCTCCTCCTCGACGTCGCCGGCCCCGGCGTCCGCCTCGTCTACGACGCCGCCCTCTTCGACCGCTCCACCGCCGACACGCTCCTCGCCGACTACCTCCGGCTGCTCTCGGCCCTCCTCGACGCGCCCGCCACCCCCCTCTCCGCACTGCTCCCCGCCACCGCCCCCCGGCGCACCCCCCGGCCCGCCCCCACCGCGCCGCCCGCGCCGACCGGCCCGCGCGACGCGGCCGAGGAACGGGTCGCGGCCGTCTGGCGGACCCTGCTCGGCACCGGCACCGTCGACGTGCATGAGGACTTCTTCACCGCCGGCGGCCACTCGCTCCAGGCCCTGCGCCTCCTCGCCCGCCTCGCCCCGCAGCACGGAGGCGGCCCCACCCTGCGGACCTTCTTCGCCGACCCGACGGTGGCCGGACTCGCCACCGCACTGAAACGCACCCCTCCCGGGAGGACAGCATGGCGGTGACCGGCCGGATCGACGGCACACCGAGCGACGTGTGGAACGAGGAGGTGCTCGCCCCGCAGTTCGCCCACGAAGCCGCACACCTGCTGCCCCACTACGTGGCCGTCGAACGGGCCCTGCTCCGCGAGTACCTGCGGATGGGGCTGGTCGACGCCCCCGGAGCGGCCGCCCTCGACGCCCGCCTCGGCTCGCTCGACGCCGACGCGATACGCGCCGACCCCCGGCGGAACATGTCCGACATCTCCTTCGCCCTGGAACACCACGTACAGTCCGGCCCCACCCCTCCGTTCGCCGCCTGGCACGTCGACCGCAGCCGCAACGACGCCCAGGTCTGCGCCCAGCTCATGGCCGCCCGCACCGACTTCGCCGCCGTCGCGGCCGACCTCCTGGACCTCGGCCGGGCCGTCACCGCCCTCGCCGCCCGTCACACCACCACACCCATGCCCGGCTACACCCACGGCCAGGCCGCCCAGATCATCACCCCCGGCTACCACCTCGCCGCACTCGCCGCCGAGACCTGCGGCACACTGCGCCGCATGCTCCACACCTACGACGAGACGGACGCCTGCCCCCTCGGCTCCGGCGCCATGGCCGGACAGGAACTCCCCTGGGACCGCGACCTGCTCGCCGCACACCTCGGCTTCGCCCGCCCCCAGCCGCACGCACTGGTCGGCGTCGCCTCCCGCACCTGGACCAGCGCCATGGCGTCGGACCTCGCCGGCCACGCCGCCGTCCTCAGCCGTTTCACCACCGACCTCATGACCTGGGGCGGCAGCGGCTTCGGATTCCTCGACCTGCCCGACGACCTCGCCGGGATCTCCGCAGCCATGCCGCAGAAACGCAACTTCCCCGTCCTCGAACGCATCCGCGGCCGCTGCGCCCAGGTCGTCGGCCGCTCCGCCGACCTCACCGCCGGACAGCGCAACACCCCGTACAGCAACACCGTCGAGGTGTCCAAGGAGACCGGCATCCACCTGCACACCCAGACCACGGCCATGCGCTCCCTACTGCGGCTGACCCACACCGTCGTAGGCGGCCTCACCTACCGCACCGACCGGATGCGCGCCGCATGCGCCGACGACCACCTCGGCGGCTTCACCCTCGCCAACCGCCTCACCCTGGACTGCGGCATCCCCTGGCGCACCGCCCAGATCATCGCCGGACGCTACGTCCGACGCGCCGTCGACCAGGGCCTGCGCGCCGACCGCCCCGACGCGGACCTGCTCCGGGCCTGCGCCGCCGAGTCCGGCCACGCGGCGGAACCGGCCGGCACCCTGCTCGCCGAGTCCTTCGACATCGACCGGGGCCTGCGCGCCAAACGCTCGGCGGGCTCCGCCCACCCGGACCGGGTCGCGGAGCTGCTCGCCGACGAGGAACGCGAGCTCGGCCGGCTCGACACCGAGTGGGCACGCCGCGCCGCCCGCCGGACCGCGGCGGCCCGGAGGCTCGACACCCCCGTGACCGTGGGTGAAAACGCGTGAACGGGCCGCCGGCGGCCGCCCGCCGGACGGCCGTCGACATCGACGAGGGCACCGGCGCCGCCTGCGGCACCTTCGGTGAACTCCTCCAGGGCGTCCTGCCCGACGGCACGGCCTTCCTCGTGACCCTCCCCATCAGCCTCGGCAGCCGCGCCCGGTTCCGCTACGACCCGCACGGCCCGCTGCACGTCTACCCCGCGCACAAGACCAAGTCGCTGGCGCTGGCCCGGACCATGCTCGACACCCACGGAGCCGGCGGCGGAGGCACCCTCCTGCTCGACAGCGACCTGCTCGTCGGCAAGGGCCTCGCCAGCTCCTCCGCCGACCTGGTCGCCACGGCCCGCGGCGTCGGCGCCGTCCTCGGTCTCGACACCTCACCGGCCGCCGTCGAGGACTGGCTGCGCCCCGTCGAACCCACCGACGGGGTCATGCACCCCGGCATCGTCGTCTTCGAACACCGCGCGGTCCGGCTCCGCGCCCTCCTCGGCGCGCTGCCCCCCGTCACCGTCGTGGCCGTCGACGAGGGCGGGCAGCTCGACACGGTCTCCCACAACCGCCGCTCCCCGCACGTCCCGCCCGGCGCGCGCGACGAGTACGCGCGGCTCGTCCACGACCTGGCCCTCGCCGTCCGCGCCGCCGACCTGCACGCCGTCGGAGCCGTCACCACGCGCAGCGCGGTCCTCAACCAGCACCGGCTGCCCAGACGCAACCTCGACGCCATGATCCGCATCGCCCGGCGCATCGGCGCACCCGGCGTGGTGTGCACCCACAGCGGCACCATGCTCGGCCTGCTGCTGGACGCGGGCGCCGCCGGGCACCCGGAGCAGCTCGATGCCGCGCGCGCCGCCTGCGCGGCGCTCCCGGGCACCCTGTCCGTCTACCGCTCGGCCGCGGCGGAGCGGTAGACGGACAGCAGGGCCGCGCCCCTCACACCGCAGCGGACTCCGGGTCCCTCGCCCAGTGCATGCCGTCCTTGGCGACGACCAGCCCGTCCTCGACGGCCGGCCCCTCGTCGGCCGGCTCACCGAAGGCGGCCTGCATCTGGATGCGGTGCCCCTCCCAGTGGACGTCACGTGACTGCCGGTGCAGATCCTCCTTGCGCCGGTCCCGGTAGGACTCGGAGGTCAGCGCCGTGTCGTCCGAGGCACCGCCGCCCACCAGGCCGACGAACGCCTGCGCGCCGGGGGAGGGGTCCCGTGTGACGCGCCGGGCGTCGCTGAAGTACTGCTGCTCGTCCCGGGTCACGTCGTAGAAGCTGACGAGGAAGTCGTGGAAGGTCTGGTACTCCTTGCGGTACCGGGCCGCGTACTCCCGGAAGCACTCCTCCTCGTCCAGGTCGCCGCGGAGCACCGTGTTGACGGACCGCGCGGCGAGCAGGGCGCTGAACGTGGCCAGGTGCACGCCGGAGGAGAACAGCGGGTCGATGAAGCCCACCGAGTCGCCCACCAGCGTCATCCCCGGACGCCAGAACGCGTCGTGCAGGTAGGAGTAGTCCTTGCGCACGCGGACCTCGCCGTACGGCCCGGTGGTGACCCGTTCGGCCTCGGACAGGTAGTCGGAGACGAGGGGGCAGTCGGCGATCAGCGCGGCCAGCGCCCGGTCGCGGTCGCCCCGGATCCGGTCCGCGCACTCCTTGCGGACCACCGCGCCCACCGAGGTGAGCGTGTCGGTCAGCGGGATGTACCAGAACCACCCCGACTCGAAGGCCACGCACGTGATGTTGCCGCTGTTCGGCGCGGGAGACCGCTTCCCGCCCTCGAAGTACCCGTAGAGGGCGATGTTCTGGAAGAACTCCGAGTAGCGGCGCTGACCGCCGATCCGGCCCTGCAGACGGCTCTGGTTGCCGGAGGCGTCGATGACGAACCGGGAGCGCACCTCCCGCTCGGCGCCGTCCTCGTCCTCGTAACACACCCCGCACACCCGGCCGTCCTCCTCCAGGACGTCGCGGACCGCGGAGCGTTCCCGGACCGTGACGCCCTTGCGCCGGGCGTTGTCGAGGAGCAGCTGGTCGAACTTCATGCGTTCGACCTGGTAGGCGTACGAGGTGGGGCCCGCGAACTTCTCGGACAGTGCGAAGTCGAAGCTCCACGGTTCGGAGTTCGAACCCCAGCGGAACGTGCCGCCGCGCTTCTTGGTGAACCCGGCGGCGTGCAGCTCGTCGGAGACGCCGAGGAGCGCGCAGATCCCGTGCACCGTCGACGGCAGCAGGGACTCACCGATCTGGTGCCGGGGGAAACTCTCCTTCTCCAGGAGCAGGACCCGGTGGCCCTGCATGGCCACGAACGTCGCGGCCGACGACCCCGCGGGGCCGCCTCCGACGACGATCACGTCGAACGACTCCGCCGATTCCGAATCGCCGGTACTGGTCATACGGGGCCTTCCGACCGAGGGGCGGGAACCGGCCGACGTGAGCGGCCGGCGGCGACCATGACGCGGTCGTCCGCACGGAATCCTCGTGGGCCGCGACCGGCGCGGCATCGGTATGAGCCACCGTTACACCGGGCGGCGGCCCCCGCTCACCGGCGCCTGCACGGGGGCGGCGGCCCGCACTCACACCAGCGCGGCGAAGAAGTAGGTGTTGCGCACCTCGACGAGCAGGTCGTCGTCGAACCGGAAGAAGTCGGCGAACCGCAGGTCCACCTCGCTGCCGTCCTTCAGCGTCCCGCGGAACTCACCCTCCACGGCGGCGTCCTGGGGCCCGACCACCAGCCTGAGCACCGTGTGGCTCCCTCGGTCGATGACCCGCCGGCCGCGGTAGAAGGCGTCGAGCCCCTCCCGCCCGACGATCGGGGCGTAGCCCGGCCGCTCGTAGACCGCGCGGTCGGAGAAGAGCCCGACGACGCCCGGCACGTCACCGCCGTCGACCAACGCGTAGTAGCGGTGCACTCGTTCGGTGATCTGCTCCACCTCGAAAGCGGTCATGCCGTTTCCTTCCGGTCGAGAGGGACGGTCAGCGCTCCGCGCGACGGGGAGCCGGCTGACGCGAGGGTGGGGGAGGAGAGGGGCCCCGCCCCCGCTGCGGGGACGGACCCGGCGGGCAACAGGCGAACGGCCCGGCTCCGCGACTCCTCCAAGAGTAAGCACGCCCGACCCCGTTCGGGCAGGGCGGCGGGAAAGAAAAATCTGTCAGCGAGGGCCGGAACCCGTCCCTGTCCGGCCCTCAGACCTCCGGCACGTGGCGCGGCGGGGCGTCGCCGGACCGTGCACGCCCCAGCGCGCCGCTCAGCTCCTTGCGCCCCGAGAGGCCGAGCTTGCGGTAGACGGAGGTGAGGTGGACCTCCACCGTGCGGCGCGTCACGAAGAGCACCTCCGCGATCTGCAGATTGGTCCGGCCGGTCGCCGCCAGCCGCGCGACCTGCTTCTCGCTGCGGGTGAGTTCGCCCCGTCCGCGGGCCGCCGGGCGCCGCGGCCGGGCCCCCGCGTCCAGCAGCAGCGCGTGCGCCTCGTCGTGGAGCGTGCGGGCCCCGAGGGTGTGGGCCTCCTGCCACCCCGGCCGCAGCACCGTCCGGGCCTGGCCGGTGTGCCCGGCCCGCAGCAGCGCACGCCCGCGGGCCACCCGGGCCCGCGCCAGCGCCAGCGGGGCACCGGCGTGTTCCAGCACGCTCTCGGCGTCCCCGAACAGCTGGAGCCGCCCCGGCCCGTCGCCCGCCGAGGCCAGCAGCTCCAGCGCGCTGCCCACGGCGACGGGGAGGCCGCAGGCGTGGGCCAGATCCAGCGCCCGGGTGGCGAGCCGGCCCGCCTCCGCGCGGTCGCCGACGGCCAGGTGGGCGTGTCCGGCCCAGTACCACCACGGCGAGACCGCCGGGTTCGTCCGCTGCCACAGGTCCTGCCGGCGGCCGCACTCCGCCAGGTCCGCGACGGCGGCACCCGGTTCGCCGAGGACCAGCCGCAGGCGCCCGCGGGCGCCGAGGAACTCGTTCCACTGCCAGGCGTCGTCGACCGCCTCCGGCGGCACCGCGGCGGCCAGGTCCCGGGCCGCCGCCGCGTCGCCCCGGTCGAGCAGGGCGTGCAGCCGGACCGCCAGCGCCAGCGCCTGGTGATGCGAGAACCGCGGGCCGGGCGCCGGGCCCAGGGCCTCCGCCGTGGTCCGCAGCGCGTCGTCCAGGCGCCCCAGCCGCTGGGCGGCCTCGCCGTCCAGGGCCAGCAGACCGGCCCGCAACCGCTCGGGCACGCCGTCGGTGCCCTCCAGGAGCTGCTGGTAGACGTGGGCCGCGTCGGCTGGCCGGTCCCCGTACGTCAGCGTGGCCGCCGCGGCGGCCAGGGTGACCGGGGAGTCCGTGATCGGCGTGGCCGCGCCCAGCACCCGGCGCGCCGCGGCCAGGGCCTGGGGGACGCGCTCCGTCCGGCTCGTCGCGATGAAGGCGCGGCCGGCCAGCAGGGCCCGCTCCTCCGGGGTCGCACCGGGCAGGTCCAGGCCCAGCGAGACCGTTTCCAGAAGGCTCGCGCAGGCGCCGAGACTGTCCGTCGCGGCGATCAGCATGTCCGCCTCCAGCAGCTGGAGACGGGCCCTGCCGGACGGCGAACCGGTGTCCTGGGCGGCCAGCAGCGCCGCCGCGCGTCCCGTCCGGCCGGTGCGGGTCAGGGCGCCGACGAGCGCGCTGAGCGCCGGCAGACGCAGACCGGGATCGGTCAGGCGGCCGAGCACGGACGTCAGGTGCCCGATACAGGCCTCCGGGTCCACCCGGCTCTCGGCGACCCCCAGCTCCATCACCAGGACCGGGTCGCAGGCGTCCTCGTGGCCGGGCGGGACACAGGACCTCAGCAGCTCCACGGCGCGCTCGGCCGCCCCGTGGAGCATCGCCGTGCCGGCCGCCTCCCGCAGCACCGTGCGCGCCCACGACGTGCGCGCCACCGCCGGAGACCCGAGCAGATGCCCGGCGATGGTGTCGGCCGGCGCTCCGCTGTCGTGCAGCAGCCGGGCGGCGCGGCCGTGCAGATCCGTGCGGATCCGGGGCGGCGTGCCCGTCAGGACCGCGGTGCGGACGGCGGGGTGCGCGAGGGACCAGGCCTCCGGACCGGAGGCCCGGGCCAGCCCGACCGCCTCCAGACGGCGGAGGGAACGGGTGAACGCGGTCGTCTCCACCCGGGCGAGACCGGCCCCGGTCGTGGTGGGCGTCCCCCCGCCCAGCACGGCCACCGCCTGCGCGGCCCGCACGGCGACGGGGGACTGGCCGTGCAGCAGGCGCCTCGCCCGGGCACCGAACACCGGGATGTCCTCGCCGCCCGCCGCCTCCAGTCCGGCACGCGTCAGCGGCAGGCCCAACTCGCGCAGCCCGGCGACCAGACCCGTCACCAACGAGGGGATGCCGCTGGTCGCGGCCAGACAGTCCGCCTGGAACCCGGCCTCCACGGTGCCGTCCGTCAGCCGGCGCACGAGCGTGCCGATGCCCGCACCGGTCAGCGGCCGGGGCCGGACGACCTCCAGCATCGAGCGGGTCACCCACTCCAGGGGCACCGCCGGCTCCTCGCCGTCGCGCCAGCCCAGGGCCAGCAGGACCGGCAGGTCGTGCCGGGTGCGCAGCATCCGGACGAGCGCCCTGACCGACTCCAGGTCCGCCCGGTCGGCGTCGTCGATCGCCAGCAGCGTCGGACGCGTCGCCGTGGCGGAACCCACCACCTGCCGGTACGTGAGGAGCGGACCGTGCGGCGACGCGACGACGGCGGGGGAGGCGGGCGGCACCCGGACCTGCCCGGCCGCGGCCCCGGACCGGCCTACCCGCGCCAGAGCCCGGCCGTCGGCACCCGCGGCGTCCTGAGCGCCGAAGCGGAGCATCCGCACCCGGGCCCCCGGCGTCTCCACCACGCGCAGGCCCCGGCGCCGCGCCTCCTGCGCGAGGACGCGCAGGAGCGCCGTCCTGCCGATGCCGCCCGGCCCCTTGACGACGACCAGACCGGTCCGCCCCGAGGCCGTCCGCCGGACGAGTTCGCGCAGTACGGCCGTCTCACGTTCGCGTTCGACGAGCTGCGGGCAGGCCGCTCCGGCCGCCGGTTCCTGGTCGCGGGCGCCCGACGTAGCGATACCGACCGCCTCTCCAGGGCGTGCCCCCCGGCCCTGTACTCACCATGATCGAGTGGAACGTCGATGGTAGGAAGCGGAATCCTGTGCGGTCAAGCAAACATCTGCCCGGTGCGAAAACACTGTGGTCCGGGGTTCGGTGCGCCCCTCACTCCGTCCCGATGTTCGGCGGCAGCGCGTCGCGCCCGCTGATGTCCAGCTTGCGGTACGCGTTGGTCAGGTACCTCTCGATCATCCGCTTCGACACCTGGAGCCGCTGCGCGATGTCCGCGTTGCGCAGACCGTCCGCGGCCAGCCGGGCGACCCGCACCTCGGACGGGGTGAGCTCCGGGACGGCGGGACTCCGGCCGATCTGCGCCCGGATCCGCCGGGTCACCCGGTCCGCACCGCAGGCCACCGACAGCGCGTGCGCCCGTTCCAGGGCCTCCGCGGCCCGCCTCCCGTCCACGCCCTCCCGGCTGCCGTAGGCGTACAGCGCCCGGCACAGCTCACCGAGGTTCGTCGACTCCTCCAGCACGGCCACCGCCTCCGCCAGCAGCCCCGTGCCGCGCCGGCCCGGCGTCACCCGGCCCAGAGCCACCAGCGCCCGCCCCACGACGGACGGGGCGCCCCAGCGGCGGGCCCGCTCCACCTCGGCGAGCGCGGCGGCCAGCGCCCGCTCCTGGTCCCCGAGCCGGTGGTGCAGCAGCGCGGCCCGCGAGGACCAGGGCAGCACCGCCGGATTCGTCCAGCCGATCCGCTCCAGCCGCTCACCCGCCGTACGGAAGTGGTGGAGGGCGATCAGGTCCCGCCGGCGCCGGGCCGCGAGCAGACCGCGCGCCATGTGCAGCAGGGCGGCGTGGTACTGGTCCTGGAGCTGGGACGGATCGGCGGTGAGGAACTCCTCCGCCAGCTCCGGCTCGCCGCTGTGCAGGGTGACGATGGCGAGGATCGCGGAGCAGATCGCCGGAAGGGCGTTGGCCTCCGGGTCCGGGCCGGCACCCGGCCGGACGACGGTCCGCCGGGCCTCGGCCGTCCGGCCGTGGGAGAGCGCCACCAACGCGCGCTCCGCCCGCAGCACGGCCGCCTCCGCCCCCGCACCCCGGGGGTCGACGCGCCGGCCCACCGCGTCCAGCCAGCGGACCGTCACCTCGGTGCGCTCCGCCGCGGCCAGGGCGTTCACCAGCAGCGGCAGGGGCGTGTGGGCGTGCCGCGGATCGGGCGGCTCCAGGGCCAGCAGCGGACCCCCCAGGTCCGCCACGCGCCCGGCCGACGCGTTGTTGGTGACGAACGCGACGTGGACCAGCGCGGCGAGCAGTTCCCGTTCCCCCTGCGTCCGCACCGGCGGCCGCGGCCCCAGTTCGTCGAGCCTGCGCAGGGCGGCCGGCAGGATCACGGGATCCTGGTCGCCCAGGGCGTAGTGGCGGGCCTCCAGACGCAGCGCGAGTTCGGCCGTGGCGGCGTCGCCCGTGCCCGCGCTCCGCAACTGCGCCGCCAGGTCCTGCGTGAGGACGGCGATACCGGACTCCGCCGGCCGGTACAGCAACGGCCCCAGCTGCACCGCGACCGCGGCACGGTCGCGGGCGGAGTCGAACAACGGCAGCGCCTCGACCACGTGCCGCAGCGCGGCGACCGTCGCGAACTGCCGTTCCGCCGCGACCAGATCGGCCAGCACCCGGGCCCGGAGCAGCCCGGTGCACGAGCCGTCCAGCAGCGCCTGGCGCAGATACCGGGCCGCGTCACGCGGCGCCCCCCGCGCCAGGGCGCTCCCGGCGGCGGCCCGCAGGATCCGTACCGCCTGCGGAGCCCGCAGCGTCTGCACCGCCAGGAGCTGCCCGGCCGCGGCCTCCACCGGATGGCCCGCCCGGTGCAGCAGCACCGCCGCGCGGTTGCGCAGCACGGTGAGCTCGTCCGCCGGAATGCCGTCCGCCAGCGCGTCCCACAGCAGCGTGCCCGATCCCGCGGCCCCGGGACGGCCCAGCCCCCAGAGGTCCAGCGCACCGGCCGCCTTCGCGTACCCGGGCGCGTCCAGGCCCGCGAGCCGCGCCGAGACCCGCCGGTCCACGTCGCCGCCCAGGACGCACAGCGCGTGCACGGCCCGGCGCACCGCGCCGGGCCGGGACCGCAGGAACACCGACAGGTACTGGCACAGGGGGTCCGAGCGGAGCGCCCGCGCGAGCTCCGCGTTCACGGCCCGCGGTTCCAGGCCCCGGGAGTACGCCTCGTCCAGCAGGGACCGCAGCAGCAGCGGACTGCCGGCGGACCGCTCCCGCACGGCCTCCACGAACTCCTCGTCCGCACGGCCGCCCAGCGCCGCGTCCACCAGGCGGCGCACCGACCCCGGACCCAAGGCACGCAGCCCGATCCTGACGTCCGCCGCGTCCACCAGCCCCCGCAGCACCGAGCCACCGTCCGGCACCACACCGGACGGCAGCGAGAGGGCGAACACGACGCCCCGCCGGTGCCGCCCGGACACGCTTCCCGCGAGCTCGGCCAGAGACTCCGCGTCGCACCAGTGCAGGTCGTCGACCAGGACCAGCACCCCGTCCTCACCCGGCAGCGCCTCCAGCACGGTCCCCAGCGGCACCCGCCCGCCGGCCGGCCCGCCGTGCGCGTCCTCCCGCGCCCCCGGCCCGTCGCAGGCCTCCGCCGTCGCCCGGCCGCAGCGCGCGGACTCCACCAGCTGGTCGGCGACCCCGCCCGCCAGCCACCGTTCCGAACGGGACGCCTGCGCCCTGAGCACCCGGAACCGTTCCGCGCCCGCCCGCTGCGCGAGGGCCTCCAGGAACGACGACCTGCCCACGCCGAGCGGCCCCTCGACCAGGACCAGAGCCCCCTGTCCCGCCGCGGCCCGTCCCAGGCGGACAGTGGCCGCCGCCAGCTCGGTCTCGCGTTCCAGAAGCACCAGTGCCGTCCTGTTCCCGAGCGGCCCGGCGGCCGTCGCCGTACGCACTCCTACCCGTCCCGGGACCGCCGGGCGACGGACCCCGAGCCGCCCGTCACCGTGCCGCTCACGGCGGCGGACCACTACGGGGACAGTGTGCACCGTGTGAAGATGTCCGTCAGCTCCCGCGCCAGACGGTCCAGATCGGCCACCGCGAACAGCTCGTGGTGGCGGACCACGTTGTCGATCGCCCCGTGCACCGCCAGCGCCAGCACCGCCGGGTCGGAGACCCGGAACTCGCCCGCACGGCAGCCCTCCTCCAGCAGCACCACCAGTCCCTCCACCGACAGGGCGCTGCGTGCGACGTCGTCGAGGCCGGGCGCCGGTCCCTCCCGGACCAGCTCGGCGATCTCGGTGAGCGCCCTGGCGTGCGCCGGGAAGGCCGCCATGAAGTCGAAGTGCGAGGAGATGTACGCGGCCAGCTTCCCGCGGTACGTCGTCTCCTGCGCGACCCGGCAGGCCCGCAGCGTCCCCGCCTTCTCCACGATGGTCCGCGTGACCTCCCGCAGCAGCTGGGGCTTCCCCGCGAAATGGTAGGAGATCAGGCCCGTACTGCTGAGATTTGCGTGCCGGCAGATCGCCGTGAACGAGGTCCGTGTGTAACCGATCTCGGCCAGCGTCTCGATCGTGGCCTCGACGATCTGTGCCCTCCGTGCGTCCTGGGTGAAGGTGCGCCCGTGCACGGGCCGGGCCGGCGGTTCCCTGTACATCGTGTCCTCACAAGGGTGGTGACGGGCGCATGACCTGTACCGGCCCGTACGCCGACGGGCCGTGCGGCGGAGCGGGAGGAACCTGCACCTCCCGGGTGCCGGACCGGGGTGCCGCGTCGCCGTGCACCCCCGTGCCCCGGCGGCCCTCACGGTGAGAACTCCCGTGACACGGGACCCAGTTCTAGCAGGGGCGTCACGGGTCGGACGCCCCCGCGCCGCCGTAACGGTGGATCCCACCGAGGACCGTCCCGGCGCGCGCGGTGAGGATGACGGCGCTGCGGTGGACCGGCCACCGCGCGACGACACGGAAAGGGCGGTGGGACGGATGAACCCGTTCGACGACCCGGACGCCACCTTCCTGGTCCTCGTCAACGAGGAGGGGCAGCACTCGCTGTGGCCCGCGTTCGCGGAGGTCCCGGACGGCTGGACCGTCGCCCACGACGAGGACAGCCGCGAGGCGTGCATGAACCACATCGAGGCGAACTGGACCGACCTGCGGCCCAGGAGCCTGATCGAGGCCATGGAAGGCTGACCGCGGCACACCCCGAGGAGCCCGCATGCGACACGACACCCTCGTCGACGCCATCGGAAACACCCCGGCCGTCCGGCTGCGGGTGGACGCCCCCGAGGACGTCGAGGTCTACGCCAAACTCGAACTGCTCAACCCCTACGCCATGAAGGACCGCGTCGCCCGCCGCGTCATCCTGGAGGCCCGCCGCACCGGCGAGCTCCGGGAGGGCGCCCCCATCGTGGAGAGCTCCTCCGGCACCATGGCCCTCGGCGTCGCCCTGGTCGGCACCTACCTCGGGCACCCCGTGCACATCGTCACCGACCCGCGCATCGACCCCGTGACCCTCGCCAAACTGGAGGCGATGGGCTGCAGCGTGCACGTCGTCGAAGCCATGACCGCCCAGGGCTGGCAGAGCGCCCGCCTCGAACGCCTCACGGACCTGATGCGCGACCTGCCGGGCGCCTGGTGGCCGCAGCAGTACAGCAACCCGCAGAACCCGGCCGCCTACCGCACCCTCGCCGACGAACTCCTCGCCGACCTCGGCACCGTCGACGTCCTGGTCGGCTCGGTCGGCAGCGGCGGCTCGCTCTGCGGCACCTCCGCCGCGCTCCTGGAGCACCTGCCCGACCTGAAGGTGGTCGGCGTCGACTGCGTCGGCAGCGTGCTGTTCGGCCAGCCCGACATCGCCACCCGCAGACAGAGCGGCCTCGGCAACAGCCTCCACCCCGACAACATCGACCACCGGCTCTTCGACGAGATCCACTGGCTCTCCGACGACGAGGCCTTCGACGCGACCCGGAGCCTCGCCCGGGAACAGAAGATCTTCGCCGGCAACACGTCCGGCTCCGTCTACCGCGTCCTCACCCACCTCGCCTCCCGCGCCGCGCCCGGCACCCGGATCGTGGGCATCATGCCGGACCGCGGCGACCGCTACACCGACACCGTCTACCGGCACCGGCCCGAGGGCCCGATCGCCACCGCACCCGCCGAGGTCCCCTTCGGCACCACCGTCCACACCTGGTCCCGCGCGGCGATTCCGCGCCGGGACCGCCCGGTCCTGCTCTTCGTCGAGTCCAACACCACCGGAACCGGCATGCTGGCGCTGCGTACCGCGACCCGCCTCGGCCTCGCCCCCGTCCTCCTCACCAAGGACCCCGCCCGCTACCCCGGACTCGCAGAAACCGGCTGCCCCGCCGTCCTCTGCGACACCGAGGACGAGGCAGCCCTCCGCGCCGCCGCCGACTCGGCCGCCGCGGGACGCACCGTCGCCGGAGTCACCACCACGAGCGACTTCTACCTCACCCACACGGCAGCCCTGGCCCGGGCCTTGGGACGGCCGGGACACGCCACGGGTACCGCGGAGCTCTGCCGCGACAAATCCCTCACCCGCGCCGCCCTGCACGCGGCCGGCGTGCCGCAACCCGCCCACGTCGTCGTGGACGGCGCCGACGCCGTCGCGGCGGCCGTCGCCCGCGTCGGACTGCCCTGCGTGGTCAAACCGGCGGACGGCTCGGGCTCGCAGGACGTGCGCTGGTGCGCCGACGCGGCGAGCGCCCGCGCGCAGGCCGCGCACATCCTCGCCGCCACCGAGAACGTCAGGGGACAGGCACGGGCGGGCAGGGCACTCGTCGAGGAGTACGTGGACGCCCCCGAGTACAGCGTGGAGATGTTCTGCGCCGACGGCGAGGCCGTGTGCGTCGGCGTCACCCGGCGGACCGCCACCGCCCTGCCGCACTTCGTCGAGACCGGCCACCTCTTCCCCGCCGGACTGCCCGGCACCGCCGAGGCCGCACTGGCCGAGTGCGCGCGCCAGGCGCTCAAGGCGATCGGCTTCGAGCTCGGCCCCGCCCACATCGAGATCAGACTCACCCCGCAGGGGCCCGTCGTGATCGAGATCAACGGACGCCTGGCCGGCGGCATGATCCCCGAACTGGTCCGTGCCGCGACCGGCGTCGACCTGCTGGACCAGCAGCTCCGCGCCGTCACCGGCCGGCCCCTCGCCCTGACCGCGGACCGGGCCCGGCACGCCGGACTGAGGTTCGTGACCGCGCCGCACCCAGGACGCCTGACCGGCATCAGCGGGACCGCTGCGGCCGCCCGTGTCCCCGGCGTCGCATCCGTCGTCACCACCGCGGTCCCCGGCCGCGCGGTCCGCCCGCCCCAGGACGCCTACGACCGGCTCGGCCACGTCATCGCCGTCGGCTCGACACCCCAGGAGGTCGAGACGGCCCTGGACACGGCGACGGCACTGATCCGGGTGGAGACCGCACCGGAACCCTGAGACCGGCCGGACGGCCGGGCGTCCTGTCTCCGCCCCCGCCCCGTCCGCCGAGCCCCCGGCCCGGACGCCGCGTCTTACGCGCCCGGGCGGGGACGGCAGATCATGGGCGCGACCGAAGACGCCGGAGGCCACCACGGGTCCGGCACTCTCGGACGGCCGTGCACCGGGTCCGTCCGGAGAACAGCGCCGGGGCGCTCGCCACGACGAACCACCGGACCGAGGCCGGTTCGCACGGACACAGGGACGGCAGGACGGAGCGCGGCCTATGACGCCGGCCGCGGTCACGGGTCCGGCGCACCGCGGGCGGCCGCGGACCGGATCCCACCGGACCGGATCCCACCGGACCGCACCCTCCCCGCGGCGCGCCACCACCCGTGCCCGCAGCCGCTACGCGCCCCGCAACTCCGGCCGGACGCCCCGGCCCCCGCCCCGGACCCCCCTCACCGCATCCCGGGCATCAGGTATCCGGCGAACAGCCGGAGCCGCCGCCGGGAGATCCGCCTGCTGCGCCGCCCACGCCGCGATGTGCGCCCGGGACCGCAGCCCCAGCGTGGTCCGGATATGGCGGATGTGCGTCTCCACCGTGCGCACCGACACATGGATCCGCGCCGCTATCTGGCGGTTCGTCAGCCCCTCCACCACCAGGGCAGCCACGTCCTGCTCCCGCCTGCTCAGCGGATGCGCGGCCCTCTCGCCCCGGGACCCCGCGGGCTCGTCACCGAGCGCCAGGCACAGCGCCTGCCGCCAGGGCATCGCACGGCCCGCCTCCAGCCAGGCATCGGCCCGGCCCACGGGCAGCGCCCGCAGCGCGGTGTCGCGCGCCTCCCCGACACGCCGCCGCCACCAGCCGCTCTCCGGGAATCCGCCGTCCCGCACCCGCTCGGCCGCACCGAGCAGCCGGACTCCCCGGTCGTACCGGTAACCGCGGGCCGCCACCAGGGCCAGTCCCTCCATCGCCCGCGCGGCGTCCACGTGCGGGTACGCACGACATCGCAGTGCCTCAGCGAAGTGCTCCTCCGCCTGCTTCAGATCGCCCTTCTCCAGCGCGAACGCACCGGCGGTCGACAGCACGGCGCTCAGCCACTGCGGGGCCGCCCCGTCACGGAGTACCGGCAGGGCCAGACCGAGCTCGCGTTCCGTACCGGCAGGGTCCCCGCTCTCCAGCCGGTGCCGGGCGAGCGCACCCCGGCTCAGGGCCACCAGGACGTCGTGCCCGTGGCGGAGCCCGATCTCCAGCGCTTCCTCCAGGTCGTCGGCCGACGGCCGGTGCTCGTCGCGCACCTGGTGCAGGATCCCCCGTACCAGCAGCAGCCGGCCCAGCAACGGTGAACGGCCCCGCAGGCGCTCCTCCCGGACGGCCTGGTCCATCCGGCGCGCCGCTCCGCCGTGTCCCGCGCCCCGGCCGGTCGTGGCAGCCGCCTCCAGCGCGAGAACGCGGTACTCGGAGTGCGGCCCGGTCCGCTCCAGGGCCCGGTCCACGAGCACGGCCACCTCGGAACCCCGGCCCCGCGCCCCCTCCACCGCGGCCAGCGCCGCGACCAGGAGCAACTGGCGTTCGTCGGAACCCCGTCCCAGGCGCCGTACGGCGTGCGCGAGGTTGACGCGTTCCTCGGTCAGCCGGTCCAGGGTCGCGGCCGGCACCACCGCCTCGGTCCGCAGCGGCTGGGACAACGATGTCAGCCAGCTGACCAAGCACTCGTACGCCGCCGCGTCCTCGTCCTCGGCGACGAGCCGCTCCTGCCCGAAACACCGCGTGGACTCCAGCAGCCGGAACCGGGCGGAGCCGCCGCCGGCTTCCCGGGGCGGAGCGATGACGGACTTCGACTCCAGGGAGACGAGCAGCTCCGGCAGCGCGGCCGTCGCCGCCGGGACGCCCGCCGTGACCGCCGTGGCCGCGTCCGGCCCGAATCCGCCCGGCAGGACCGACAGCCGGCGCAGCAGGGCCTGCTCCACCGGGCTGAGGAGCTCGTACCCCCACTCCAACGAGGCGCGCAGACTCTGGTGGCGGTCGTCGGCGAGCCGCCAGCCGTTCGTCAGGAGCGCCAGCCGGTCGTGCAGCCGGGAGCGGATCTCCGCGGGCGGAAAGACCCGGATCAGCCGCGCGGCCATCTCGATCGGCAGCGGAAGTCCGTCCAGGCGTGCGCAGATCTCCGCCACGTCCGCGGCGTTCTCCCGGGTGAGCCGGAAGTCCGGGGCGACCGCGCGCGCCCGGTCCATGAAGAGCGTGACCGCGTCCGACCGCAGCCCGTCGGCGAGCGAGTTGACGGACTCCGGATCGCTCAGCGCCAGGCCGGGCACGGAGAACACCGACTCGCCGGGCAGGCACAGCGGCTCCCTGCTGGTGGCGAGCACACTCAGCCGGGGCCGTCCGGGCAGCAGTTCGGTCAGCACCGTGCCGCAGGTGTACAGCACGTGGTCGCAGTCGTCGAGGACGAGCAGCCGGTCCCGGGCCGGGGGCGCGACCGGGCTCTCTTCGTGCTCGTCGCCCAGAGCGTCGAGGATCCGCCGGCGCACCGCGTCGGTGCCGGTGACCGCACCGAGCCGTACGACCGCGACCTCGCTCCGGCGGCCGCGCGCCTCCTGCCCGGCCACTTCCAGCGCCAGCCGGGACTTGCCCGCGCCGGCCGGCCCGGTCAGCGTCAGCAGCCGCACCTCGTGCAGCAGGCGGGTCAGCTCGACCAGCTCGTCGGTGCGGCCGACGAAACTGCTCAGTTGGGTCAGAAGCTCGCTGCTCAGCCCGGCTTCCACGCCGCCGGACTTCTGCCGCAGCCGGTACGAGCGCTGGCGACAGGCGTTGGAACAGTAGCGGGCTCGGGGCTGCGAGGTACGGGACTGCTTGGTCAGGGCCAGTGAGGTGCCGCAGGTGTCGCACGTGACAGTCGTGGGGGTGGACATGGCACACACCTTTCATGGTGTCGGCGGGTGCAGTGACGTGCTGAATACGGAAAATTCAGTCCGCTTCGTGGAAACGGAAAAGTGCCGGTGGGCACCGGAAGGGGAAAGACGCTCGTTGAGAGAAGTGGGGGAGTGGCGAGAGGCGTCGCGGGCGAGAGAGTGAACACCCGGGGTTCGATGCGTGATTCGGGCGTGTTTCAGGGGTGGTCCGGGATGTTCTCCCGGGGCCGGTCCAGGGGTGAGGCGGCCCAGGGGAGAGGACGAGCCGACGGGGGGATCGCCCGCCTCCGGTCGCCGTGTCCGGCCCGGTCAGCCGCCGGCTGACCCGCCGAAGCGTCTCGGCGCCCGGCCTGTAGCGTCCGGATTTTCTGCCATACGGGTGATCACTGCCCGGTACCGTCTTTCTGCGCTCAGATGTGTGGGGGTGGCGCGGGGACGAATGCTCGGCGTGGGGCGTCCCCTGCGTACCGCGTGATTGCTTCAGACCCTAGGAATGGGCGCCTCCGCGGGTCAAGCAATTCCTTACACGCCCCAAAAGACTGTGGTCCGGGGGTTCGGTGGTGTGCGGCGCCCGTTTATCAGGTCACCCCGGTCCGTTTCACGTCTGTTTCAGGAAATGTTTCCGCACCGACTGCCGAGGATTTCCGTGCGCACCCCGATCGGCGCAGATCCGTTCCCCCGGAATCGTGCGCCGGATCCGCTCCGTTTCGACGCCGTGAAGCGTGTCCGGGAGACGCCGAAAACCACCCGGAAGCAACGGAGTCCGGATCTCGCGACGACGGATTCCGCGCGCAGCGGCACCTGCATGAAGCATCTGCGGAGACGCCCCGGCACCTCGCCCCGCCCGCCTCGTGCACCAGGTGAGCCGCACCCACACCCCGGCGGGATTCCGGGCCGGGGTCCCGCTCGGCCGCGACGGGGAGGAATCTCCGTACGCCGCGCGGCAGCCCACAGCCGGTCCGGAGGATGCTCGACCGGGCCATCGCAGAGTGACCCCGGGACGTTTTCTCGTACCGCCCGTGAGATCGGCCCTTGACGGGAAGCCGGTGAACGATCAGCATCCATGGGGCGGGAATGGAGAACCACTGCGCACGGTCCGGCTGAGTGGGGACTCGGGACCCGGCCAAGAAGCAAGAACCGTGCTGTACGGAGAACGCGCTCGGCGCGCGGGAACCCGTACAGGGCACCGAATGACCGAGCGGCCGGTACGCGAGGCACCGTCGCCCCGGACCGCAACTGCCCGGTCGCAGCGCCCTGTAGCTGCTGCCCTCCCTCGGCGACCACCCCTCCCCACACCACCGCTCTCGTCAGCGAGCCCTCAGGCAGGCCCACCCCTCACATCATCAGGACCGGCGAGCCCTTGCTGTGCCCGGGGCACCGCCCTCGTCAACGACCACTCCCCGGGGCGGACCCGCCGTCCCGAAGCCCCGTCCGCCTCCCGAGGCCCGGCACGCAGGCTCGCCGCGTCGCCGGAACCGTCCGAGTACGACTCGCACGCGGGCCGTCCGCCGCCGTGCGATCGCACGCCCGCACGCCGTGTGCCCCACCCCGCGGGTGGACGGCCCTCATGGGAAGAGAGGGCTCACTTCCCACGGGTTCCGACTTCCCGCGTTCCACCACACCGGCGCCGACCCACGCCGCTCCTCTCAGTCCCCTTCGAGCACCCTGCCCCGCCCCCACCACATTCCCGCCCTCGGCCCTCGCCGTATTCCGGCCCCCGCCACACTCCCGGCCCCCGCCACGTTCCTGTGCCCCGACTCCTGGAGCTGCCGTGTCCGACCCGCTGCTGCCACTACTTCTCGCTCTCCCGGTCGTCGTCCTGGTCTGCCAGGCCGGTGGCCGCGCTGTCGGACTGCTGGGCCAGCCGCCGGTCATCGGCGAGATCCTGGCCGGGATCCTGCTCGGTCCCTCCCTGCTCGGTTGGCTCGCTCCCAGCGTCCAGCAGCACCTCCTGCCGCCCTCGGTCCTGCCCATCACGTCCACCCTGGGTGATCTCGCCCTCCTCGCGTTCCTCTTCGTCATCGGTCTGGAGCTCGATCTGCGCTCTCTGGCGGCCACCCGCGGTGCGGTGGCCGCCGTCAGTGTCAGTGGCGTCTTGATCCCCATGGCCCTCGGGGCGGCGCTGGCCTCGGCCCTGTACCCGCATCTCGCGCCCCCGGGGGTCGGTCGGCTGCCGTTCACCTTGTTCGTCGCTGTCGCCCTGAGCATCACCGCGTTTCCGGTCCTCGCACGGATCCTTTCCGACCGCGGTCTGCAAGGCACGCGTCTGGGGGCGTTCGCGCTGGCCTGCGCCGCCGTGGACGACGCCCTCGCCTGGTGCCTGCTCACCGCCGTCGTGGCCCTGTCCACGTCCGGCACCGTCCTGTCGGCCCTGACCGCCCTCGCCCTGACCGGCGCGTTCGCCGGCGCTCTCACCCTGCTGCGCCCCGCGCTGCTCGCGCTGCTCCGGTGGGCCGCTCGTACCTCTGAGGATCTGGTCCTGGCTCTGCTGTTCGCCGGACTGTGTCTCAGTGCTTTCACGACCGATGAGGCAGGCGTGCACCCGGCGTTCGGTGCCTTCCTGTTCGGAACGGCCGTGCCCCGCGGAATACCTGCCGTCGAGCGGGGCGCCGCTCGCCTGCGCGCCGTCGTCCTGCCGCTCCTGCTGCCGCTGTTCTTCGTCGACATGGGCCTGCACACCGACTTCTCGACGCTGCAGGCCGGGCAGTGGGGGTGGGGAGCGGCGATCCTGGCGGTCGCTGTCATCGGGAAGTGGGGCGGGGCGGCCGGCGCTGCGCGGCTGTCCGGTGCGGACTGGCGTTGGTCGGCGGCGGTCGGGACGCTGATGAACTGCCGGGGTTTGACCGAGCTCGTCGTGCTCGCCATCGGCCGTCAGATCGGTGTGATATCGGAGCAGTTGTTCGCTCTGCTGGTCGTCATGGCCGTCATCACGACAGCGGCCACCGCTCCGGTACTCACACGTGTGGCCGGCCGTGACCCGAGGATGACCCCGCCTGCCTCGGTTCCGCACGACGATCCGGCACGCGATGCCGGCCGATAGATCGTCCAGGCCGTGGACGCGTCTTCGGACGGGCCCTGACCGTGTCATCGAGCGGACCTTCGTCCCGCTCCCCAGGCGCAGACGCCAGGCCGCGGTGCCGGCCGGCTGCGTGCGGAGTGTGGCGTCTCGAACCGACAGGACTCACTCGTGGTCGTGTCACGGGCTGTTGATGAAAGAGGCCCGGAAGTCGAGTACGCGTGTCAGCCGGGGAGCGCTTCAGGTTGTGGGGCGGGTCCCCGGGGTGTGGCCGACGGTGCAGCGGAACAGCTGATGAAGGCGCTGGCGGAGGACCGGCCGCAGTCATGGGCGACGACGGTGCCGGCCGGTCTGTGGGTGTCCCTCGGATGCCTCGCACCACCTGGCGGTCATTGCTGGGACCGACCGGTCTGCGCGATGGTGGCCAGGGCCTTCTCACGAGCCTGGTTACGCCGCCGCGCCACTGCCGCACCGGGAGCCAGGACGACGATGTGCAGCGGCGAGGTGTCCGGGGGCGAGTCGCAGGGGCCGGGGAAGCGGGTCAGCCCGGCCAGGGGCTCCACGACGTCGCCGAGCCGCTGGCCCCAGCAGGCTCCGAGGCGCACGATATGCCCGCCACAGCTACCCCGCGGCTTACCGCCGAGTTCCGCACGGCTTCCGTAACGTGGAGGTATGAAGAACGCTCCGGACAGCGCGCCCCTGGTCATCCATGTGGGTCGCGAAGAACTCGTCATCAAACGACGTTACGAAGTGGCCAGTATCGCCAACGACGCTCTCATCGCGATCTGGTTCGTCACCGGCAGCATCATGTTCTTCTCCGAGCAGTGGACCACCGCGGGCACATGGTGCTTCCTCATCGGCAGCATCGAGCTGCTCGTCCGGCCCGCGATCCGTCTCACCCGCCACCTGCACCTGCAGCGCGTCCGCTCCCGGGCGCTGTGGTCCCGATCGGTGGCTGCCCCGTCCAGCGACAGCTCACAGGACTACTGAGGGTTCGCTCGGGCCCGCGTGCACGGAATGCCGCTCGGTCACGACGACCCGCGCGGGCAGACACCCCGGCGCACCGGCACCCTCCGGTTTGTGCCTTTGCCCCTGTGCCCGGGCCGCGGATGTCTCACCGCCAGGGGGCTCATACGGCCCACGCAGCGGACGTCCGGGAGACAGCCTGCGTCGTTCGCTTGGATCACCTGGCAGACCGGAGGGGTACGCCAGCGGTGTGCGGTCCGGCCAGGTAGATGGCTGATGTCTTCTCGTAGCGGGATGGCCATCCCGCTACGCTGTTTCAAGCCGTTGACCCCGTGTGCGGCAGTGGGGCGCCGCCTCTGCACCTCGCGGTCGAAGCCGTGGCGGCCTGCCGCCCGGGCTGCCACGCCGCGGGCGGGCAGGCCGCGTTGATCGGCCGCACCGGGGGACGAGTTGATTTCGTCTTTGCCGGACGTGGGGCTGTCCGGGGTTGACGGGGTGTTCCGGTCCGTCGATGCGGGCGGCAGCCTTTTCCCGCAGGTGATGACCTGCTTCCACGCTGCGGGTGCTGCTGCGTTGGCTTTGTTCTGCTGTGTTCGGTAGTGGATTCGAACGGCCCTGGTCACGCCACTGCGGCGTCTTCGGGGCTGGGTTGTGGGGCAACGTGGGCGGTCTTCGGGGCTGGGTTGTGGGGCAACGTGGGCGGTCTTCGGGGCTGGGTTGTGGGGCAACGTGGGCGGTTTTCAGGGTTGGGTTGTGGGTTATGTGTGGTTGTCCGTGTGGGGGTGTGGTCGCGGAGTGTGTCGGAGAAGGGGGACGTGGCGGTCTCGGAGTGGGGCAGGGTGCCGGTCACGGGGAGCGGGAGCACGACGTGGCGGTGCGGGGGTCCGGCCGGGAGGAGTCGGTGGTCCGCCGTGTGGTGGCGAGGGCGTGCGAGGAGTGGGGGAGTCGAGGAACGAGCTGTCACCGAAGGCCCGGACGGCGCGCCCCCGGGTCGAACTGAGTTTCTCGTAGCCCGGGCCCGCAGGCGTCCGTCCGGCCGGCCGGGGTAGGCGGCTGACCGGCCCGCTCGTCGGCGCGGCTGAACATCAGGAGAGGACACGATCAGCGTGAGTGACGCCGAGGACCGGAAGCAGACCCCCGACGGAGCGGCCGAACTTCTGGTTCGCTGTCTGGAGAACGAGGGCGTCGAGGTGGTGTTCGGTGTTCCCGGTGAGGAGAATATCCGTTTCACCAACGCACTCGCCCGCTCGGAGAAGATCCGCTATGTCCTGACCCGGCACGAGCAGGCCGCGTCTTTCATGGCGGAGATGTACGGCCGGCTCACCGGTTCGGCGGGTGTGATGTCCGCGACGCTGGGGCCCGGCGCGATCAATCTGATGCTGGGCGTCGCTGACGCCATGACGAACAGCACGCCCGTCGTGGCGATTACCGCGCAGGTCGGTAAGGAGCGTAACTACAAGGAGTCTCACCAGTTCGTGGACCTGGTGAGCATGTTCGCTCCGGTCACGAAGTGGTCGGCGCAGGTCCCGGCTGTCCAGGCCATTCCCGAGATGGTGCGGCGCGCGTTCAAGACCGCGGAGTCCGAGCGGCCCGGTGCCGTCTACCTCGCCGTGCCCGAGGATGTCGACGAGGCGGCGGACGGCTCGGGCCTGCGCCCGCTGCGCAGGGACGTCGTGCAGCCCGAGGCGCCGTCTCCTAAGCAGATCGAGCGGGCTGTGGAGCTGCTGCGGGAGGCCCGCCGGCCGGTGATCCTCGCCGGGCACGGCGCGGCGCGCGGCGGGGCCGAGGAGTCGCTGGCGGCGTTCGCCACCGCACTCGACGTGTCGACGGCGACCACCTTCCACGGTAAGGGGGTCCTGCCCGACGACCACCCGTGCGCGACCGGCACGTTCGGCTTCATGCGGCGCGACTACACCAACTTCGGGTTCGAGGAGGCCGACGTCGTCATCGCCGTCGGCTATGAACTGCAGGAGTTCGACCCGTCCCGGATGAACCCGGACGGTGACAAGAAGATCGTCCATATCCACCGCGTCCCGGCGGAGGTGGACGACAGCTACTCGGTCGATGTCGGCATCATCGGTGACATCTCCGCTTCTCTCGACGCCCTTGCCACCGGACTCGACGGCCTGCGCTGGAGCGTCGACGACGAGGACACCGCGGCCGCCCGCACGCTGCTGGCCGGGGAACTCGAGCGGGGCGCCGCGGACGAGCGCTATCCGCTCGCTCCGCAGCGTGTCATCGCCGACACCCGCGCCGCGCTCGGTCGCGATGACATCGTGCTGGTCGACACCGGCGCGCTGAAGATGTGGATGGCCCGGCTCTACCCGACGTACGCGCCGAACACCTGCCTCATCTCCAACGGCTTGTCCACCATGGGCTTCTCGCTGCCCGGCGCGCTCGCGGTCCAGCTCGCCAGGCCGCAGACGAAGGTGCTGGCGGCGGTCGGCGACGGCTCGTTCCTCATGCATTCCCAGGAGATCGAGACGGCGGTTCGCGAGAACATCCCGCTGACCGTGCTGATCTGGGAGGACAACGGCTACGGGCTCATCAAGTGGAAGATGGACCTGGAGGTCGGGGAACACTCCAACACCGACTTCGGGAACCCGGACATCGTCCAGTACGCCCGCAGCTTCGGCGCGAAGGGCTACCACATCGAGTCCGCCGGGGACCTGCTGCCGACGCTCCGTGAGGCACTGGCGGACCCGGGCGTGTCGATCATCAACTGCCCGGTGGACTACGCCGAGAACATGAACCTCATCGAGCACCTCGGGCACCTCGACTCGGCGCTCTGGCCCGCCCGCGGCGCGCCCCGCCCCCCTGCGCGAGGGCCGCGCCGCGGCTTCCCGCAGGGGCGGTGCCTCGGGTCTGCGTTATCGCGTGGCATTTCCGCGGCGCGCCGCGGCTTCCCGCAGGGGTGGTGCATCCGGTCTGCGGCATCGCGTGGCATTTCCGCGGCGCGGGGTAGACGGCCACCGTGAGGCCCGGCCGGTCGAGGAGAGGAACTTCTGTCATGCGTGCTCGGAGCATAGGCGCGGCAGCCGCCACGGGGTTGGCGCTGGTGGCCGCCCGCGACCTCGTGCAGAAGAAACACGCGCTGCTGAGGAACTTCCCCCTGGTGGGACACGCCAGGTATGTGCTGGAGACGATCGGCCCCGAGCTACGGCAGTACATCGTGGCGTCCAACGACGAGGAGCGTCCCTTCAGCCGTGACCAGCGCAGCTGGATCTACGCGTCGGCGAAGGGGGAGAACAACTACTTCGGGTTCGGTACCGACAACGACATCGAGCACGAGCAGGGTCATGCCTACGTGAAGCAGCGTACGTTCGCCGGTGCGCTGCCCGATCTGAGCGACCCGCAGGCGGCGTTGCCCTCGGCCAAGGTGCTCGGCGGACCGCGCGGCCGCGCGCAGGCGTTCCGCCCGGCGAGCGTCATCAACATCTCGGCGATGAGCTTCGGCTCGCTGTCCGGCGCGGCCGTCGCGGCGCTGAACAAGGGTGCGGCGCTGGCCGGGGCGATGCAGAACACCGGCGAGGGCGGCCTGTCGCCCTACCACCTCAACGGCGGGGACCTCGTCCTGCAGATCGGTACGTCGTACTTCGGCTGCCGCAACGAGGACGGGACGTTCAACCTCGACAAGCTCAAGTCCACGGTCGCGGGCGCGCCCGTCAAGGCGATCGAGATCAAGCTCTCGCAGGGCGCGAAGCCGGGGCTCGGCGGCATGCTGCCGGGCGCAAAGGTGACCGACGAGATTGCCGGGATCCGCGACATCCCCGCAGGCGAGGACTGCGCTTCGCCGTCTCGGCACACCGCGTTCCACGACGTGGACTCGATGCTCGACTTCGTGGAACTGCTGGCCACCGAGACCGGATTGCCGGTCGGGATCAAGAGCGCCATCGGGGAGATGGACTTCTGGGAGGAACTCGCCACCCTGATGGAGCGGGGCGAGCGGGGGGTCGACTTCGTGACCGTCGACGGCGGCGAGGGCGGCACCGGGGCGGCTCCCCTGATCTTCGCCGACTCGGTGTCCCTGCCGTTCCGCATGGGCTTCTCCCGCGTCTACGGCGTGTTCGCCGAGCGGGGCCTGACCGACGACATCACCTTCATCGGCTCCGGCAAGCTCGGCCTGCCCGAGAGCGCCGTCGTCGCGTTCGCCCTCGGCGCCGACATGATCAACGTGGGCCGTGAGGCGATGCTGTCCATCGGCTGCATCCAGGCCCAGAAGTGCCACACCGGTAAGTGCCCCACCGGCGTCGCCACCCAGGACCCGTGGCTGGCGCGCGGCATCGACGCGCCGTCCAAGGGCATCCGGGCCGCGATGTACCTGCGCACCCTGCGCAGGGAGCTGCTGAAGGTCTCGGGCGCCGTCGGTGTCGCCCACCCGTCGCTCATCACCCCCTCCGACATAGACATCCTGAACGGCGACCACGACGCCCGCAGCCTGGGGAGTGTGTACGGCTACAAGGACGGCTGGGGCTCGCTCGGCCCGGAGCTCGCCCATGAGATCACCGAACTGCTCACCACCTGAGCCAGCTACTCGGCCACCTGTCTCCCACCGGCCACCTGTCTCCAACCGTCGTGCCCTGCGCAGCACGCCCACCGAGTGGAGCGCACCGAATGGACGGTGGTGCGCATCGCCGTGCACACCGGACGGACTCGGTGCGCACCGGGTGCGCAGTGCACCGCGTGCGCGGGCACCAGGTGCTCATCGCACATCGCCTCCAGGGTGTCGGCGGCGTCCGGGTGCTCGGGGTCCGGGATCACGTGCACCGTGAACCGGATGATGCTGCGGGCGACGCCCGGCGCGCGGTGACGGGGGAGCCCCGCCCCCCCCCAGTCCCGCAGCGAGGACAGACGTGGATGTGCGAAGCAGCCGTCAGCCGTGCGGCCGAACGTATGCAGCGCTCGGCCCGAGCAGATACTCCCTTTCGAGGCGGTCCCGGGACTCGCCGCGATCTGCGATCGGCTCGACCCCGACCGCAGCGACCTCAACGCATATCTGCAGACGGCAGGCGGCAGGCCAGTTCGAGGCGCAACGAGTACCGGGCATCGGTTGCGGCACAGGAGTGTGCGCACTTCTCCTGGCCGGCCGTGGGACCGAGGTTGTCGGTGTGGATCCCGCCCAGGCATCCAGTGACGTCGTACGAACCAAACTGGGAAGTGGACGAGTGCGCTGGATCTGCGGTGATGCGACAAACCTTCCACCACTGAGTCTTCGCCACCTTGAAGTCGCAGGGCAAGGGGCTGGTGTGACCGGTCCTCGGGGTGCTCGTGCTCGTGCTGGTGGTGGGCGTGAGCCTGCGGCGAAGGTCATCCGCCAGCGGCTGATGTCGAGGTTCGTCAGGACGAGCAGGGCTCGCAGGAGGCGGGTCGCTTGGGCGGGGTCGGTGCGGAGCTTGGTGAGGGGTCGCCAGTTCTTGAGGTGGGCGAGGGCGTGCTCGACCGGCACGCGTCCGACGGCCAGGGCGCGGTTGGCTTCTTTCCCGCCTGGGGTGAGCGTGTGGGTGCGGCCGGCGGCGTAGCCGGTGACGATCACGGGGTCGAGGATGTCGTTGTCCAGGCCGCGGAAGCCGAGGTCGGCCGGCATCCCGAGGCCTGCGCGCCGCCGGGCGCCCCGGGGCCGGCGAACCGGGGCCCGGCGGCGCGCAGGTGGGCCAGGACATGGTCGTGGCGGGCGGCGGATATCCAGATCAGGCGCCCGTTCTCGTCGGTCAGGGCGAGGAGGTGCAGGCCATGAGTTCGGTGCTTGCCGGAGTGGTTCCGCCGGTCGGCCTTGCCGGCGCGGCGCTGGGTGCGAGTGTGCCGTCGGCCCAGGACCAGCTCCCCGCCCTGCTTGGCGACCTTCTTCAGGACGGTACCGGGGCATTCCCGGCCGGCACAGCGGCCTTCGTGGTCTCCGTGGCCACGCCCCCCCGCCGAGGACGGGCACGCCTAGGGCCTCCACGCAAGAACCCAGGTGAGGGTGGTGGTGCTGGTGGGCGGGCGTGGTTTCGGGGAACCAGGGCTGCGCTGCGCCGGTCCGGCCTGTCGCAAGCGCTCCGGCCCCCCCGGGTGCTCCTCGTCCGTCGGACCGGGTGCGGCGGTGACCACACCTGTGACGCTTGCCCCACAGGTCCCGGTCGTCCGCTGTCGGTGCGGGGTTCCGTACCATCGGCTGGTGATACCCCGCCACCTCTCCACACCACGCTGCCGAGTCGCAGCCGTGCTCGCCGTGACGGCTGCCGTCGTCGCGTTCGGCTCGTGGGTGCTGTGGCCGGTCTCCAGCTCATCGTGCGTCATCTACTCCGGGGCCTATGCCCCCATGAACGCGCCGAAGACCGAGGTCGACGCCGCCCTGCAACGGCGCTACGACGAGTCCCTCGCCAACGGCGCGTGCGGTCCCAAGCAGGCGCGCTTGCGCAACTGGATGCGGTGAGCTGCCCCTGACCGAGGCCAGGCGCGGCGCCCCGGGGGCGGCCGGCCTTTGCCCTCCGGTTCCGGCATCGAGCGCCGGTGCAGCGGGAGGTGGACGGGGCTGCATGGGACCCTGTCCTCATGTCACCGACCTCTCCGTCATCGTCCGGACCACCGTCACCGCCTGTTCCTCGTTCGATGAGGGCCGTTGTGATCACCGGCCACGGAGACCTCGACGTGATTGAGGAGCGCGAGGTGCCGGTGCCCTGCCCGGTACCGGGTGAGGTGCTCGTCCGGGTGCACGCGGCGGGGTGCAACAACACCGATCTGTGGACCCGTGAAGGCTCCTACGGTGCGGCGCAGGACCCGGATGTCAGGACGGGATGGCTCGGTCCGCTCGACTTCCCGCGCATCCAGGGAGCCGACGTGGTCGGCACTGTGGTTGCCTGTGGCGATGAGGACGTCACCGGACTCGTCGGTACGCGGGTGCTGGTGGACCCGGCCCAGTACGACAGCCCGGGGCCGGACGCCCGCCCGGCCGACGTGCTCGGAAGCGAGAGGGACGGGGGGTTCGCCGAGTACGTCGTGGTACCGCGTGCACGAGCCCACTCCGTCCAGGACTCGCCCCTCACGGATGTGGAACTGGCTGCACTGCCTATCGCCTATGGCACCGCGCTGGGCATGCTCGACCGCGGGGCCGTATCGGAGGGCCATACCGTGCTCGTCACTGGCGCCTCGGGCGGTGTCGGTCTTGCCGCTGTCCAGTTGGCCCGCTCCCGCGGGGCCCGGGTCGTCGCAGTGTGCAGTGGCGACAAGGCAGACGCTGTCCGCAGCGCTGGTGCCGACGCTGTGGTGGATCGGCGACGAGGCGAGGTGCTCGCCGACGCAGCGGCGGCCGCACCGCAGGGGTACGACGCTGTTATCGACGTCGTTGCCGGCGCGGTCCTCGGCCCCGGCCTCGGACTGCTGAGAGCCGGGGGACGCTGGGTGGTCGCCGGTGCCCTTGACGGCTGGGCTGTCGAGATCGACGTGCGTCGGCTCTACCTGGCCGATCTCTCCCTGGTGGGCTCAACCATGCACACACCGCGGATCTTCGACCACCTGGTGGAAATTGCCCGACGCGGCGACGTCAGACCGGTCGTCGCCGCAACCTTCCCACTCGGACAGGTAGGCGAAGCCCAGGCACAACTCGCGCGGCGCGGACACGTAGGAAAGCTGATCGTGGTCCCCTGACCCGACCCCTCGGCGAAGCCGAAGCGGATCCCGGAAGAAGCCGAACCGGCCCCGGCTGGATGCCGCGTACTGGGACCTGCGTCGCCGGGGACCTGAAGAAGCGGCTCAACAACCACGACCGCGAAACCCGCAACGAGATCGACCCCGCCGACCAGACCCGGGTCGAGTGCAGGCACCAGCGGGACCTGTCCAGCCGCAGCATCAACGCCCGCGGCGTCTGGGACCGCGCCGAGGACGCCTGGATGAACGACGACGTGGACGAACTCGACGCCGTGTGGGACAGCGTCATCGAGGACCTCGGATCCGACTACGACGCCTACACCAACATCTCCTCCGTCGGCTGGGCCGCCTAAGACCAACGCAAACGCACCGTCCCCCGGCATGGGAGCTGTCGGGGGACGGTGCGGTGGCGAAGCACTCGTGCTTTTGTCCTGTCGCATCGAACTCTGAGGGAATCTCACCGAACCTTGACGGAGCACAGGTCGTCTCATCGAAGGCGAGGTACGCAGGCCAAAGCGCTGCCGTATCGGACGAGAGCCTGTTCGGCCGACAGACCACAGATCAGTCGCTGCCTCCGGCCGGAGCGACGTTGAGCGTCACGACCCACCGGTGGGGTGAGATCAGCCGGGTCCGCGTGAAACCGTGGTTCTCGAAGGCGGCCATAGGGCCGGTGTGCAGGAACGAGCCCGACACTGAGCGGTCGTCGGTCTCCTCCGGGTAGCCCTCGACCGTGCCACCGCCCTGACGGGCGATCTCGGCCAGCGCCCCGCCGAGCGCAGTGTGCGCGACGCCGCGCTTGCGGAGGCCCTTCCCGGTGAAGAAGCAGGTGATGCGCCAGCCGGGCGGCACCACAAGGTCCTTCTCGTACTTCCGCCTGCTTTGAATATGCCTACGCTGGGTTGCGTGTGGTGGTACATCGCCAGCGTTGGGGACCTACCCGGCCCTGGCGGACTAATACTGGCGGACGAGTACTTCCAGCGCATCACGGATGGCACCGGGCTTGCAGCCAACGGCCCCGTCTATCTGTTCCGCGAGCGAATCCATGCCGCAGCTGCTCTAACAAGTCATCTCATTTGGCCTGGCCAGCAGCTGTCCAGGGTCATACAGGCGTTGGGGGACTGGGTTAGGCTCTCGACGGCAACGGGCAGACACCTGAGGGCATCTGGCGGTGCCGTTGCTCGGTAATCTGCGGTGCTTCCCGGCACAGCAGGGGCGGTCGCAGTTCCGGGCCGAGTGGCTAGGGCGCCCCTACTGTCGGATGTCCTGCTGTATCGCGAAGTCGCGTGACCGGTCTCGTCGCTCTGCCAGCCGAGCATCAGATCGCGCTGGGGGAGGAGATCGGATGCTGTCAACTCTAGTCGGTGCCTCAATCCTGTTCTTTGGGGTCTCGCTTCTCGGGAACTTCTGGAACCTTGCGGGGGGACTTTTTGAACGTGTCTCCGATTTCGTGGACCCCGGAACGGCCACCGTGAACACCCTCAGAGCAGGTGGCGTTTTTGTTGTCCTCATCGGGATGATTTGGGTGGCATCGGGTCTGCGAGAGATCTTCTGGTGAGTCTGCGGTAGCACATGAGGGTGCAGACGATGCTCGTGAAGGCGAGGAAGTACTCGGCTTTGCGCTCGTAGCGCGTCGGTGGAGTCGGCGGCAGCCTGCGAGCCAGGACATGGTGCGTTCGATAGTCCACCGGTGGCGCCCAAGCCGCTGTGGCATCCGGTAGACATCCTATTTGGGCCAAATGAGATGGCTCTTAGCCCAGCACCCGTCCGAGGAAGCCGCGCAGGTAACCCGCGACGACGTCCAGGTGACTCTCCAGCAGGAAGTGACCACCGTTGAGCATGTGCACCTCGGCATCCTTGGCATCGCGGGCGAAGGCCTGCGCGCCGGCCGGGCCGAAGATTTCGTCGTTGCGGCCCCACACAGCGAGCACCGGGACCTCGCTGGTGCGCAGGAACTCGTGCAGCAGCGGGTACAGCTGGCGGTTGTTCTGGTAGTCGCGGAACAGCGCGAGCTGGACCTTGTCGTTGCCCTCGCGAGAGACGAGGGCAACGTCGTGCTCCCACGTGTCCGGGCTGACCAGGCTCGTGTCGGGCACACCGTGTAGGTACTGCCAGCGGATGGCATCGATGCCCAGCGCGGCGCGGACGGCGGGTTCGGTGTCGGGACCGGGGTTCGCCCCGTAGGCCCAGACGTCGGTCCAGAACGCCTCGACGAATCCGTCCTCGTAGCCGTTGCCATTCTGGGTGACGATGGCTGTGATCCGTTCCGGGTGCCGGAGCGCGAGTCGCCAGCCGATGGGGGCGCCGTAATCCTGGACGTACAGGGCGTAGCGGTCCAGACCCAGCTGCTCGAGCAGTCCGGAGGTGAGGTCGGCAAGGGCTTCGAAGGTGTAGGTGAACTCCTCTACGAGGGGTGCGTCGGAGAGACCGAAGCCGAGATGATCCGGAGCGATGACGTGGTACTTGTCGGCCAGCAACGGGATGAGCTCGCGGAACATGAACGAGCTGGTCGGGTAGCCGTGCAGCAGGACGATCGCGGGGGCGTCGGCGGGGCCGGCCTCTCGGTAGAAGACCTCGTGGCCGTCAACGGTGGCGGTCCGGTGGTGCACCGAGCTCATATCCTAACCCCTTCGTATGTTTGATCCGGTTAGTTTCTCGCCATGCAAGCATGGTGTGCGCTAACCTGTCAAGTGATCTAATCCGGTTAGAGTGGAGTGTGAGGTCCATGGGCCCGCTGCTGGACCTGCTCAACAGCAGGCCCCTGGTCAACGGCAAGGAACGGGACACGCTCGGCGACCCGGCCGGAGGCAGGCGCTGGGCACGGGAGCACGGCGGCGAAGGCACCCTCGCGGAATTGGAGCTGCTGCGCGAGGCGCGGGACGCCCTGCGAGACGTAGTGCGCGGAGAAAACTCGCCCACTGTCTTGACCCCGCTGCTCAAAGGGGTCAACCAGACCCCGGAGATCACTTCGGATGGCCTTCAGTGGACAGTCAAGACTCCCCCACACGCCCGGCTGACCGTCGAGGTGATCCTCGCCTGGGCCGCCACTGAGGAGCACATGCCCGGCCGGCTACGCCCCTGCGCCAACGACGAGTGCCAGTTGTTCCTGCTCGACCGCAGCCGCGCCAACCGCGCCCGCTGGTGCTCAATGGCTGCCTGCGGTAACCGCGCAAAAGCACGCCGCCACTACGAACGCACCCGCTGACCGCGCCCCGCACTGCCCTGCGCTGGATGATCGAGCGCACCTTTTACCACGCCTCACAGGAATCCCGCGCCACCCCGCCTCGGCGACGTGCGAACACATCTGGCTGACCAGCGCCGGCCTGACCGCTTGAGGTGACTGCCATGGCCGCAGCGAAGCGCGGTCACCCGCCTCAACCGATCCAGCCGCCAATGATCCAGCTGACCGCCATCAACCCCGTGCCCCGCCGCCTCACCCGCGAGACCACCCCCGACTGGCGTGACACCGAGACCGAACGAAACAGACATCGGATGGACAAAACCTCACTCACCGCTCCTGGCCCAACCGCATGGAGGCCCAGTTCAGGGCCCTGCGTCAGTTCGCCCTCGACGGAACCGACCACCCGCCCCGCAAGGAACAGGGCAGCATGATCCGCCGCTACATCACCTGGCGAAACGAGAACGCCGCCGATCAGTGCCTCACTGCCCTCGTCCACAGGGCGAACGCCCCTGACCCGTGCCGCCAGCGCCTGTCTCGGGTCGTCAGGTCCGGGTCGGTGGCGCACTCATCGCTGCCGTCAGGAACGTGATCGCCCATTGCCGGGCCGCCTCGCCCGCTGCCGGGGGCGTGCAGCCCGGGGAGGGCTGCTGGTGGACCTCGAGGCGCTCGACGGCTGCCACGGCAAGGATCCCCCGTATCCGGAACCACAGCTCCTCCGGCGACAGGCCGGGCCGTGCGCGCGCGAAGGCTGTGAGGTAGCGCTCGCGGACCGTGTCCTCGCCAGGGCCGGTCCAGCTGCGCGCCTCCTCGGCCGGGTCGCTGAGGATCGTCACGATCAGCCGGGACGTCCGGGCGCCGCCCTCGGCGCCGGCCGACATCTCGTCGAACAGCGGGCCCACGAATGCCTCCACCAGTTCGCCGACCGGCGGGTCGGGGGTCCGGGCGAGCAATGTGTCGAGCCCGGCGCACTGGGCATCGTTGATGGGCTCGATCACGCGGCGGGCGACCGCGGCCATCAGCTCCGCCTTCGACCCGAAGTGGTAGCCGACGGCGGCCAGGTTCGCTCCGGCGAGTTTAGTGATCGCGCGGACCGAGGTGCCGCGGTATCCGTGCTCGGCGAAGAGGTGCTCCGCCGCGTCGAGGAGCTGGGTGCGGGTGTCTGAGGTCGCCACACAGGGACTCTACATATGTTTGAATGAAACGAACGTATGATTCAATCGAGTGAAAGAAGGCTGTCATGAAGCTGCTCGTGTACGGCGCCGGGGTTTGCGGCAGCCTGTTCGCCGCCCGCATGCATGAGGCCGGCCACGACGTCTCGCTCCTCGCCCGGGGTGGTCGCCTGACCGCTTTACGCCGGCACGGCGTGCAGCTCGCCGAGGAAGACACCCCAGCCGTCCGGCGGGTACCGGTACCGGTGATCGAGCACCCGGGCAGCGAGTACGACCTGATCACCGTCTTCGTCCGCACCCACCAGGTGGACGCGGTGCTGGAATCACTCGCCGGCGTCCAAGGCGATGTGCTGTTCCTGCTCAACTGGGCAGCCGGACCGGAAACGCTGGGCGCGGCGATCGGCCACGAACGGGTGCTACTCGGCTTCCCCGTGACGGGCGGCACGATGGACGGCGACGTGATCCGCTACCGCAAGAGCAGTTTCATCACCCGGCGGGTCGCGATGCCGATCGGCGAGCCCGACGGCCGCACCACCCCGCGACTGGAACGGATCGTGGAGACGTTCCGTACCGCCGGGATCAACGCCAAGGCCGAGCCGCGGATGGACGCCTGGCTCAGGACGCATGCCGCATTCGAGGTGCCGCTCGGTCGGGCGGTCCACGCGGCGGGCGGCCCGGTAGCGCTGGCCGACGACCCGGACGCGGTCCGCGGCATGCTCCACCTCATACGGCAGAACCTCGCCGCGATGGAGACGCCGCCGGTACCTCGCGCGTTCGCCGCGTTGCGGGCTCTGCCGCAGGGACTCCTCGTGGCCGCGCTCCGGCGCTTCCTGAAGAGCCCGACGGCCGTGCACAGCGGACTCAACGACTCCTCGCCTGCCACGGCAGCCGAACTCGAGCAGCTGACCGAACAGCTCCGCGCCCCTGCGAGAGCCCGCTAAACGACCCATGACGACGAAAACCTCACCTCACACACCACCGTTAGTCCCACAGCCCTCGAACCCAGCTTCACTGGCTCAGCAGACGGCAACAACTGCTGACCTCATGACCGTTTGGGCAACAACGCGTCCGCCCCTCGGAGTTGGGATGGCTTTCTCCTCTCTTGCGGTCAGGTCCTTCAAATAGCGCGGCACTACAGGGAGACGTTGCTTGAGGCGGCACTCGCTGGCGCAGAGCGGCGCCGTGAGGGACAGCTGAAGGCCCGTGATGTGCTGGAAACCCTTCAGGACCGGGGACAGCCTCGGCCTGCGCTCCGAGGTGGGAGCGCAGGCCGAGCGGTCTTACGGTGCGGCAGGGCGTCTCCGCCCCTCATCACGGCCTGGCGGCACCTGCGGTCGCCAGCCGGGTCTTCCTGCGCTTCCGGACCCACTTGATCCAGCTGAAGATCGCGGTGACTGTGATGGAGATGATGGTGCACACCGGCGCGAACTGCTTCGCCAGTTCGGTCACCTGGTCCATCCGGAACCGCAGCAGGAGCCCCACAGCCGTGCAGAGCACCAGGAGCACGGTGACCCCCACACCCGCGTGGTGGTCCTGGACCCATACATCAGCGGCCGTCCACCGGCGCCGCGCGAATACCGACGCACTCTTCAGCACCTGGACGGCACGCCACGTCCACGCGCGGATCAGCCAGTTCACGCGGCAACCTCCTCGGCCTGACGCGGCGCCTTCCGCGTGTGCAGTTCCCTCGGGATCCAGATACGGCCATCGGCCGCGGCCTGGTAGAGCGCCGTCCTGAAGCGCGTCAGCCGATTCCGCACGGTCCCGTGGGGCATGTTCAGTTTGTCGGCGATCTCCGTTCCCCCGAAGCCCATGACCGTCAGCCGCACGACGGCCTGAGTCGCCGGCGTCTGCTCATCGAGGATCTCCTCGAAGGCTGTGCCGAAGATTTCCTCCACCATGTAGTCGGTGGCGGCGAGCAGGCGGCCGATGCCCACCGCGTCCTCCGTGAAGTCGTAGACGGAGTGCAGGCGTGCCCACTCCACACGGGCCTTCGCCCACTCCACGTACGCCCGACGGAACATCCAGACGCACAGGGTGATGAAGTACGACGTCAGGCAGCTGGCCCCACGGGGACCGTTGTGGTCCGCCCTCCAGCCGCGCCCCTTCTTCAGGTCGCGCTGAAGCTTCTGCAGCGCCTTCAGCACCATGTCCACCATGACCGTGTCCCGCGCGTCGCTGCTGCTCTTCAGCAGGGCCAGGTCGTCGGGGTGCACGATGAACCCCCGCCCGTGGCGCTCGGAATGCTTCTGGGCGAGCCGGGCGAGCGTTCCCTTGCGGAGCATTCCGAGCAGGATCGGCTGCACCTCCCGGTACAGCTCGTCCTCGAACACTTTGTAGTCCCGCCCCTCGAACCGGTGGTAGGCCAGTTCCTCGATCCGCTCGGCGTCGCGGCGGATCCGAGCTGCCCGGTCCTCGGCCAGGTTCGCGGTCACGATCTCGTTGATCTCGTCCTCTGCCCTCATGGCAGAACCCCCTCCGGTCTGGCCCCCTGCCAACCTCGACGATTTCTTCATCGCGCGAAGGTGTTTGGAGACGCCTTGTTGTAGACGAGGTATGTGCGAGCGAATCCTGGAAATGTCACCCGTGATTTGAACTTTTCTCGAAATAACGAAGCGAAATCTTGGGGAACGGCTCTGACCAGGGCAAATGCGAGCCGAGGTCAGGCCGGCGAACGGACCGTGCCCCTGGTCACCCTCCAGGAGGCGCTGTTGGTCGGCCGGACCACCGCGAGCGAGCTCCGCATGGCCGCGCTCGCTATCCGACCTGGGCCACCACGGACCCAACCAACCTCACGGCGGCCCCCCCGCGGGCCCTCAGCCACGGCGTGATGCCTGTCCTGTTCGTCCTCGGCGTGGAAGCGGCCCGGCGGCTGCTCATGCACGCCGCCCGCATCAAGGAGGGCACGGCCAGCGACCGCATCCCCATGCACCGCTGGGTCCTCGCCCCCGTCCGCACGGGACGCCTCTACCGGCGCATGCGGCTCGCCGCGGTGACCTCCTACCCGGAGATGGTGGAGCGCGAGCAGGCCCTCGCCGGATACAAGGTCTGGCTCACCCACGAGCTCGGAGGCACCCTCTCCAAGGCCACCGAGACCCAGCTCCTCCCGATCACCATGGCGCCCCACGGCTACACCGTGGAGGAGGCGCTCGCCCTCCCGTCGAAGTGGGAAGCCGAGGCGGAGGAGCGCGCGGAGCAGGAGGCGGAGCGCGAGCGGCTCAAGGCGGAGCGCCAGCGCGAGCAGGCGAAGCGGGACCGCATCACCGCCCTGACCGACGAGGCCGACATCGCCGAAGCAGAGCACCAAGTCGCCGCCCGCACCGGCACGGCCGCCGCCCAGGCGACCGCCGCCACCGCCCAGGCCCAGGCCGAGGCGGAGGCCGCCCGGACCCGGGCGGAGCTCCAGAAGACGGCGGCGGAGCGCCAGGCCCGCGCCGAGGCCGACGCACTGGAGTCGGCGGAAGCCGCCGCCGCCCGCCGCGACGCCGCCCAGGCCCAGGAACAGGCCGCCGAAGCCGAGCTCCGCACCGCACACCTCCGCGAGGAAGCGGCCCGCACCACCGCCGAGGCGGAGCGCCGCGAGCAGGAAGCGGAGCGCACCGCCGCCCAGCGCGCCGACCGACGCCGCCAGCAGGCCCAGGCCGAGCACCAGGCCGCCGAGATGGAGCTGCGCACCGCCCAGCTCCGCGAGCAGGCCGCCCACATCGAGGTCGCCGCCCAGGAGCGCGAGGACTACGCCCGCCTCACCCCCCGCGAGCGCTCCGAACGCCGCGTCGCCCGCCTGCTGCTCGCCGCGACCCCGGCCGGCCAGGAGACCCAGCTGGACGCCGTGCCCCTCGCCACGATCCAGGAGGAACTGTCAGTGGGCCGGACCACCGCGAGCGAGCTGCGCACCGCAGCGCTCGGCCTCGTCCAAGGCGGCTACCGCCCCTGACACGACGCCAGGACGACGGAGGGGGGGGCCCCCCGGGGGGGGGGGCCCCCCCCGGGGTGTGGTGAGAGAGGGGGGGGGGCCGGGGGGGGCCG
>NZ_JBEXRT010000034.1:0-79215 GCF_040613235.1 Streptomyces sp. NPDC006296 | reverse complement strand
CTGATCATCAAGAAGCCGTCGCCGGTCCGCCCCGTCACCGCCCCCATGCCCGCCGGGGGCGGGGGATGCCGTCACCGCACGCCCGCCTACCTGGATCGCGGCATTGCCATGGCCGAGCAGCAGATCACCGAGGCCACCACCGGGGTCCACGCGACGGTGTACCGCACGTTCCTCGCCGTCCTGTCCGCCCACGGCCGGTGCGGGTGCCTCACCGAGGCCCACGCCGCCCGGCTGTTCGCCGCCGCCCAGGCCAAGGGTGAGAGCGCCCGGCACTGCTCGGACGCGTGGTCCAACGCCCGCACTGCATTGGGGATGTGAGCCATGTCCGAGGACGAGAAGACTCCGGCGCGTGAGGTCATCACCGAGTACGCGCAGTCGCACTTCCGGTACTTCCGCACCACCGAGGGCACCGTCTACGCCCAGCGGATCGGTCACCCCGTCGCCCGCCCGATCCGCTCCCAGGGCACCACGGGCAGCCACCGGCAGGAACTCATGGTCGACCTCTTCAACGACGGGGTCGGCGTCTTCAACGGGACGTCGCTCAAGGAGGCGTTGGACTTGATCGAAGCACTCGCGCTGAGTCAGGACGTGCAGCCCACACACATCCGTGTCGCCCCCGGGTTCGACGGGGCGACGTGGCTGGACCTGGGGCGCGACGATGGGCAGTCCGTCCGCATCCACCCCAACGGGTGGGAGATCAAGGTTCCGGACCCGCGTGAGGTGTGCTGGCGGCGCACCCAGCTCACCGGAGAGCTCCCGATGCCCGCCCGGGACACCGAGGGCAAGGGCATCGACCAGCTGTTGCGGCTGACGAACTTCGCCACCGCCGACACCGAGAGCCTGGCCCTGGCCTGGCTCATCGGCTGCCTCGGCCCGTCCGTCCCCGTCCCGGCCCCGTTCCTCACCGGCCCGCAGGGCGCGGGGAAGTCGACGGCCGGCCGGATGCTGGTGCGGATCATCGAGGGCATGACCGGCGACCTGCGCCGGGCCCCGAAGGACGAAGAGAACCTGATCACGGCCGTCGCGGCGGGATGGGTCACCGCGCTGGACAACCTCTCCCACCTGGCCCCGGACCTGTCCGACCTCATGTGCTGCATCGTCACCGGAGCCGAGAGCATCAAGCGCGCGTTGTTCAGTGACGGGGATGTCGTCCGCTCCCGCTACCGCCGCCCGCTCCTGCTGACCGGTATCGACGTCGGCGTCATCCGCCCCGACCTCGCCGAACGCCTCCTGCCGCTGCGCCTGGAACGCCCGAGCGTGCGGCGGACCGAAGCGGAGCTGTGGCGGGAGTTCGAAGCGGCCTTGCCCGCGATCCTCGGCTCTCTCCTCGACCTGACGGTCAAGGTCCGGGCGACCGAGGCGGATATCCCGAGCGATCTGCGGATGGCGGACTTCGCGCACCTGTGCGCGCAGATCGACGCCGCCACAGGGTTCGGCACGCTCCCCGCCTACCGCAGCAGCCTGGACGAGCTGAACGACGACGTCATCGAAGGGGACCTCCTCGCGCAGACCGTCCTCAAGCACGCCGCCACCCTCGACCCCGGCACCGAGACACGGATGACGTCCTCGGAGTGGCTCCATCTCCTTGGCGGCCTCTACAGCGGCGACGACTGCCGTCCGCTGCCCAAAGGGTGGCCCACAACCGGGAAAGTCCTCTCCGACCGCCTCAAGCGTCTCCAGCCCACCCTTGCGGCCAGGGGCGTACTCGTCGACTGGGGCCGCACCCGCGAGAGCCGGTACATCGAAATGACCCGACGCCCCGCCCTGCCGCCCCACGAGCAGCAGTCGCTCTGACCCGCACCCGCGGCCGGGGGCAGGACAAGCAAGAGGAGCACCACTCGCCACGGCGCCAGGTGCTCCTCTTGCTGTTCGGCGGAACGCCGCCCGAGGGTCGCGCCGCGAAGCGGCTCCCCACTTCGCTCCCGAAGCAACCCCACATCACAACAGACACCCCCTCTCTTTTTTCTTAAGAAAAGGAAGACTGCGTCACCCGCGTCACCACGGCCCCTGAAACAGCCCCTGAACTGCGGCGATCAGGGTGACGCAGAACGGCTTCGGCTGCGTCACCCCGCGTCACCTGCGTCACCCCGTGACGCACGCCTGCGTCACGGATGACGCACCCCCAACCGGTTGCGTCACCGCGTATCCGCAGCTCAGAGGGCATGAGTGACACGGATGACGCGATGACGCAGAAATCACAGCCTCGGACACACGCGCCCACCACCGAGGGCGCAACCCTCATCGACCCGCCCAAGGAGTCGCACCGTGGCCCGCCCCCAGATGCTGAAGCTCCCCGAAGTCCTCGCCGAACTCAACATGTCCCGCGCCGCCTTCTACCGCCTGCGTGCACGTGGTCTCGCCCCGAAGCTCATCAAGCTCCCCAACCACCAGGTACGCGTACGCCGTGGCGACCTTGACGCCTGGCTCGCCAGGTACGAGGAAGCCGCCTGAGTCCGCACCAACCAGATCCGAGAGGGCCCGCCACGGCGGGCCCTCTCTTCATGGAGAGACATGCTCACCTTCGACGTCGTCATCTGGTCCATCCGGCAGCGCAAAGGCCGACCGAAGCCCTGGGAACTCCGCTGGCGCGTCGGAGCCGAGGGGCACTCAAAGAGCTTCACCCTCAAACCGCAGGCAGATGGCCGCCGCTCGCAACTCATGGCCGCTCTACGAGCGGGACAACAATTCGACGAGGAGACCGGTCTTCCAGAAAAGGAGCTTGCCGCCCTCGCGATGCCGACATGGTTCGAGCACGCCAGGGCGTACGCCTTGATGAAGTGGCCGGGAGCGGCCGCGAAACACCGGGCGAGCATCGCGGAATCCCTGGCGGTTGTAACGCCCGTCTTCACCGTCGGCACCGGCGGCGGCACCCGTCCTGATGCCCGAGTGCTCCGTACTGCCCTCTACCAGTGGGCATTCCGAGCCGTGGACGGCCCTAAGGACCAGCTCATCTCGCGGGGCGAGGCCGAAGAGCCCCCTGACGACGTCCGGAGGGCGTTGGAGTGGGTGGGTCAGCGCTCAATGCGGGTGGACGAAGCAGCCAAGCCGGAGCATGTCCGCGCGGCACTGACGGCCCTTTCCAGGCTTCTGAACGGGAAGCCTGCGGCGGAGAACACCGCGAACCGCAAGCGCATGGTGCTGAGCAACGCCTTCCGTTACGCGGTCGAGGAGCGAGCACTCCTCACTCGTCACCCGTTCCTGTCGGTGGACTGGGCGGCTCCCAAGACCTCGGACGAAGTCGACTTCCGTTGGGTGCCCGGTCCTCGGCTCGCTAGGACGCTGCTCGCTGCCGTGGCAGAGCAGGGCGACCGGGGCCAACATCTGGAGGCGTTCTTCGGAGCCGTCTACTACGTGGCAACGCGCCCTGGTGAGGCCGTGGCTCTGCGGGAGTCGGATTTCCTCCTGCCCCCTGCGAGCGAGCCGGAGGCCTGGGGGGAAGTGCTGGTGTCAGAAAGTCATCCCGAGGTCGGGGGCGGCTGGACCGATAGCGGGAAGTCGCACGACGAGCGCGGCCTGAAGCATCGGGCGCGGAAGGCCGTACGCAGCGTCCCCGTCCCGCCGGTGTACGTCCGCATGGTTCGGTCCCATATCGAGTACTTCGGTGTCGCGCCGGACGGCCGGTTGTTCCGGGCGGCACGTGGCGGGCGCCTCACGTCGAACGAGTACTCCGAGGTCTGGAGCGAGGCCCGCGAGGCTGTGCTCAGCGAGCAGGAGCTGCGTACCCCGCTCGCGGACGTCCCGTACGCCCTGCGGCACGCCGCAATCTCGCTGTGGATCAAGTCCGGCATGGATCCGGTGGAGGCTGCCTCCCGCGCCGGCCACAGCCTCGCTGTGCTCTACCGGTTCTACGCCAAGCTCCTCAAGGGCGGTTCGGCGGCGGCCAACCGGCTCGTTGAGCTGGGGCTTCGCGCCGAGGAGTAGGACCGGTCCTGGCCCGCGCATGGCCCACACGCCCTGGTCAGCACCGGGAATCAGGGGCACGAGGTGAGACAAGGTGAACGCAGAGGGCGGGCCCCCGAACCGGAGACCCGCCCTCTGACCTGCTATTTCTCTGACCTGCTGCGGTGGGTGTGGGATTTGAACCCACGGTGACTCGCGCCACGACGGTTTTCAAGACCGTTCCCTTAGGCCGCTCGGGCAACCCACCCCGCGTCTTCGGCGTACCCCCGAGAGGGGACGGTTCGACGCGTGGAACAGCCTAGCCGGTCAGCTGTCGCCCTTGCGCTCGCCCAGGGTGAGTTCGGCGGTCTGCGTCTTGCCGTCGCGCTGGTAGGTGAGCGTGACCTTGTCGCCCGGCTTGTGGGTCCAGATCTCGCCGATCAGCGTCGGTCCGCTCTCCACCGTGGTGTCGTTGAACTTGGTGATCACGTCGCCGGCCTTCAGCCCGGCCTGGGCGGCCGGGCCGTTCGGGGTGACCGCGGGGGTGCCGCCGGCGCCGGCGTCCGAGATGACGGCGCCGCCGGTCTTCTCCTCCATGGTGACCGTCGCGCCGATCACCGGGTAGACGGGCTGGCCCGTCCTGATCAGCTGCTCGGCGACGTTCTTGGCCTGGTTGACCGGGATGGCGAAGCCGAGGCCGATGGAACCGGCCTGGGACTGGCCGACGCCTCCGCCGCTGGTGGACTGGATGGCGGAGTTGATGCCGATGACCGCACCGCCCGCGTCCAGGAGCGGGCCGCCGGAGTTGCCCGGGTTGATCGAGGCGTCGGTCTGCAGGGCGCTCATGTACGAGTTTTTGTTGCTGGAGCCGTCGCCGGAGGCGACCGGGCGGTTCTTCGCGCTGATGATGCCCGTGGTGACCGTGTTGGAGAGACCGAACGGCGCTCCGATCGCGATGGTGGAATCGCCCACCGCGACCTTGTCCGAGTCGCCCAGGGCGAGCGGGGTCAGCCCGTCCGGTGCCTTCTTCAGCTTCAGCACGGCCACGTCGTAGCCCTGGGCCCGGCCGACCACCTCGGCGTCGTACTTCTTGCCGTTCGAGAACGTCGCGGTCAGCTGGCCGCTGTCCGCCGCGGAGGCCACCACGTGGTTGTTCGTGAGGATGTGGCCCTGCTTGTCGTACACGAAGCCGGTGCCCGTGCCGCCCTCGCCGTCGCCGGACTTCGCGTCGATGGTGACGACGCTGGGCAGGGCGCTCGCCGCCACGCCCGCGACGGTGCCCGGATCGCGCTTGAAGTCCTTCGGGCTGTTGGAGGCCGCGACGGTCGTCGACCCCGAGGAGCCGGAGTCGCTGGTGTCGGCTGCCCAGTAGCCGAGGGCCCCGCCGACACCGCCGGCGACCAGCGCGGCCACCGCCACCGCGGCGATCAGACCGCCCGCGCGGCGCTTGCGCGGGTTCCCGGAATGCGAGGGCGCGGGCGCTCCCCAGGCCGGAGGGGCGCCGCCGTCGGCGTAGGAGGGAACGGCCGGCGGGGGCGGCGGCCAGCCGGCCGACCCGGCCGGAGGCTGCTGCGGCGACGGCGGCGCGTACGGGTGCTGTCCGTGCGCGGCGGCGGACGGCCCGGCGCCGTCCTGGTGCGCCGCGGCGGGGAACTGGGCCGTCGGTGCCTCCGCGGGTGCGGCGGGCGGGGACTGCGGCGCGGGCGGGGCTCCCTGCGGGGTGCCTTCGGGAGCGGCAGCCGGCACGGGAGGTGCGGACGGAACAGACGGTGCGGACGGAGCCGCGTTGCCCTCGTTGCCCTCGTTCTCGGTGCTCACAGCTCTTTACTCCTCGGTTCCACTCGGCGTTCGGCAAGAGATCCGCTGTGCACGTGTCTGCAGTCAGCTTTTCCCACAGCACGTCAGGCCACTGTAAGCAGGACCTGTGCATCCGCACACCAATCTTTACATCAGGCAAAACGGTCTTAGGCCATGAGGTGTCAGCACCCGACGCGTCGCGGTGACACGATGACGCGGTGACCGACGCACGCCTACCCTCGCCGCAGCCTCCCATCCAGGTCATCGCCCACCGCGGAGCCTCGGACGACGCCCCCGAGCACACCCTGGCCGCCTACCGGAAGGCCGTCGAGGACGGGGCGGACGCCCTGGAGTGCGATGTCCGTCTCACCGCGGACGGGCAGCTCGTCTGCGTGCACGACCGCCGGGTGAACCGCACGTCGAACGGCCGCGGCGCCGTCTCCGCGCTGGAACTGGCCGACCTCGCCACCCTCGACTTCGGTTCCTGGAAGGACCGCGAGGAGTCCCCCGACTGGGATCCTGCACCGGGGGAGCTCACGTCCGTCCTCACCCTGGAACGGCTCCTCGAACTGGCCCACGACGTCCGGGCCACCGGCCGGCCGCTCCAGCTGGCCATCGAGACCAAGCACCCCACGCGCTGGGCGGGGCAGGTCGAGGAGCGCCTGCTCCACCTGCTCAAGAGGTTCGGACTGGACACGCCACCGGCGGACGGGCCGTCCCCGGTGCGTGTCATGAGCTTCTCCGCACGGTCGCTGTACCGCGTCCGGGCCGCCGCCCCCACCCTCCCCACCGTGTTCCTGATGCAGTTCGTCTCGCCGAGGCTGCGCGACGGACGGCTGCCCGCCGGGGCCCGCATCGCCGGCCCGGGGATGCGGATCGTACGCAACCACCCCGGGTACATCGAGCGGCTGCACCGGGCGGGGCACCGGGTGCACGTGTGGACCGTGAACGAGCCGGAGGACGTCGAGCTCTGTGTGCGTCTGGGCGTCGAAGCGATCATCACGAACCGCCCCAAACAGGTCCTGTCGCAACTTGGCCGCTCTTAACATCCGCTACAGGGGGTGCACCGGCGCATTCACTCCGCAATCGATCGTTACGAGTGCATCACTGACAACGTCGTGGCCGGTTTCCGGCGCAGTCCAGGAGGGCATCCAACCCGTGGCGTGGGGCAAAGGAGGTCTCGGGGGTGGCGTTTGTGGTGGCACAGGAAGTGCCGACGTCGTCGAGCATGGCCGTACCCCATGGCCCTGCGGGCGTGGGACTGGCTCGGCACCGGATGCGTGAGCAGCTCCGCGGCAACGGGGTCTCGGACACCGTGGTCGACGACGCGGTCCTGATCCTCTCCGAGCTACTCAGCAACGCCTGCCGGCACGGCAGGCCGCTGGGGCAGCACACAGAAGCGGGTAACGGCGACATCCGCGCCGCGTGGCGCGTGGACGGACGCGGCGACCTGACCGTCGAGGTCACGGACGGCGGCGGGCCGACCAGGCCGGTCCCCTCCACACCGTCGGTCACGGCGCGCGGCGGGCGTGGGCTGAACATCATCAGCGCCCTCGCCCAGGAGTGGGGCGTACGGGACGACGCGGTCGGCGAGGTCACCGTCTGGGCCCTGGTCTCCTCCGGCAGGCACGGGCACGGCGGCTTCCCGACGGCGCCCCCGAGCCCCGCGAGGAACGCACGGACCGGGCGCACCGCACGGACCGGACGGGCCGGGCGGCCGTCGCTGGACGGGCTGCACACCATGAACGGCTTCGGCTCGCTGGACGGCCTGGAGCTCGCCGACGTGCTCGACGCCTTCGACGACGCGAGCTGAGAGCGGGCACGAGGCGCACGGCCCTGGGTGCCACGCACCGCACCGCACCCGGAGGTGCACCGCGCACGCCGACCACCGGGCGCACCGCACCCGGGGCCACGATGCGGGCCGAGCCCGGTGAACACGCGGCGCACCGCACCCGGCACCCTGAGGTGCAGCGCGCACACCGACCGGGCGGCGTACCGCACCCGGCGCTCCGGGGCGGGCCGAGCCCGGTGAACGCGGGGCGGGCCTCGGGGGTTCGACGGGTGGGCACCGCGCGGCGACGGGGGCGGCTAGGCTCGCGCCCGAGACCGCACTGTCGCAATCGGGAGAACGCCCACCATGGCCAAGAAGCGCCCTCAGACCAAGGCCGGGAAGCCGCAGCTCAAGGACGGTGACATCCCGGTCGTAGGGGCTCGTGAGCCCTGCCCGTGCGGTTCGGGCCGCCGCTACAAGGCGTGTCACGGACGCGCCGCCGCCCAGGCCGTGACCGAGCTGGTGCAGCGCCCGTTCGAGGGAATCGCCGGGGAGTGCGACTGGATCGCCCTGCGCGAGCTGGTCCCTGCCGCCACCGTCGGGCTGACGCTGAAGGGCGGTCTCCCCGAGGGCGTGCCGTCGGTGTCGCTCGCGACCGTGCTGCCGATGGCCTGGCCGGCGCTCCGCCGCGACGACGGCTCGGTCCTGCTCGCCCTGCAGAACGACACCTCGTCCGGCGACCTCAGCCGCGACCTCGCGGACACCCTGCAGCGCGCCCTGGAGGCCGAGCCCGGTTCGCCGGTCGCCGCCCGCCGGGTGCCCGCCGACGGCCCGCGCCTCCAGGACGTCCTCGACCCCGACGCCGCGTTCGAGCCCGTCGTGCACACCGGGTTCGAGTTCTGGGTCCCCGACGCGGAGAACGCCACGGCGGAGGTGTCCGCCTCGCTGGAGCGTGCCAACGCGGCGGCCATCCCCACCGTCCGGCTCTCCGGCGTGGACGCCGCCTACTGGTGCGAGACGCCCGAGAAGAACCACCTGCGCTGGGTCATGCCGCATCCCGAGGAGCAGCTGCTCGACGCGCTGGCCCGGCTGCACGCGGCGGGCACCACCTCGCTCGGCGAGGGGACCCGGCTGGTGGGTTCCTTCCGCGCCCACGGACTGATGGTCCCGGTCTGGGACCTGCCGAGCGCGATGGGAGCCGAGGAGTGCGAGAAGCCCGCGGCGCAGTTCGCGGAGCGGCTCGCCGACGCCCTTGCCTCGGACGCTCCGCTGACGGCCGACGAGCGCCGCGCACGCGGGGGGCTCACCAACCGCCAGGTGACGCTCAGCTGACCGTGACAGCAGCGGGGAGTCGACGGTGACTCCTGTCACAACTCCCCGTACTCGCCGGTAAATCGCTGTCCGAATAGGCGAGATCGAATTTGCTCACGGCAGATCTCTTGTTACCGTTCTGGAAGTCCGGTCGCTGGTGCATCCCCCGTCGCCAGCGGCCGGACGTTCGCGTTTCCGGGGCCGGTCGCCTGGGGCGTACGCCGGAGCACTCGGCGGGCCTGCGTCATCCGGCCGCTCCGGCATCCGCCCCGCCCCCGGTCCACCTGGGGCCGTCACCCGCTCCGGGCGTACGCGCCACGGGGCCGTACACCGCACGCCTCGGAGTCGCACCGACGTTCGGTTTCGGACAGAAACCCGAGGAGGCGTCGGGCAGCGCACGAAGACGCGACACGGGAGAACCGATGGCGAACGACGCACCCGGCACCCGCTCGCCGGGCCGAGGCACCGCAGCACCGCGGTCGCCGTCTCCCCCGCGCGACGCATCCGTGCGTCCGTGCGGGATGTGTCCGAACGGCCGCACCGGCGGGCCTGCCTTCCGCGATTCCCGACCGGCCGTCAGAAAGCCGGTGGCACACGGCAGGACGAGCCCTGCGACGCCACGGACCGGGCCGGACCACCCGCGCGCCCACCCGGGCCGGGCGGCCCCGTACCCCTGCGGGGTGAGCCGCCCGTCGTCCCCCGCCGCAGCGCCCCCGACCGCTCAGTACGTGAGCCGACTGCCGCCGTCCGGAGCGCTGTTGCTCGCCTCGACGAGCGCGTCCAGGACGGACTCCACGTCCGGGAGCCACGGCACGGCGGTCCCGGTCTCCGGCGCCCGCTCCCAGCGCACCTGCCCCGTACCCACCTCGGACGGAGGCAGGAGGAGATAGCCGCCCTCCCCGTGGAACCGCAGCGAGGCCGGCACCCGGTCCTTGGCGTGCAGCAGCTCGCCGAGGCGTTCCAGGTCATAGGGCGCGACCAGCAGGGACCACCTGGTGGGCGTCGCCACCACGGGCCCGAGCCGCAGGCCCATGCCGTCGAGCGCGGTCAGCGCCCGGGCACCCGCGACCGCAGGCAGGCTCAGTGCGCAGGGCGCCTGGCCACCGGTGGCCAGGACGATGGGGGCGGTGGGCCGGTTGGTCCACCACCAGCGCACCATGCGGGCGTCGGTGGTCGCCGCCAGGAGACCCGGGTCGAAGGGGTGCGCGCCGGGCACGGCGCACTCCGGGTCGGGGCAGGCACAGCCGCGGCCGCGTTCGCCGCGTGCGGTTCCCGTCGCCAGTCCCGCCCCGGGCAGCACAGGCCACTTCCGGACGGTGGCACAGATCAGCGCCGCGTCGAGCTGGGCGGAACTTCCCGTGCGCCGGGGCCGGTGCCTGCGTCGCCTTCCGGGGATCTCGCGCATGAGCGCTCGTTCCTTTCCGTTGAACGCCGAGGTCCACTTCGCACCACGTGCTCGTTACACCACGTGTGCGTCTCTTCGCTGTGCGTGCCGGCTCATCGAGTCCACGGCACGGACGGTGGTCGGTGCCGAGCGTGAGCCGAGCCGAGCAGAGTGGAACCGAACAGAATGGAGCTGATCCGGTTCGAACCGGGTTGAGCCGAGCCGAGTCCAGTCAGTACATCGCGCGGTCGGCGTGCGCATCGCGCGTGCCGTCCCTTGTGCAACCCCGCAACTCGGGGTGGGCGGGCAGTCGTCACAGGTGTGGACGCCCAGGCTCGCTGTCGGGTTCCGGGGCGGTCGCAACTGCCCCTGGCCATCCACGATTACGTACCCAGCATGCCCGGGATGACGCTCCCTCCGGCATTTCACCCCGAGGGTGCCCCTGTCTCGCGGACCCAGTCGATCGCAAATGGCGTTCCGGGGGTACTTTTTTCAGCCAAGTTAACCACCGCACGGACACCATAAATATCGTCAGGACAATGCTGGACATGACCTTACTTGTGCGTGTACATGTGGGGACGTGTACCTGTGGCTGCACCGATGGTGGCGCAGCACGACATGGGGGTTTGCGATGCTATTCGACAGGACGCTCCGGTCGGAAAGCCGGCCGACATGAGCGCCCCCCACCTTCCCAAAGTGGCTGGAATCGATCCCATGGTTCCCGTTTCAACGCAGAATCCCGCGCACCCGGAAGGTGTGCCCTCCGCCCCGGGTGCCTTCCTCCAGGACCGGCTGGCCGGGTGGGTCTCCGACCTGACCACCCTGCACGAGCTCACCGAGCGACTGGCCGGGACGAGCACCCTGGACGGCGCCCTCCAGGAGCTCCTGGACGCCGGCGCCGCCCTGGTGGGAGCGAGCCGGGGACTGCTCGTCCTCGAACCCGCCGACGGCCGCGGCCCGTCCCGCACCATCGGGCTCGGCCTCGCCCACGCCGAACTGGGGCACATCGAGACGGTCCCCCGCAGCGCCACCGCCCACGGCCGCTTTCTCGACGGCCTCCCCGGCACCGACGGTCCGGTGGCCTGCCCCGACCTCCTCGCCGACCCCGCCCTCGATCCCCGCTGCCGCGAGGTGGCGGCCCTCCTCGGACACGCCGCCACCTACACGCAGCCCCTCATGAGCGCGACGACGGGCCGGCTGGGCGCGGCCGTCTGGCTGTACGACGAACCGGCCGAGCCGCTGGAGCGCCAGCGCCATCTCGTCGCGGTGTACGCCCGCCACGCCGCGGAGCACCTGGCCCGGCTGCTCGAACTGGAACGCGCCAGGGCGGACGCCGCCGTGATCGCCGAGGAGCTCCTGCCGGTCAGGCTGCCCCGGGTCCCCGGGGTGCGGCTGGCCGCACGCCACCTGGCCGCGCCCGGCGGCGGCGGCGACTGGTACGACGCGCTGCCGCTCCCGGACGAGGCGCTCGGCCTGGCGGTCGGTTCGGTGGGCGGCTCGGGTCCGTCCGCCCTCGCGGCCACCGGCCGACTCCGCGCCGGCCTCCGGGCCTACGCCGTGCTGGAGGGGGAGGACCCCGTCGCCGTCCTCTCCGATCTGGAACTGCTGCTGCGGCTGACCGAACCGGCCACCGCGGCGACCGCCCTCTACGCGTACTGCGAGCCGGAGCGGCGCACGGTCCTGCTCGCGGGCGCCGGGCACACCCCGCCCCTGGTGACCGGCGACCGGCGCACCGAGTTCGTGGAGACGACCCTCTCCGCCCCGCTGGGGATGCTCTCCTGCTGGGAGGCGCCGAGCGTGGAGTTCACCCCCCTGCCCGGCGAGACGGTGCTGCTCTACACCGACGGGCTGCTGCGCCGCACCGGCACCACCAGGGACCGGGCCTTCGCACGGCTGCGCTCGGCCGCGGCCGGCGTGCCGAAGGCCCTGCGCCAGGATCCCGGAGCGGTCGCCGACCACATCCTGCGGGCCGTCCTGCCCGACGGCCGGGACGACGACGGCCGGGACGGCGACGGCCGCACCGAGGGCGTCGCGCTGCTGGCCGTGCGCTTCGACCAGGACCACTCCCCGCCGGGGACGCGGCGGTGACAGCGGTCCCCTCCGCGGACGCACCGGTGACACGAGTCGTCTCCCCCGGGCGCGCCGGTGGCACGAGGCGTTCCGGCACCGGGCCCCCTTCCGTACGCCCGTACGATGGGGAAGGTCCAGTGTCGTACAAGGAGGACAAAACGTGTCTGAGGAGCTTGCCCCGGAGACCCCGGAGACAGCAGAGGCAGAGCCGGTCAAGCAGCGGAAGAACGGCCTGTACCCGGGCATCTCCGACGAGCTCGCCGAGAGCATGAAGTCCGGCTGGGCCGACACCGAGCTGCACGGCCTGGAGCCGATCGCCCAGGCCTCCCACACCGCCGCCCGCCGCGCCGCGCTCTCCGCGCGCTTCCCGGGCGAGCGGCTCGTCGTTCCCGCGGGCAACCTGAAGACCCGCTCCAACGACACGGAGTACGCCTTCCGGCCCTCCACCGAGTACGCCTACCTCACCGGCGACCGGACCCAGGACGGTGTCCTGGTGCTGGAGCCGGTCGACGGCGGACACGAGGCGACGGTCTACCTGCTGCCCCGCTCCGACCGTGAGAACGGCGAGTTCTGGCTCAGCGGCCAGGGCGAGCTGTGGGTCGGCCGCCGTCACTCCCTCACCGAGGCCGAGCAGCTGCTCGGTGTCCCGGCGAAGGACGTCCGCGAGCTCCCGGCCGCGCTGGCCGAGGCCACCGGACCGGTGCGCGCCGTCCGCGGGCACGACGCGGGCGTCGAGGCCGCTCTCGCCGACAAGGTCACCGCGGAGCGCGACGAGGAGCTGCGCGTCTTCCTCTCGGAGGCCCGCCTGGTCAAGGACGCCTTCGAGATCACCGAGCTGCAGAAGGCCTGCGACGCCACGGCGCGCGGCTTCGAGGACGTCGTGAAGGTCCTCGACCGCGCCGAGGCCACCAGTGAGCGCTACATCGAGGGCACCTTCTTCCTGCGCGCCCGCGTCGACGGCAACGACGTCGGCTACGGCTCGATCTGCGCCGCCGGCCCGCACGCCACCACGCTGCACTGGGTCCGCAACGACGGCGCGGTCCGCTCCGGTGAGCTCCTGCTCCTCGACGCGGGTGTGGAGACCGACGAGCTCTACACCGCCGACGTGACCCGGACGCTCCCCATCAACGGCACGTTCTCGCCGCTGCAGCGGAAGATCTACGACGCGGTGTACGAGGCCCAGGAGGCCGGCATCGCCGCGGTGAAGCCCGGTGGCGCCTTCCGCGACTTCCACGACGCCGCCCAGCGGGTCCTCGCCGAGAAGCTGGTCGAGTGGGGCCTGCTCGGTGACCTGTCCGTGGAGAAGGTGCTGGAGCTGGGCCTGCAGCGCCGCTGGACGCTGCACGGCACCGGCCACATGCTCGGCATGGACGTCCACGACTGCGCCGCCGCGCGGACCGACTCGTACGTCAACGGGACCCTGGAGCCCGGGGTCTGCCTCACCGTCGAGCCCGGGCTGTACTTCCAGGCCGACGACCTGACCGTGCCCGAGGAGTACCGGGGCATCGGCGTGCGCATCGAGGACGACATCCTGGTGACCGAGGACGGCAACCGGAACCTGTCCGCCGCGCTGCCGCGCAGGTCCGACGAGGTCGAGGCCTGGATGGCCCGGCTCAAGGGCTGACACGGCCGGCGCGGACGGCCGCGCCCCGTGCGCCGGAGGGCGTGCTGCTCAGGACACCATGAGCAGCGCGCCCTCCCGCCATTTCAGGACCTTGTCGAAGCTCACCACCGCGCCGCGCCCCGGCCGGTTGCCGAAGTGGACGTGGTCGGAGAGCTCCTCGATCAGGCAGAGCCCGCGACCGCTCTCGGCGGTCGGCGGCGGGTACGCCTCGGTGCGGGCGGAGGGGGCGTCCGCCGGGGCGGAGGCGCACGGCTGCGGATCCGCCGGACGCTCGGCGGACGGCTGCGCGGCGGTGCGGAGCGTGCGCCGGGACGGGAAACCGGGCCCTGAGTCGGCGACCTCGATACGGCACGTCTCGCCGTCCAGATAGGCCGTCACCCGGTACTGGCCGCGCGCGTGTCCGGACCGCCCGCCGCCGGCCGCGAGGGCGGCGCCCGCGTCCTCCAGGTCACCGCCGTGCTCGACGGCGTTCGCACAGGCTTCGCTGAGCGCGACCGAGAGGTCGTAGGAGATGTCCGGATCCACTCCCGCCGACTCCATGGAGCCGAGCAGGAAGCGCCGGGCGAGCGGAACGCTCGCGGCGTCGCGCCGCAGATGCAGTGACCACCACATGCTCATGCTCCAGCCTCCTGGCTGCGGCTCGACATACCGTTACGTATTGCCGCGACGGGCGCGCGGTAAGCACGGATCCGCTGTGACAGCGCTCATTCGGCGGATGCGGATATTCCGCTCATCGGTGTAGGGCGGGCCCGGAACACGGCCGCACGGCACGCCGCAACAGGTGCAACACGCCCTGATCACCCCCCGATGCGGACGGAAACCGACCTTCCGGACCTGCCGTACGCGGACCGGGGGACCAGTGGGATGATGACCCGGCCATGTCTATGCCCGTCGCACGCGCCGGGGCCGGAATGCGGCTCCTGAGGACCGCGGTGTTCACCGCGGTCTGCGTCGTGCTGGCCGCGGCCGGACACGGCCTCGCCGCGGGCATGACGGTGCCCGGGTGGAGCCTGCTGGCCGGCTTCGCCGGAGTCTTCGCCGCCGCGGCCCTCCTCGCCGGACGTGAGCGGACCCTCCCCTCGATCACCGCCGCCCTCGCGGCCGGGCAGCTCGTCCTGCACGTGCTGTTCGGGCTCGGGCGCCACATGCCGGCCGCCGCGGCCGGGTCGGGGGACGACGCGCTGATCCGCTTCGCCGCAGGACTGGTGTGCGGTGCGGGACCGGCGCAGCTGAACGCCGGCGAGGCACACCGCATCGTGGCCACCGCGGGGCTGGACCCCGCGGCGGTGGCCCAGGGCCACGTCCACGGCGCACCGGGAGCGGCGGCCTCCGCCGCGGACCCGTCGCTCCTCGCCGACCTGGTGTCCGGCCTGCCCGGCCTGCCCATGCTCCTGGGGCACCTGCTCGCCGCGCTGGCGACCGGCTGGCTGCTGCGCCGCGGCGAGATCGCGCTCTTCCGGCTGGCCACGCTCTCGGCGCAGGGCGGCCGTCAGCTCGCGGCCGGGGCGAGGCTGCGTGCGCTGCGCGCGGCCATGGCCCTGGTACGCGTCCTGCGTGCCGGGCTTCCGGGGCGCACCCCGACCGGGCCGCGGACACTCCGCAGCGCCGTCGACGCGCCCGTGCCGGCCACCGGGGACCCCCTGCAGCACATGGTGATCAGGCGCGGCCCGCCGCCCGTGTTCGTACGCGCAGCCTGACACGACCCCTCCCCCGGGACTCCGGTGACGAGGTGGTCGTGATGCCGTCGCGCTCCCGCGCGCCGGACCACCTTTTCCTCATCCCTCGTGGAGTGATCCCTGCCATGAACGTTTCCCGCATCGCCCTCGCCGGCGGCGTCGCCGCGTCCACCGTCCTGCTGCTCGCCGGCACCGCCTCCGCGCACGTCAGCGTGCAGCCGCAGGGCGAGGCCGCCAAGGGCGGCTACGCCACCGTCAACTTCAAGGTCCCCAACGAGCGTGACGACGCCTCCACCGTGAAGCTCGAGGTCACCTTCCCGACGGACCACCCGCTGGCGTCCGTCAGCCCGGAGCCGGTGGCGGGCTGGAAGATCGAGGTCACCAAGAGCAAGCTGGCCGAGCCGCTCGAGGTGCACGGCAACAAGATCAACGAGGCGGTCTCGAAGGTCACCTGGACCGCGGACGGCAAGGGCATCGAGTCCGGCTTCTTCCAGCAGTTCCCGCTCTCGGTCGGACAGCTCCCCGAGGACGCCGACCAGTTGGTCTTCAAGGCGCTCCAGACGTACAGCGACAAGGAGGTCGTCCGCTGGATCGAGGAGCCCACCGAGGGCGGCGAGGAGCCCGAGAGCCCGGCGCCCGTCCTCGCCCTGACGGCTGCGGCGGCCGACGCCCACGGCGGCGCAGCGGACGACAAGGGCGCCGGGGACGAGAGCGCCGCGGCGGCGAGCGACACGACGGCGTCCGCGGACGGCGCGTCCGCGTCGAGCAGCGACGGCACCGCCCGGGTCCTGGGCATCGTCGGCATCGTGGTGGGCCTCGCGGGCGTCGCGTTCGGCGTCCTCGCCGGCCGTCGCCGCACCGCCTGACCCCACCGGCTCCACCCACCCGTATCCACAGATCAGGAACTCAGCTCCATGCACAGCAAGAAGACGGTGCTGGCCGCGGCGTTCGCCGCCGTGGCCGCACTGACCCTGTCGGCCTGCGGCAGCGGAGGGGGCACGGCGGACGACTCGGTCGCCGAGGTCTCCTCCGGGGCCGGGTCCCGGCCCGCGACCGTGCTCGACCAGCCGTTCACCAAGCCCGACCTCGTCCTCACCGACACGCACGGCAAGACGTACGACCTGCGCGAGCGGACCAAGGGCAAGCCGACCCTCATCTACTTCGGCTACACCAACTGCCCCGACGTCTGCCCGCTGACCATGAGCAACATCGCCCTCGCCAAGCGGGCCCTGCCGGCGGCCGACCGGAAGAACCTCCAGGTCGTCTTCGTCACCACGGACCCCGAGCGGGACACCCCGGCCTCCCTGGGCAGCTGGCTCAAGGCCCAGGACCCCGGCTTCACCGGTCTCACCGGCGACTTCACGGACATCCAGGCGGGGGCGCGGCAGATCGGCATCGGGATCGACCCGCCGAAGAAGGAGAAGGACGGCACGGTCGTCTCGATGCACGGGGCCCAGGTCATCGCCTTCTCCCCCAAGACGGACAAGGGGTACGTCCTCTACAGCGAGGACACCACGGCCGAGGACTACACCGAGGACCTCCCGAAGCTCGTCAAGGGGGAGAACCCGTGAACCGCCGTACCGCCGTCGCCGGCGTCCTGTCCCTCACCACCGGCCTGGCGCTGACGGCGTGCTCCTCGGACAGCGTGCCGCAGCTGGAGGTGACCGGTGCCTTCATGCCGCAGCCCGTCAGCGACATGGCGGCCGGCTTCCTCCACGTGAAGAACAGCGGTGCCACCACCGACCGGCTCACCTCGGTGACCAGCACGCTCTCCGACCACGTGTCCATCCACGAGACGGAGAACAGCACGATGCGGATGGTGACGTCGTTCGAGGTGCCCGCCGGTGGCGAGCTCGACCTCGAACGCGGCGGCAACCACATCATGTTCACGGAGCTGAAGCAGCGGCCCAAGCGGGGAGAGACCGTCTCCGTGGAGCTGCACTTCGAGAAGGCCGACCCGATCACGGTCGACATTCCCGTGAAGGAGACCACCTACAACCCGAAGAAGCAGTGAGGTACTGACACCCCATGACAGCCACCGCCCCGCACTTCGGGCCCTCCCCGATACGACGGCCGCGCGCAGCGGTCGCGCTCCTCGCCACGCTGATCAGCCTGCTGTTCGGTCTGGTGCTGGCGGGCGCGAGCCCCGCGTCCGCGCACGCCGCCCTCACCGGGAGCGATCCGCAGGACGGGGCGGTGGTCGCCACCGCCCCCGCCGACGTCACGCTCACCTTCTCCGAGCAGATCGCCATGGACGACGACTCGATCCGGGTGCTCGACCCGAGCGGGAAGCGGGCCGACACCGGCGCCCCCCGTGATCTCACCAGCGGCGGCGCGGTGCGCTACGGCGTCCAGCTGCACAGCGGTCTGCCCGACGGCACGTACACCGTGGCCTGGCAGGCCGTGTCCGCGGACAGCCACCCGGTGGCCGGAGCCTTCACCTTCTCCGTGGGCGCACCCTCGGAGACCACCGTGGCGCTGCCCTCCGGTGAGGCCGGCGGCGGACTCGTGGGCACGCTCTACGGCATCGCACGCTACGCCGCGTACGCCGGATTCATCCTGCTCGCGGGCGGTGCGGCCTTCGTGCTCGCCTGCTGGCAGCAGGGCGCCGGCGCGCGACCGCTGCAGCGGCTCGTCGTGCAGGGCTGGGTCACCCTCACCGCGGCCACCCTCGCCCTGCTGCTCCTGCGCAACCCCTACACCGGGTCCGGCGAGCTCGCCGACGCCTTCGACCTCGAAGGCCTCCAGGCCGTGCTGGACACCAAGCCGGGGGCGGCGCTGGTGTCCCGGCTGCTGCTCCTGGGTGCCTCCGCCCTCTTCATCGCCGTCCTCTTCGGGGCGTACGCCAGGCGCGAGGACGCGACGGAGAAGAAGGACCTCACCTTCGGTCTGGCGACGGGCGGAGCCGTCATCGCCGCCGGCATAGCCGGGACCTGGGCGCTGGCCGAGCACGCCTCGACGGGGATCCAGCCGGGGATCGCCATGCCCGTGGACGTGCTCCACCTGCTCGCCGTCGCCGCCTGGCTGGGCGGACTCGTCGCACTGCTGGTCGCCCTCCACCGGACGCCCGGCATCACGGCCGACGCGGTGCGGCGGTTCTCCCGCCTGGCCTTCGGCAGTGTGCTCGTGCTCACGGCCACCGGCCTCTACCAGTCCTGGCGCCAGGTCGGTTCCTGGTCGGCGCTGACCGGGACGCGGTACGGGCAGCTGCTGCTCCTCAAGGTGGCGCTGGTCGCCGTACTCGTCGGGGTCGCGTGGCTGTCCCGGCGGTGGACCGCCCGGCTGACCGCGCGCACGGGATCGGCCGGAGGCGCCGGACCGGCGGAGGGCACGGCCCCCGGTCCGGATGCCTCCGCGGACGCCGATACCGCGGGCTCGTCCGCCGCTCCGACGGCCGAGGCGCCCGCGGGCCAGGCGCTCTCCACGGACGCCGACGCATCTGCGGGCCCGGCTGCCGGTCCGGTCGGAGGTGCGGCCGTCGGCACGGCTGCCGCACCCGGGGAGACGGCCGCCACGGCCTCCGCTCCCGGGGAGGAGGCCGATCCGGAACGCGCCGCGCAGCTCTCCCGGCAGCGCGCCGCTCTGAACGCGACGAAGGAGAAGCGTGCCCGCGACGCCGATCCGGACCGCTCGGGGCTCCGGCGCTCGGTGATGGTGGAGACCGCCGTCGCCGTGGTCCTGCTGGTCGTCACGACGATCCTGACGTCCACGGAGCCGGGCCGCACCGAGGAGGAGGCCGCCCGAGGCACCACCGCGGCGGCGGCGCCGGTGGCCGGCGAGCCGGTGAGTCTGACCATGCCCTTCGACACCGGCGGTCAGAACGGCACGGGCACGGTGCGCCTGGAACTCTCGCCCGGCGGAACCGGCGCGAACAGCGTGCACCTGTGGATCGACGGGCCCGACGAACGTCCGATGGACGTCCCCGAGGTCAAGCTCGCCCTCACCCTGGAGTCCAAGGACATCGGCCCGCTGCCGGTCGCGCCCGACCGCCTCACCGAGGGGCACTGGTCCGCGAGCGGCGTACAGATCCCGATGGCGGGCGACTGGAAGATCGCCGTGACGGTGCGGACGTCCGACATCGACCAGACCACCATCGACAAGAACGTGAAGATCGGCTGAGCAGGGTGAGCAAGAAGAAGAACCTCAGGAAGACCGGTCCCGCCACCGGGCGCGGCGACGGCGCGCGCCCCCAGGGCGACGGCGTACGGCCCGACGGCGACGGTGTGCGGCCCGGCAGTGGCGGCGTAGGGCCCGACGGCGTCGGCGTCGTCTCCCGGCGGCGGCTCATCGGCGGCGCGGGAGCGGCCGGAGCGGCCGGCCTCGTCCTCGGCGCGGCCGGCGGCGCGGGTGTCTCTGCCGCGACCCGGGAGGAAGCACCGACGGCGCTGGCCTCGGTCGGCTCGACCGAGGCGATGTTTCACGGGAAACATCAAGCGGGGATCACCACTCCGCTTCAGGCCCGCGGGCACCTGCTCGCCTTCGACCTGGCACCCGGCGCCGGGCGCACGGAGGCGGCCGCTCTCCTGCGTCGCTGGTCGGCGGTGGCGGCACGGCTGACGGCCGGCGAGCCGGCGGAGGGCGGCAGGGGCCACGACACCGGGGTGGCACTGGACGCCGGCCCGTCCTCCCTGACCGTCACCTTCGGATTCGGACGCACCTTCTTCGCCCGCACCGGGCTGACCGACCGGCGTCCGGCCGCTCTGGATCCGCTGCCGGCCTTCTCCTCCGACCGCCTCGACGCCCGGCGGTCCGACGGTGACCTCTGGATCCAGATCGGTGCCGACGACGCTCTCGTCGCCTTCCACGCCCTGCGCACCCTGCAGAAGGAAGCCGGGTCCACGGCCCGGGTGCGGTGGCAGATGAACGGCTTCAACCGCACCCCGGGCGCCACGGCGCGGCCGATGACCGCACGCAACCTGATGGGCCAGGTGGACGGCACCAACAACCCCCGGCCGTCCGAGGAGGACTTCGAGAAGCGGATCTTCGTGCCGTCCGACGAGACGTCGGAATCCTCCTGGATGGCGGGCGGCTCCTACGCCGTCGTCCGGCGGATCCGGATGCTCCTGGACGACTGGGAGGAGCTCACGGTGGAGCGCCAGGAGCAGGTCATCGGGCGGCGCAAGAGGGACGGCGCCCCGCTCAGCGGCGGCTCCGAGACGACCGCGATGGACCTGGACAAGGCGGGACCGGACGGCAGGCTGCTGATCCCCGCCAACGCCCACGCCCGGATCTCCTCGCCCGAGAAGAACGGCGGCGCCGCGATGCTGCGGCGCCCGTTCTCGTACCACGACGGCATCTCCGACGACGGCACCCCGGACGCCGGGCTGCTGTTCGTCTGCTGGCAGGCCGATCCGTTCAAGGGCTTCATCCCGGTCCAGCGCAAGCTGGACCGCGGGGACGCGCTCTCACCGTTCGTCCGGCACGAGGCGAGCGGCCTGTTCGCCGTACCCGGCGGCGCCGGCACCGGGGAGTACGTGGGGCAGCGCCTGCTGGAGTCCTGAGCGGCCGGACCGTGTGCTCCGCCGCCCCGCGAAGCGGCCGGGCCCTCTCGCCCGGGCCGCGACCGGCCGGGGCACCGTCCGGCGGCGGGCCGGTGCGAGGCGCACGGCCCGCTCCGCCGGTGCCCGAGCGCTGTCCCGCCGGGGACCGCGCGCGAGCCCTTAGGGTGACCGTATGTCAGCCACGCGCTACGCCTACCTCGGTCCCGAAGGCACCTTCACCGAGGTGGCCCTCCGTACGCTCCCCGAAGCCGCCACCCGCGAACTCGTCCCGATGGTCTCCGTGCCGGCCGCGCTGGACGCGGTGCGCAACCGGGAGGCCGCAGCGGCGCTCGTGCCCATCGAGAACTCCGTGGAGGGCGGGATCAGTGCGACGCTCGACGAGCTGACCACCGGCGCCCCGCTGATGATCTACCGGGAGGTCCTGCTCTCCATCACGTTCGCGCTGCTGGTGCGGCCCGGGACGAAGCTGTCGGACATCAAGACCGTCACGGCCCATCCCGCCGCCCAGCCGCAGGTGCGCAACTGGATGGCGGCGCACCTGCCCAGTGCGGTGTGGGAGTCCGCGGCCTCGAACGCCGACGGCGCCCGGCTGGTTCAGGAGGGCCGGTACGACGCCGCCTTCGCCGGTGAGTTCGCGGCGGCGACCTACGGGCTGGAACCCCTCGTGACGGAGATCCACGACGCGGAGAACGCCCAGACCCGCTTCGTGCTGGTGGGCCGCCCGGCCAGGCCCTCCGCCCCCACGGGTGCCGACAAGACCTCGGTGGTCATCTGGCTCGGCGAGGACCACCCGGGCGCGCTGCTGGAACTGCTCCAGGAGTTCGCGGTGCGCGGCGTCAACCTGATGCTGATCCAGTCCCGGCCCACCGGAGCGGGCATCGGAAACTACTGCTTCGCCGTGGACGCGGAGGGGCACATCGCCGACCGCCGCGTCGGCGAGGCGCTGATGGGGCTCAAGCGGATCTGCCCGAACGTGCGCTTCCTCGGCTCGTATCCGCGTGCGGGAGTGACGCCCGACGAGGTGGGCCCCCTGCGCATCGGGACCTCGGACACCGACTTCACCGAGGCGTCCGACTGGCTCGCGCGCAGCCAGGACGGCCGGGTCTGACGTCCTCCGGGTAGGACCGGCCCCGACCTCGTCGGTCCTACCTGCGGATTTTCACACCCCACACAGAGTTATCCACAGGGCACCGCCGGGACCTGGGGACAAGTCGACATCACTATGCGACATCGTCGACAAATCGCCCCACTCACCCTGGATCACCCACAGGACCCCAGGGCCCCCCGGACCCTCCCTATTGCCGGGATCAGCACACCGAGAGGGGCAATACCCACTCGAATGAGTGCGTGATTCAGGTTTACGTCGCGGATCCCTGTCACTTCATGCCGCTTTCGGAACGATCTCTTCCGACATCCACAGGCCTTCTTCACAGCCTGTGGATAACTAATCGAATCCGCCCCCACCTGTGGACAACCCACCCCCAGGAGCGCCAACTCCCCGCGTCCGCACCGCCGATGCGTCAAGCGGCCATCGCGTCCGCTCCCTTTTCGAGGCAGCGGGACCCTTTTATTGACGGCGCGCACACCAACCCCCGCAAGAATTAACTATTCCGGCAATTCGTGCAAAGCGCCACGCTCGTCGATATCGGTTCGAGCGGCGGATCCCCGCACCGGTAGCCTTGAGGGGTGATTGACCTTCGCCTGCTCCGTGAGGACCCCGACCGTGTTCGCGCCTCCCAGCGCGCCCGTGGAGAGGACGTCGCACTCGTCGACGCCCTGCTCTCCGCCGACGAGCTGCGCAGGTCGTCCGGCGTGCGCTTCGACGAACTCCGCTCCGAGCAGAAGTCGCTCGGGAAGCTGATCCCCAAGGCCACCCCGGAGGAGCGCACCGAGCTCCTCAAGAAGGCCGATCAGCTCAAGGCCGAGGTCAGGGCCGCGGACGCCGCACAGGGCGAGGCGGACGCCGAGGCCAAGCGGCTGCTCCTGCAGCTCGGCAACATCGTCCACGAGGACGTGCCGGTGGGCGGCGAGGAGGACTTCGTCGTCCTGGAGACGCACGGCACCGTCCGCGACTTCGGTGCGGAGGGCTTCGAGCCCAAGGACCACCTGGAGCTCGGCGAGGCGCTGGGCGCCATCGACATGGAGCGCGGCGCGAAGGTCTCCGGATCGCGCTTCTACTACCTGACGGGCATCGGCGCGCTGCTCGAACTGGCCCTGGTCAACGCGGCGATCGCGCAGGCCACCGAGGCCGGTTTCGTCCCCATGCTGACCCCGGCCCTGGTGCGTCCGCGGGCCATGGAGGGCACGGGCTTCCTCGGCCAGGCCGCGGAGAACGTCTACCACCTGGAGAAGGACGACTACTACCTGGTCGGCACCTCCGAGGTCCCCCTCGCCGCGTACCACATGGACGAGATCATCGACGCCGACAAGCTGCCCCTGCGGTACGCCGGCTACTCGCCGTGCTTCCGCCGCGAGGCCGGCACCTACGGCAAGGACACCCGGGGCATCTTCCGCGTCCACCAGTTCGACAAGGTCGAGATGTTCTCGTACGTCGACCCCGCGGACGCCGCGGCGGAGCACCGCAGGCTCCTCGACTGGGAGAAGCAGTGGCTCACCGGCCTGGAACTGCCGTTCCAGGTGATCGATGTCGCCACCGGTGACCTGGGCGCCTCGGCCTCGCGGAAGTTCGACTGCGAGGCGTGGATCCCGACCCAGGGCAAGTACCGCGAGCTGACCTCCGCGTCGAACTGCGACGGCTTCCAGGCACGCCGGCTCTCCGTCCGCATGCGGGACGGCAAGAAGGTCCAGCCGCTGGCGACGCTGAACGGCACCCTCTGCGCCGTGCCGCGCACCATCGTGGCGATCCTGGAGAACCACCAGCTGCCCGACGGTTCGGTGCGGGTGCCCGAGGCCCTCCGCCCGTACCTCGGCGGACGCGAGCTGCTGGAACCGGTCTCCACGTGACCTTCTCCTACAAGCTCGTCGCGACCGACCTCGACGGCACCCTGCTGCGCGACGACCACACGGTCTCCGACCGCACCCGCGAGGCCCTGGCCGCGGTCACCTCCGCCGGCGCCGCGCACATCGTCGTCACCGGACGCGCGGTGCCCTGGACCCGGCACATCCTGGACGACCTGGGATACCGGGGCCTCGCGGTGTGCGGTCAGGGCGCGCAGGTCTACGACGCGGGCGAGCACAAGCTGCTGACCTCCCTCACCCTGGACCGGCAGCTCGCGGGCCTCGCCCTGTCCAAGATCGAGGCGGAGGTCGGTCCGCTCACCCTGGCGGCCAGCCGTGACGGCCTCGACGGCGAGGTGCTGGTCGGGCCGGGTTACCGGGTGCAGGAAGGGCCGCTGCCGGCCCGCTACATGAGCGATCCCGCCGAGATGTGGACCGCTCCGCTGAACAAGGTCTACATACAGCACCCGGAGCTCGACGACGACGCCCTCGCGCACGCCGCACGGCAGGCCGTCGGCAGCCTGGTCAACGTCGTCATGGCGGGTCCGGGCGTCGTGGAGATCCTGCCGCTGGGCCTCAGCAAGGCGACCGGGCTCTCCCTCGCGGCACGCCGCCTGGGGCTCAAGGCCGCGGACACCGTGGCCTTCGGCGACATGCCGAACGACATCCCGATGTTCGGCTGGGCGCAGCACGGCGTCGCCATGGCCAACGCCCACGACGACCTGAAGGCCGTGGCGCACGAGATCACCGCGTCGAACGAGCACGACGGCATCGCGCTCGTGCTGGAGGAGCTGCTCCGGACGGCCTCGCGCGCGTAGCGCCAACGGGCTCGGTACCGGGCGGCACCGGCCGCGACGGCCTTGCGCCCAGCGCGCACGGACAGCTCCGGGCGGCGTCCGACGGCGTGAACCGGCGTTCCGGCAGCGGCCGGGCGTCGGCGCCGCCCCGCCGTGTGCGGGGAGGCACGCACCGGGCAGGCGCGGCGCGACGCCCCTTCGCCGAGGCCGTGGCCCGGGCCGCCCGGATGTTCCGGAGTGGCCCCGGGCCGCCCCTCAGCCGCCCGTGCGGCGGCTCGGATCCCGCAGCCGGCGGTCCCCGGATTCACGCGAGCCCGGCGCCACGGATTCCCGTTGCCCCCACGCACCCTGCCGCCGGGCCGGCCCGGCGTCCGTCACGCCGTCCACCCGCCGGACAGGGGACAACCCCCGCCCGAGGGGCGGGGGTTGTACGGAGGCGGCAGGTCTCACTCCTCGCCGGCGAGCTTCAGCCCGCGCAGCTTCTGACCCGCGTACCAGGTGGCGGCGATCGTGACACCGGCCAGCAGGACGGTCGCCAGCGGCAGGCCGACGTCCGAGGTGACCAGGCCGTCCCCGGCGACCTTCTCGGCGACCGAGAGGGACCACTGCTGCACGCTGAGCGTCCGCGCACCCGGCACCAGGCTGCCGAACAGGGCCTCCCACACCAGGGCGTACACGAGGCCGAACACGACCGCGTGCCGGCTGACCGTGCCGAGCAGCAGGAACAGCGCGCTGTACGCGATCGAGGCCACCAGTGCCGCGATCGTGTAGGCGACGGCGATCTGCCCGCCGTTGCCGTTGAGGATCAGCCCCGCGATCAGGGTCGGCAGGGCGGAGAACAGCATCGTCACACCGATGGCCACGATGAGCTTGGTGAAGATGATGGTGGGCCGCTTCACCGGCTTGGCCAGCAGGTAGACGATCGAACCGTCATCGATCTCCGGTCCGATGGCACCGGTCCCGGCGATGACGCCGATGAGCGGCACCATGGTGGCGAGGGCGAAGCCGCCCAGCACACCGGAGGCCACCTCGTCGTCGGCTCCGGCGAACGCGCGCACCGCCACGGCGATGGCCACCAGCAGCACCGGCAGGACGAACAGGATGGCGGCCCGGCGCCGGCCGAGCAGGGCCCGGTAGGTGAGCCGGGCGACTGTGGGGTCGTACATGACGCTTCACAGCTCCTTTCAGGCCACTACTCAGGCCGCTACGAGATAGGAAAAGACCGATTCGAGGGACTCGTCGGACGGCGACACGGTCAGCAGCCGGATGCCGTGCTGACGCGCGACCTCCGGGAGCAGCGTCGTGAAGCGGCCGAAGTCGACCGCCTGGATGCGCAGGGCGCCTTCCGTCACGTCGACCTCGATACCGGCGGTCGAGGGGTCCGCGATGAGCGCGGCGGCGAGCGCCCGGTCGTCGCTGGACCGCACGAGGTAGCGGTGCGGCCGGTCCGTCATCAGCCGGCGGATCTTCCGGAAGTCGCCCGAGGCCGCGTGCCGGCCCGCCACGATCACCTCGATGTGCGAGGCGAGCTGCTCGACCTCCTCCAGGATGTGCGAGGAGAAGAGCACCGTGCGTCCCTCCGACCCCATCCGGCGCAGGAGCTCCATCAGCTGCATCCGCTGACGGGGGTCCATGCCGTTGAACGGCTCGTCCAGGAGCAGCACGGAGGGGTCGTGGACCAGGGCGGACGCCATCTTGACGCGCTGCCGCATGCCCTTGCTGTACGTGGAGATCTTGCGGTCCTGGGCGTCCTCCATCTCGACCGTGGCCAGCGCCTTCGCCGCGGCCGCGTCGCCCAGGCCGTGCAGCTCCGCGTTGGCGACGACGAACTCGCGGCCGGTCAGGAAGTCGTACATGCCCTCGCGCTCCGGCACGATCCCGATGGCCCGGTAGACCGATTCGTTGCGCCAGATCCGCGTGCCGTCGAGCGTCACGCTGCCGGTGGACGGGGCGAGGAACCCGGCCATCATGTTGATCAGCGTGGACTTGCCGGCTCCGTTGGGGCCGAGCAGTCCGGTGACCCCCGGGCCCACGGTCATGCTCACGTCGTTGACGGCGACCACGTTGCCGAACCAGCGCGAGGTGTGGTCGATCTCGATGGTGGTCACAGCCCGACCCTCCGGTAGCGGCGCATCAGGACGGCGTACGAGCCGGCGACGAGCGCGAGAACAACGATCAGGTAGACCACACCGGCCGCGGCTCCCGGGCCCTCGCCGCCGGGGAAGGCGGAGGCGGCACCGAGGAACGCGGTCTGCACCCCGTCGATCAGCGTGATCGGGGAGAACAGCCCCAGCCAGGTGATGGCATCGGCCGAGTCCGTCTGCCAGGCGATCGCCTGGACCGTGGACACGGCGCCGTAGGTGATGGTCAGGACCGCGATCACCGCGGCGACCCCGAAGCCCCGGCGGGGTGTCAGGGCGGCGACGACCAGGCCCAGCCCGGCGAACAGCACGGAGAGCAGCGCCACCGACACCATCCCCTGCCCGAATCCCGCGGTCTGGTCGGCGAAGTCGAACTTCGCGAGCAGCGAACCCACGTAGAGGATGACGAGGGGCAGCCCGGTGAGGATGAGCAGGGCGGAGGCCATGGCGGCGTACTTGGCGACGACGTAGTCGACCCGCTCGATCGGCCGCGAGAAGTACAGCGGCACGCTCTTGAAGCGCAGGTCCCTGGACACGGACTGCGGCGCCTGGGAGGCGACGAAGAGACCGATCACGGCCTGCAGGTAGAGCGCGAAGTCCGTGTACTTGATGGGGAGCTTCGTCATGTTGGGCGTGGCGATGGCCACCGCCACGAGGATCAGTGCCACCAGGCACATCACCCCGCACAGGAGCATCGGCAGCACCTTGGACTTCGCGGACCTGCCGAGTCCGAACGAGCCCCGCAGGGACTGCGAGTAGAGCGAGCGGCGGGCGTAGGCCCGGCCCAGCCGGACACCGTCGTAGGAGCGGTATCCGATGTTGTGGATGCGGGAGGCGTCGCTCCCGGCCACGGTCCCGGTCTCAGTGCTCATGGTGACCGCTCCCCTTCTGCTGTCCGACGCCGGCCGTCACGGCCGGGGCCACCCGGTGCGCCTCTCCGGCGCGGAAGACCTCGGCGATGCGGTGGCGGCGCTGTTCCATCCGGACGAGGCCCAGTCCGAGCCCGGCGACACTGTCGCGGACCAGGTCGTAGGTCTCCTCGCCGGTCGCCTCGACCAGGAGGATGTGGCCCGCTCCCGGCAGCCCCTCGGCGTCGAGTCCGTCGTGGCCCACCAGCGTGAGGCCGGCCTCGGTGAGGATCGTGCGCAGGGCGGCCGTGCCGTCCGGGTGGTCGTCGCTGTCGGTCACCTCGACCGCCAGGGTCGTGGTCACCGAGGTGAAGTCGCTGGTCGAGCTGGACCGCAGCAGTGCGCCGCCGTCGATGACGACGACGTGGTCGCAGGTCCGCTCCAGCTCCCCCAGGAGGTGGGAGGTCACCAGCACCGAGATGCCGAAGTCCCGGTGGACGCGGCGGATGAGTCCGAGCATCTCGTCCCGGCCGACGGGGTCCAGGCCGTTCGTCGGCTCGTCGAGGAGGACCAGCTTCGGGTCGTGGACCAGGGCCTGGGCCAGCTTCACCCGCTGCTTCATCCCGGTCGAGTAGCCGCCGATGGGGCGGTAGCGCTCCTCGTACAGCCCCACGTGCCGCAGGGTGTCCGCGGTGCGCTCGCGCGCGGCGGTGGGCGGCAGCCCGGACATCCTCGCCATGTGGACGACGAACTCGGTCGCCGAGACGTCGGGGGGCAGACAGTCGTGCTCGGGCATGTATCCGACCCGCTCCCGGATCGCCGCGCCTTCGGTGGCGACGTCGAGCCCGAGCACCGCGGCCCGGCCTTCGGTGGCGGGGGACAGACCCAGCAGGATCTTGATCAGTGTGGACTTGCCGGCCCCGTTGGAACCCACCAGGCCGGTCACGCCCGGTCCGATGTCCAAGGAGAGCCGGTCAAGTGCGGTCACCCTCGGGAACCGCTTGCTCAGGCTTTCGGTTGCGATCACAGTCACGTCCCCGACGTTAGTGGCGTCCGCCACAGGAGTCGTCAGACCAGGCGGCTGGATGCACGTCCGTCTCCAGGCGTACGCACCCGTAGGGGGACCCCCACGGAGAACGACACCGGCCCCGGGTCCGCCCGGGGCCGGTGCGGGTGATCCCTTGACGCGGCGGCCCCCGGTTGCCACATTCGGCGGTGTCACGTTACGGACGCGTACCGCAACGCCGGCACAGGACGAGGAGGCGGCGTGGATCTGCGAAGCGCGCGTGAGCGCTGGGTGCGAACGGGCGGGGTCGAGCTGTGCGTCGCCGAGCTGGGTGAGGCGTCCCGGCCCACGGTCGTGCTGGTGCACGGCTATCCGGACAGCAAGGAGGTCTGGTCCGAGGTCGCCGGACGGCTGGCGGAGCACTGGCACGTGGTGCTCTACGACGTGCGCGGACACGGCAGGTCGACGGCGCCCGCACCGCTGCGCGGCGGATTCACCCTGGAGAAGCTGACCGACGACTTCCTGGCCGTCGCGGACGCCGTGAGTCCGGACCGGCCCGTCCATGTGGTCGGCCACGACTGGGGGTCCGTCCAGTCCTGGGAGTTCGCCACGGTGGAGCGCACCGAGGGCCGCATCGCGTCGTTCACCTCGATGTCGGGTCCGTCGCTGGACCACTTCGGTCACTGGATCAAGCAGCGCACCTCCCGTCCGAGCCCCCGCGGACTGGGGCAACTGCTGGGCCAGGGCGCCAAGTCCTGGTACGTGTACGCACTGCACACCCCCGTCCTCCCGGAGATGGCGTGGCGAGGAGTGCTCGGCAGGCAGTGGCCACGGATTCTGGAGCGGATGGAGAGACTGCCCGCGGACCGGTATCCGACGGCGTCGCTCCCGCGGGACGCGGCGCACGGGGCCTGGCTCTACCGTGACAACGTCCGGTCCCGGCTGCGCCGTCCGCGCGAGGACGCCCACGCGCACGTGCCGGTGCAGCTGATCACACCGACCGGCGACGCCTTCCTCTCCCCGTCGCTCCACGACGCGCTGGAGACCTGGGCGCCCAGGTCGGTGCGCCGCACGCTGCCGGCCAAGCACTGGGTTCCGCGCACCAGGCCGGACCAGCTGGCCTCCTGGATCGGGGAGTTCGTCCGGGACGTCGAAGCCGGCGCCTGGGACGCCCCCGCCGGTCCCGGCACTCCGGAACCGGCCGAACCGGCAGCCACGGTGGCCCGTGCCGGGCGGTTCGGCGGGCAGTTGGTGCTGGTGACCGGCGCGGCCTCGGGCATCGGCCGGGCCACGGCACTCGCGTTCGCCCGGGCGGGGGCACGGGTGGTGGCCGTGGACAAGGACGCCGAGGGGGTGGCCGGGACCGCGGAGGCCGCGCGCTCGGCCGGCGCACCCGGCGCATGGGCCGAGGTGGTGGACGTCGCCGACGAACAGGCCATGGAGGCGCTCGCGTCGAGGGTCGCCGCCGAACACGGCGTCGTGGACGTTCTGGTGAACAACGCCGGGATCGGACTGTCGGGTTCCTTCCTCGACACGACGAGCGAGGACTGGCGCAACGTCCTCGACGTCAATCTGTGGGGCGTCATCCACGGCTGCCGGGTCTTCGGCCGGCAGATGGCCGAGCGGGGACAGGGCGGCCACATCGTCAACGTCGCCTCGGCGGCGGCGTATCAGCCCTCGCGCGCGCTGCCGGCCTACAGCACCTCCAAGGCGGCGGTACTGATGCTCAGCGAGTGCCTGCGCGCGGAGCTGGCCGAGCGTGCGATCGGTGTCAGCGCGGTCTGTCCCGGGTTCGTCACCACGAACATCACCGGGACCGCGCAGTTCGCGGGTGCCGACGAGCCGGAGCAGGAGCGTCTCAGGAAGCGGACGACGCACCTCTACGCGCTCCGCAACTACCCGGCCCACAAGGTGGCCCGGGCGATCCTCGACGCCGTGGTGCACAACCGGGCCGTGGTCCCGGTGACGCCCGAGGCCCGTGCCGCACGGCTGCTGTCACGCATCAGCACCCGGATCCCTCGCGGTGTGGCCCGGCTGAGGCCACCGCTCTGACCGCCGGGCAGCTGGGACTCGGGAGCCACGGCTCCCGGTCGGCTTCGTGAGCCGCCCCTCCCCACGTCAGGACGCCTGTCGGCGGCACTCGTCCCGCCGCCGCACAAGTCGGCCTCGCGGAGGTTGTGTTGGGCATGTCCGTTCAGCCGCTGCCTGGTTGGGCATGTCGTCCTCCGTAGAGCCTCGTTGACCATGAGGGCTGACCACCAGTCACCTCAATCACACCCGGTCAGAACACAGTTTGCCAAAAGCCGCAAAAGGTAAGCCACTTGTCCACAGATTCGCCAAAACTCCTGTGGATAACCTGAGTTGGTTGTGGATCAAACCTCCGGACGCCCGAAGCTCCCGCGCCGTCCGGATGAAATCGGGATGCACCGGGGTACGTGTCGCGGGCATGCTCGCGGGATGGACGAACGACGCACCGTCGCGGTGTCGAAGTACCTGTCGAGGCATCTCCGGCATGAACCCGACAGGATCGGGATCAGCCTCGACGCGCACGGCTGGGTCCCGGTCGACGAGCTCCTGGAAGCCTGCGCCCGGCAGGGCTTCCCTCTCACCCGGGCCGAACTCGACCACGTGGTGGCGGCCGACGACAAGCAGCGGTTCGCCGTGGACGGGAACCGGATCCGCGCGAACCAGGGCCACTCCGTCGCCGTGGACCTCGGCCTGCCCCCGGCGGAACCGCCCGCCCGCCTCTACCACGGGACCGTCGCACGGGTGCTGGACGCCGTCCGCACCGAGGGGCTCCGGCCGATGAACCGGCACCACGTGCACCTCTCGCCCGACCGCGAGACCGCGGTCAGGGTCGGCTCCCGGCGCGGGGCACCGGTCGTCCTCCGCGTGGACGCGCGGGCCATGCACCGGGCGGGCCACGTCTTCCACGTGACCGCCAACGGGGTCTGGCTCACCGACTCCGTGCCGCCGCACCACCTGCGCCTCGGGGAGTGACACCTGCCGCGGAGACCGGGCCCCGGGCACGGGGCCTCCCGCCGGGCCGCACGGCCGGCCGCCCGCCTCCGTTTCCCCGGTGACCGGCCGGGCCCGCGGGAGACGGCCGTAGAGTCGTGACCATGACCTCCTCCCGTCGCCTGAGTACCGTGATCCTGCCCATCCACCGCTGGCACGAGGGCGGTCGCGACCGCTGGCAGCGCGCGGAGGAGCTGGGCTTCCACGCCGCCTACACCTACGACCACCTGGCCTGGCGGACCTTCCGCGACGGCCCCTGGTTCGGCGCCCTGCCCACCCTGACGGCCGCCGCCACGGCCACCGAGCGCCTGCGTCTGGGCACGCTCGTCACCTCACCCAACTTCCGGCACCCGGTGACGCTCGCCAAGGAGCTCATCACGCTGGACGACGTCTCCGACGGCCGGATCACGCTGGGCATCGGAGCCGGCGGCAACGGCTTCGACGCCACCACGCTGCGGGGGAGCACCGAGGAGCCCTGGACTCCGCGCGAGCGGGCCGACCACTTCGCGGAGTTCGTCCCGCTGCTCGACCGGCTGCTCCGGGAGCCCACCGTCACGCAGGAGGGCCGGTTCTACCACGCGCACGAGGCCCGGAACATCCCCGGCTGCGTGCAGCGTCCGCGGCTGCCCTTCGCGGTCGCCGCGACCGGGCCGCGCGGGATGAAGCTGGCGGCGCGGTACGGCCAGGCCTGGGTGACCACGGGTGATCCGAAGCTGTACGAGAACGGCACCCCCGAGCAGTCGGTGGCCGCCGTCCGCGGCCAGATCGACCGGCTCGGCGCGGCGTGCGAGGAGGCGGACCGCGATGTCGCCGGCCTCGACAAGATCCTGCTCACCGGCTTCACGCCCGGCAGCCCCCTGGAGTCCCTCGACGCGTTCGTGGACTTCGCGGGCACCCACTTCGAGCTCGGCTTCACCGAGATCGTCGTCCACTGGCCGGTCCCGGACTCCGTCTTCGCCCTGGACACCCAGGTGTTCGAGCGGATCGCCGGCGAGGCCCTGTCCCAGCTCGGCTGACCGCTCCCGCGCCCCGCCCCCGGCGCCGTCCGGCCCGGGACGGGGGCGGGGACGGGGGCGGGGACGGTGGTGGGGACGCTCCGGCCGGCCGGGCACCTCCCCCGGTCGGCGCGGACCGGTCGGCGGCCTTTGGCATAGGACAGAGGCATGTACCCAGCTCAGGCGCTCGCACTCTCAGATGTGCGCCCCTCTGCACGCCCGTGCGACTCCGTACGGGAGAATGACCGGGTGACCTCAGCTACCGACTCGCCTCTCCCCGCCGTGACCCGGCTGATCGCCACCGATCTGGACGGCACCCTCCTCCGGGACGACAAGACCCTGTCGGACCGCACGATCGCCGCGCTGACGGCGGCCGACGAGGCCGGGATCGAGGTCCTCTTCGTCACCGGGAGGCCCGCCCGCTGGATGGACGTCGTCACCCCGCACGTGCAGGACCACTCCCTGGCGATCTGCGCCAACGGGGCCGCCGTCGCCGACCTCCGGGGCGGGGTCCTCCTCCGGGTGCACCCGCTGGACCGCCCGGTCGCGCTGACCGTCGTCGACGCGCTGCGCGAGGCGGCCCCCGGGGTCTCGTTCGCCGTCGAGCTGTCCACCGGCATCCACTACGAACCGGCCTACCCCCCGTTCCACATGGACCCGGGTGCCACGGTCGCCGTCGCGGAGAAGCTGCTCCGGGAGGAGACTCCCGGCAGCGGGGCGCCCGTGCTGAAGATCCTCGCCCACCACCCCGAGCTGGCCCCCGACGCCTTCCTCGCGCTCGCCCGGGACACCGCCGGCGACCGGGCGTCCTTCACCCGGTCCAGCCCCACCGCGCTGCTGGAGATCAGCGGGCTCGGGGTCTCCAAGGCCGCCACGCTCGCCGCCTGCTGCGCGGAGCGCGGGATCTCGGCGGACGAGGTCGTCGCCTTCGGGGACATGCCCAACGACGTGGAGATGCTCGGCTGGGCCGGCGCCTCGTTCGCCATGGGCAACGCCCACCCCGCCGCCGTGGCCGCCGCGTCCGGGGTGACCCTCACGAACGACGAGGACGGTGTCGCGGTCGTGATCGAACGGATCCTCGCCACCCGCTGAGACCCACGCGCGGGCGGCGCGCACGGTCCGCCCGCGGGGGCCGTCCGCCCGGCCCGCTCTCCGGGGCCGTCTGCCGCCACCACCCGCCCGACCGGCGCGCCGGCCCCTTGCGACGGCGGCACGGGGGAGTGACCGCCGGGGGCGGTACGCGCCGGACGCCGGTCCCGTCGGTGCGCTCAGGCCGTCGCCGGCGCCGTACGGGCGGTCAGAGCGGGACCTCCCAGATCACTTGTGTGCCGCCGCCCTCGCCGGTTCCCGGACCGAACCGGCTCGCGCCGCCGAGGGACTCGGCCCGCCGGGCGAGGTTGCGCAGTCCGCTGCGGCGCCCGCCGTCCGGGATGCCCACCCCGTCGTCGGCGACCGTCAGCCGCACCGCGTCCCGGCCGTCCGGCAGCACCGCGGTCGCGTCCACCGTCACCTCCACCCGGGAGGCCCGCGCGTGGCGGAACGTGTTGGACAGCGCCTCCCGCAGTGCCGCGATGAGGTTCTTGCCCGCGAGCTCCCCCACCAGTGAGTCGACCGGCCCCAGGAAGCGGTGCGCGGGCATGAAGCCCAGGGGGACCCCGGCCATGTTGATCTCCCGCAGCACCCGGGTCCGCAGTCCCGACGGTGCCTCCGCGGGCTCCTGCTGCAGGGCGAAGATGGCGGTACGGATCTCCTGGATGGTCACGTCCAGCTCGTCGACGGCCCGCCCGATACCGGCCTGCACCGCGGGGACCGAAGAACGCCGCTGAGCGCCCTCCAGCATGATCCCGGTGGCGAACAGGCGCTGGATGACCAGGTCGTGCAGGTCCCGGGCGATCCGGTCGCGGTCCTCGTAGACGGCGAGCCGCTCCCGGTCCCGCTGGGCCTCGGCCAGCTTCAGGGCGAGTGCCGCCTGCGCGGCGAAGTGGATGGCCAGGGTGCGCTCGGCCCGGGTGAAGGGCCTCGCGCCCCGGGCCCGCGGCACGGACAGGGCGCCGAGCACCCGGCCGCCGCTGCGCAGGGGCAGCAGCATGTGCGGGCCGAACCCGTCCGCCAGCCGGGTCACCAGCCGGGTGTCGGTCGCCGAGTCGTCCAGGAACACCTGCTCCCCCCTCAGGAGCGCCGCGACCACCGGACTCTGCGGCGGGATGATCACCCCGAGGGACGCGGACGCCCGGTCCCCGGCGACGGCGACGATCTCCAGACCTCCGGCCGCCGCCGGCAGCATCACGATGCCGACCACGCCGTCGGCGAGACGGCGCGCCTGCTCGGCGACGACGCCCAGGGCCTCGTCGGCGTCCCCTCCGGAGAGCAGGGCCGTGGTGACGGCCACCGAGCCGTCGATCCACTGCTCACGCCGGCGGGCCGCCTCGTACGTCCGCGCGTGGCCCACCGCGATCCCGGCCTCCGTGGCCAGCACCCGCAGCATGTGCAGTTCGTCGTCGCCGAACGCGCCCCCGCCGTGCTTCTCCATCACGTAGAGATTGCCGAAGATCTGGCCCTGGACGCGGATCGGGACCCCGAGGAAGGTGCGCATCCTCGGGTGGCCCGCCGGGAACCCGGCGAAGCGCGGGTCCGCCTCCGGATCCTCCAGCCGGATGGACGCGCCCTCCTCGATCAGCGCGCCCAGCAGCCCGGTGTGCCCGTCGGGGATCCGGCCGATCGCCCGGGCGACCTCGTCCGGCACCCCGTACGTGACGAAGTCGGAGAGGTGTTCACCGGGCGCCTCGACGACCCCGATGGCCGCGTAGCGGGCGTGGGCCAGTTCGGCCGCGGTCGCACAGATGCGTTCGAGGGTGGCGCGGAGTTCGAGTCCCGTCCCGACCGACCTCGTCGCGTCCAGCAGTTCCGGCACACGGGCGGTCAGCTCCGCGGAGAGCCCCCGCAGACTCCCTGAGGTCTGGCGTGCGGCTCCGGTCGAGTCCTTCGGATCAGGCTCGGGCATGACCCGAGCGTAATGAGCGGCCCCTGGTCCGGAAAGTCGGAATCCTGACGGACCGGCCGTCCTCAGACCCGTGCGGGCGCCGGCTCCGTCCGTCCCGGCCCGGCACACACCGGCTGCGGCACGCCGCGCACCGGCTCGTGCTCCTGTTCCCGTTCGATCATCCGGCGGAACGGGCCGTCCTGCGTGGCGAGGGTGGCGTAGGGCCCCTGCTGCACCACCCGCCCCCCGTCCAGCACCAGAACCTCGTCGACCGCGTCGAGCCCGGCCAGCCGATGGGTGATCAGCACGGTCGTCCGGCCCTCGGTGGCGGCCAGCAGATCGGCGGTCAGCGCGTCCGCGGTCTCCAGGTCGAGGTGCTCCGCCGGCTCGTCGAGCACCAGCACCGGGAAGTCGGCCAGCAGCGCACGGGCCAGTGCCAGCCGCTGCCGCTGACCGCCGGACAGCCGTGCCCCGTGTTCGCCCACCAGCGTGTCGAGGCCGTCCGGCAGGGACTCGGTCCAGTCAAGCAGCCGGGCCGCGGCCAGGGCGTCCCGCACCTGCGCGTCCGTCGCACCGGTGCGGGCGAGCCGCAGGTTCTCGCGGACGGAACTGTCGAAGACGTGCGCGTCCTGGGCGCACAGCCCGACGAAGGTACGGACCGTGTCGCCGTCCAGCGCCGAGGCCTCCGTGCCGCCGAGGCGGTAACTCCCCTCCCGGGCGTCCAGGAAGCGGAGCAGGACCTGGGCGAGCGTGGTCTTGCCCGAACCCGAGGGGCCCACGACGGCGACCCGCTTGCCGGGGTACAGGGTCAGGTCGAGCGCGCGCAGCGCCTCGTGCTCCGCGCCCCGGTACCGGGCGGACAGTCCGCGCACGACGAGCGGGAAGGGCGAGGCGGGCGCGTCGGCCGGTGCGGCCGGCTCCCGGACCTGCACGGGGGCGTCGAGCACCTCGAAGACCCGCTCCGCGCTCCGGCCGATCCGCTGCCGGTACTGCACCGCGAGCGGCAGACCCGTCACGGCCTCGAACGCCGCGAGGGGCGTGAGGACGACCACGGCGAGTTCCACGCCCGCCAGCCGTCCGTCCGCCACCGCGGGCAGTGCGACGGCCGCCGCGCCCACGACGGTGAGCCCGCCGATGAGGGCCGAGAGCCCGCCGCCCAGCGCGGTCGCGGCCGCCGCCCGCGCGGCGATCCGGGTGAGGACCCCGTCCGCCGTGCGCACCCGCTCCCTGCGGGCGGGCAGCGCGCCCGCCACGGTGAGCTCGGCCGTCCCGCCGAGCAGGTCGGCGACCCGGACCGCCAGCGCGGACCGTGCGGGCGCCAGCCGGCGCTCGGCCCGGCGGGCGCAGACGCCGCTCAGCCAGGGCACGCCGACACCGGCCAGCAGCAGCCCGGCGGCCAGCACCGCGCCCGCCTCCGGCAGCATCCAGCCGGTGAAGGCCACCGCCCCCACGCCGACCGCGAGCGCGGTGCCGGCGGGCAGCAGCCACCGCAGCCAGTAGTCCTGCAGGGCGTCCACGTCGGAGACCAGACGGGACAGCAGATCTCCCCGCCGGGTGGTCCGCAGGCCGGCGGGGGCCACCCGTTCCAGGCCGCGGTACACGGCGACCCTGAGCTCGGCGAGCATCCTGAGCACCGCGTCGTGGGACACCAGCCGCTCCGCGTAGCGGAAGACGGCCCGGCCCATGCCGAAGGCCCGGGTCGCGGTCACCGCGACCATCAGATAGAGCACCGGGGGCTGCTCGGAGGCACGTGAGATCAGCCATCCGGAGACGGCCATCAGCCCGACGGACGACCCCACGGCCAGGCTGCCCAGCAGAAGGGCCAGTCCCAGCTTCCCGTGCTGGGCCCCGGCGGCCTCCCTGACCCTGGCGAGCACGCGGCCACCGGTCCGGGGCGCGGTCTCCCGGAGCAGTGCGGCGGCGGCCTCGACCGGCGCGGACCGCCCCGTGCCCGTACGCCCGTCACCGGCCGGGACCTCCTGGGCGCCGGCGTGGAGGGGCGCATCACCGGCGGAGGCGTCCAGGGCCCCCGCGTCCGGGGCACCCGGAGCCGTCACGCGGGCCGGGTCCTTCGCTCCGGTCGGCGCGCCCGGGGCCGGCTCCAGCGCCACCACCCGGTCCGCGAGCGGGAGGAGCGCCGGCCGGTGCACGACCAGCAGCACGGTGCGGCCCTCGGCCAGCCTCCGTACCGCCTCGACGATGCCCGCCTCCGTCTCGCCGTCCAGGCCCGCCGTCGGCTCGTCGAGCAGCAGCAGCGGACGGTCGGCGAGGAACGCCCGTGCCAGCGCGAGCCGCTGGCGCTGCCCGGCGGAGAGCCCGGCACCGTCCTCACCGAGCGGGGTACCGGCCCCCTCGGGCAGCGCCGTCACGAAGTCGTACGCACCCGCTTCCCGCAGCGCGGCCATGACCGCAGCGTCGTCCGCGTCCGGACGGGCCAGCCGGACGTTCTCCGCGATCGTCCCGGCGAAGAGGTGCGGGCGCTGCGGAACCCAGGCGATCCGCTCACGCCAGCGCTCCGGGGACAGCGCGGACAGATCGGTCCCTCCGATCCGTACCCGCCCCTCCTGCGGCACCGTGAACCCGAGCACCACGTCGAGGAGCGTGGACTTGCCGCTGCCGCTGGGGCCCGTGAGGGCGACCGTCTCCCCGGGCTCGACCACGAGGGAGGCCCCGGCCGGCGAGGGCTCGGTACGGCCCCGGTGGCGCACCGTCACCCCGTCCAGTTCCAGCCGCAGCGACTGCGGCACGTCCGCGGACCCGCCGGCCGCGGGCTGGGTCTCCAGCACCGCGAAGATCTCCTCCGCCGCCGAAAGCCCTTCCGCGGCCGCGTGGTACTGGGCGCCCACCTGGCGGATCGGCAGATAGGCCTCCGGCGCCAGGATGAGGACGACCAGCCCGGTGTAGAGGTCGAGCTCCCCGTGGACCAGCCGCATCCCGACCGTGACCGCGACCAGCGCCACGGAGAGCGTCGCCAGCAGCTCCAGGGCGAAGGAGGACAGGAAGGCGATCCGGAGGGTCTTCAGGGTGGCCCGGCGGTACTGCGAGGTGATGCTGCGGATCGACGCGGCCTGCGCCTTGGCCCGGCCGAACACCTTCAGCGTCGGCAGTCCCGCGACCACGTCGAGGAAGTGCCCGGAGAGCCGCGACAGCAGCTGCCACTGACGGTCCATCCGGGACTGGGTGGCCCATCCGATCAGGACCATGAAGAGCGGGATCAGCGGCAGGGTCACCACGATGATCGCCGCCGAGACCCAGTCCTCGGTGACGATCCGGGCCAGAACCGCCACCGGGACGACGACCGCGAGGCCCAGTTGCGGGAGGTACCGCGAGAAGTAGTCGTCGAGGGCGTCGACGCCCCGTGTGGCCAGCGCGATGAGCGATCCGGTGCGCTGTCCGCCCAGCCAGTCCGGCCCCAGCGCGGAGGCCCGTTCCATGAGCCGGCCGCGCAGCTCCGACTTGACCGCGGCACTCGCCCGGTACGCGGCCAGCTCGGTCAGCCAGACGACGAGCGCCCGCCCCAGCGCGACGGCGGCGAGCGGGAGCAGCGGTGTGCGGAGCCCGGCGGCGGACAGGCCGTCCTCGAACCCGCCCACCACCACCTCGGCGACCAGCATGGCCTGGGCGATGACCAGAGCGGCCCCGACCACCCCCAGCGCCACCACGGCCGCCAGGAAGAGCCGGGTGGTCCGGGCGTACCGGAGCAGACGCGGGTCGATCGGTTTCACGTGAAACAGCTCCCCAGTGCGCTCATGTCAGTGATCCGGCCGGTTCAGTGCGCGTCGGCGATGTGATGCGTGCCGATGCGCTTCCGGAAGACCCAGTACGTCCATCCCTGGTACAGCAGCACCACCGGAGTGGCGATGCCGGCGCACCAGGTCATGATCGTGAGGGTGTAGGGACTGGACGACGCGTTGGAGACCGTCAGGTTCCAGGCGTCGTTGAGCGAGGACGGCATGACGTTCGGGAAGAGCGTCAGGAAGAGCATCGCGACGGCCGCGGCGATGGTGACCCCGGAGAAGCCGAAGGACCAGCCCTCCCGGCCCGCCGCGACGGCACCGACGGCCAGGACCAGCGACACCACGGCGACGAGCAGCGCGACCAGGCTCCGGACGTTGCCGTTGTCCGCCTGGGTCCAGACGAGGAAGACCAGCGCGAGCACCGCCGTCACCGGCCCCAGCTTGACGGCCAGCCCGCGGGCCCGCGCCCTGATGTCCCCGGCGGTCTTGAGCGCGGCGAACACCGCCCCGTGGAAGGTGAAGAGGGACAGCGTCACCAGCCCGCCCAGGAGGGCGTACGGGTTGAGCAGATCCCCGAGGGTGCCGACGTACTCCATGTCGGCGTCGATCTTCACGCCGCGGACGATGTTTCCGAAGGCCACCCCCCAGAGGACCGCCGGGATCAGCGAGGTCCAGAAGATCGCGTGCTCCCAGTTGGTCTGCCAGCGCTCCTCGGGCCGCTTCGCCCTGTACTCGAAGGCCACCCCCCGGACGATCAGGCAGAGCAGGATGACCAGCAGGGGCAGGTAGAAGCCGGAGAACAGGGTGGCGTACCACTCCGGGAAGGCGGCGAAGGTCGCGCCGCCCGCACTGAGCAGCCACACCTCGTTCCCGTCCCAGACCGGGCCGATCGTGTTGATCAGGACCCGGCGTTCCTTGCGGTCGCGGGCCAGCAGCTTGGTGAGGACCCCGATGCCGAAGTCGAATCCCTCCAGGAAGAAGTAGCCGGTCCAGAGAACGGCGATGAGCACGAACCAGACGTCGTGGAGTTCCATCTCTCAGCTCCGCTTGATCTCAGTAGGAGAAGGCCATCGGCCGGTCGGCGTCCTGGTCGTGGCCGCCGATCCGGGTGGGCGGGTCGAGGTCGGCCTCGGTGAGTTCCGGCGGGCCCGCCTTGACGTACTTCATGAGGAGCCTGACCTCGATGACCGCCAGCACCGCGTAGAGCGCCGTGAAGCCGATCATGGACGTGAGGATCTCGCCCTGGGAGACCCCCGGAGAGACGGCGTCGCGGGTCTGGAACACCCCGTACACCACCCAGGGCTGCCGCCCCATCTCGGTGAAGATCCAGCCCCAGGAGTTCGCGATCAGGGGGAAGAGCATGGTCCAGAGGGCCGTGATCCAGTACAGCCGGGCGAGCTTCGGGCTCAGCGCCCGGTTCCTGAAGAGGACCAGGTTCGGCACCTCGTCCTCGCCGGTGCGCAGCGCGGGCGGCAGCAGGAACTTCCGCCGTGTCAGCCACAGCCCGAGCAGGCCCAGCCCGAACGACGCCATGCCGAAGCCGATCATCCAGCGGAAGCTCCAGAAGGCGACCGGGATGTTGGGGCGGTAGTCCCCGGGCCCGTACGTCTCCTGCAGTTCCTTGTTGATGTCGTTGATGCCGGGGACGTACGAGGTGAAAGTGCTGTCCGCGAGGAACGAGAGCACTCCGGGGACGGAGACCTCCACGTCGTTGTGGCCCTCGGCGACGTCACCGACCGCGAAGAGCGAGAAGGGGGCGCCGTGCTCGCCCTCCCACAGGGCCTCCGCCGCGGCCATCTTCATCGGCTGCTGCTTGAACATGACCTTGCCGAGGGTGTCTCCGCTGACCGCGGTGAGCATCCCCGCGGCCACCACCGTGACCAGCCCCACCCGCAGGGAGGTGCGCATCACCCGGATGTGCTTCCTGCGGGCCAGGTGGAAGGCGGAGATGCCGACCATGAACGCGCCGCCGACGAGGAAGGCCGCCGTGATGGTGTGGAAGAACTGGGTGAGCGCGGTGTCCTGGGTGAGCACCTTCCAGAAGTCGGTGAGCTCGGCACGCCCGCGTTCCTCGTTGATCCGGTAGCCGACCGGATGCTGCATCCAGGAGTTGGCGGCCAGGATGAAGAACGTCGAGAGGACCGTGCCGAGGGACACCATCCATATACAGGCCAGATGGATCTTCTTCGGCAGCTTGTCCCAGCCGAAGATCCAGAGCCCGATGAAGGTGGACTCGAAGAAGAACGCGATCAGCGCCTCGAAGGCGAGCGGGGCGCCGAAGACGTCACCGACGAACCGCGAGTAGTCGGACCAGTTCATCCCGAACTGGAACTCCTGGACGATGCCGGTGACCACGCCCATGGCGATGTTGATCAGGAAGAGCTTGCCCCAGAACTTGGTGGCCCTGAGGTACTTCTCGTTCTCCGTGCGCACCCAGGCGGTCTGCAGGCCGGCGGTCAGCGCGGCGAGGGAGATCGTCAGTGGGACGAACAGGAAGTGGTAGACGGTGGTGATGCCGAACTGCCATCGCGCCAGGGTCTCTGGTGCCAGAGCCAGATCCACGACTCTTCTCCTTACGTCGCCGAGCTCACAGTCGCTCACCGCCCGGTCGTACCGCCCGATAGGGGGAGAAACCGGGATGCGCTTGTGAACGCGTTCACATTCACAAGCATTATGGCGCACATGTCTTCGAAGCCTTCGGGTGGGGGGTGCTTTCCGGCCGACCGGGCCGACCCGGTCGAAACCGGACAGCGCCTCCGCCGGCCGCGGGCCGGCAGTCCGGACGTGGGGACGGCAGTGGCCCCGCACCTCGGCGACCGAGGTGCGGGGCCACCGGGCTCCGCGGCGTGCCCCCGCGCTACAGCTCCCGGCGGAAAGACCCGGCGACCTTCAGGAACACGTCGTTGGCCTCCGGCTCCCCGATCGTGACCCGCACACCCTCACCGGCGAAGGGCCGGACGACCACACCCGCCCGCTCGCAGACCCCGGCGAAGTCGAGCGTGCGGTCCCCGAGCCGCAGCCAGACGAAGTTCGCCTGCGACTCCGGAACCGTCCAGCCCTGCCCCACGAGCCCGTCGTACACCCGGGAGCGCTCGCCGACCAGCGATCCGACCCGGCCCAGCAGCTCGTCCTCGGCACGCAGCGACGCCACAGCGGCGTCCTGGGCGACCTGGCTGACACCGAACGGGACGGCCGTCTTGCGCAGCGCGGCCGCCACGGGTTCGTGCGCCACCGCGAAGCCGACCCGAAGCCCCGCCAGCCCGTACGCCTTGGAGAAGGTGCGGAGCACCGCGACATTGGGCCGGTCCCGGTAGATCTCGATGCCGTCCGGCACCTCGGCGTCCCGGATGAACTCCTTGTACGCCTCGTCGAGCACGACCAGGACGTCGCCCGGGACCCGGTCGAGGAATCGTTCCAGCTCCGCACGGCGCACCACGGTGCCGGTCGGGTTGTTCGGGTTGCAGACGAAGATCATCCGGGTCCGGTCGGTGATCGCACCGGCCATGGCGTCGAGGTCGTGCACCTCACCGCGGGTCAGCGGCACCTTGACCGAGGTCGCCCCGCTGATCTGCGTGATGATCGGGTACGCCTCGAAGGAGCGCCAGGCGTAGACGACCTCGTCGCCCGGACCCGACGTGGCCTGCAGCAGCTGCTGGGCGACCCCGACCGAGCCCGTGCCGGTGGCCAGGTGGGAGACCGGCACGCCGAACCGCTCGGCCAGCTCGTTCACCAGGCCGGTGCACGCCATGTCCGGATAACGGTTGAAGGCGGCGGCCGCGGTGAGCACCGAGTCCATGACACCGGGCAGCGGGGGGTACGGGTTCTCGTTGGAGGACAGCTTGAAGGCCACCGGGCCCTCCGCGGACGCCGGCTTGCCCGGCACATACGCAGGGACGCCGTCCAGCTCGGCGCGCAGCTTGGGGCTCGTCTCGCTCACCGCAGGTCCTCCTCGACCGTCCGTACACATCACTACGGCTCACCCTATGAGGAGGGGGTCTCCGTGCGAACGGTCAGGAGGCGAAAACGCGGCCCCCGACCGGATCCGCCCGTCACACACCGCTCCGCCGCGACGCGGCACCCCCCTGAGCACCTCGGGACACTTCGGCTCGCTCCGACCGGGTTCGGCACGCTTCGCGGTATTTCACCGCACTTCGGACGGCCCGGGATCGCTTCGATGTGCTTCGCGGGACTCCGCGGTGCTTCAGGAGGGGGGAGCATTCCGCATTCCTCCGCGCGCCCGTCGCTCACGCCGTGGCGCGCATCCCTCGAACGAGTGAGTTGAGACCTCTTCGAGACATGAGCCATTCAGCAGGTACACGCGCGTCGATGCATGACACATTAATCCTGAGGCCACCAACACCCGTGATTCACAAGGCATTTAGCCCTCTATGATCATGCAGAAACGTGCCTGTCGACGTGTGCATATGCGACCGGCCCCACCCGGCATCGGAGCCCTACTATCGGCTCGCCATGACAGCAGCAGGGAAGCACCAGGTGAGCCGGACAGAGACGCCCCGGCGCAGCGGCCGGCAGGTACGGGCGGGGATCCGGGACGTAGCCGCGGCGGCCGGAGTCTCCATCACGACCGTTTCCGACGCGCTCAACGGCAAGGGCAGACTGCCGGACGCCACCCGCCGGCACGTCCGCGAGGTCGCCGAGCGGCTGGGCTACCGCCCGTCCGCGGCGGCCCGGACCCTCCGTACCGGCAAGTCGGGCCTCATCGGCCTGACCGTGACCACGTACGGGGATGAACCTTTCACCTTCACCGAGTTCGCGTACTTCGCCGAGATGGCGAGGGCCGCCACCTCGGCCGCGCTCGCCCGCGGCTACGCCCTCGTGATCCTTCCCGCCACCTCGCGCCACGACGTCTGGTCGAACGTCGCCCTCGACGGGACCGTCGTCATCGACCCCTCCGACCAGGACCCGGTCGTCACCGAACTCGTCCGTCAGGGACTGCCCGTCGTCTCCGACGGACGCCCGGCGGGCAGCCTCCCGGTCACCGCCTGGGTCGACAACGACCACCGGGCGGCCGTGCTCGACCTCCTGGACCACCTCGCGGCCGCGGGGGCCCGCCGCATCGGGCTGCTGACCGGCACGACCACCGACACGTACACCCGCCTCTCCACCACCGCCTACCTCCACTGGTGCGAGCGGGTCGGCCAGGACCCGGTCTACGAGTCCTATCCGGCCCACGACCCCTGCGCCGGAGCGGTGGCCGCGGACCGCCTCCTCGCCCGCCCGGACCGCCCTGACGCCGTCTACGGGCTCTTCGACCCCAACGGCACCGATCTGCTCGCCGCGGCGCGCCGCTACGGCCTGCGGGTCCCGGAGGACCTGCTGCTCGTCTGCTGCAGCGAGTCCACCGTCTACGCGTCGACCGAACCCCCCATCACCACCCTCTCGCTGAAGCCGCGCAGGATCGGCACGGCGGTCGTCCAGCTCCTCATCGACGCCATCGAAGGAGTCGGACACGACGGCCCCGTGGAGCAGGTGATACCGACGGAGCTCATCGTCCGCACGTCCTCGCAACGGCGTCCACCGCGCACCACGGTCAGCGCTCCTCGATCCCCTGCCGGGGACTGATCGGATCAATCCGGACCAAACGGCCGGTGAACCAGGTGTGCGCGTGGATTCACCACCCCTGGTGCGTCACACAGGGCGATCCGCATTCCTATGATGGGCGCACGACACCGCGGACCACCTCTACCAGGCAGGGACCGTCAGGTGTACGGAGGCGCGACGGTGGTGGAGGGGTCGATGACTCAGGGGGCCGGTCAGGAACCCGTAGTGCGGACAGCGACGTTGCGCGACTTCCGCGTACCGCCGTATGCGCAGGTGCCGATGGGTTCGCCCTCGCCGCACCCCGGCAGCGTCGCGGTGAGCGGCGAGCCGCCGGAGGGGTACACCCCCACCGAGCGCGATCTGCCCGTGATCAACCGCGGCGACACCGTCCAGGTGCAGGCCGTCGCGGACGTGCGGCCCGCCGACGAGTCGGCCCGCGGTCCGCTGTTCGTCGTCGGCGACGTCCACGGCTACCTGGACGAGCTGCTGGCCGCCCTGGGCGAACAGGGCCTCGTCGACGTCGAGGGCCGGTGGGCGGCCGGCAACACCAGGCTCTGGTTCCTCGGTGACTTCACCGACCGCGGACCCGACGGCATCGGCGTCATCGACCTCGTCATGCGCCTCTCCGCGGAGGCCGCGGCGGCCGGCGGGTACTGCAAGGCCCTCATGGGCAACCACGAACTGCTCCTGCTCGGCGCGAAGAAGTTCGGCGACACCCCGGTGAACTCCGGCGCCGGGACCGCGACCTTCCAGGCCGCCTGGCTGCTCAACGGCGGCCAGAAGACGGACATGGAGAGGCTCCAGGACGTCCACCTGCAGTGGATGGCCCGGCTCGACGCGGTCGTCGAGGAGGACGGGCACCTGCTCATGCACTCCGACACGACGGCCTACCTCGACTACGGGACCACCATCGAGGACGTCAACGACACGGTGCACGCGATCCTCACGCGGAACGACGCCGACGAGTGCTGGGACCTGTTCCGCAAGCTCACCAAGCGGTTCGCCTTCCGCGACGAGGGCGGTGCGCAGTCCGTCCGCGACCTGATGGCGACCTACGGCGGCCGGCGCGTGGTGCACGGGCACAGCCCCATCCCGTACCTGCTCGGCGAAGTCGGGTCGGAGGACGGCGAGGACGCCGCGCGGCCCGTGGTGGACGGCCCGCACGTCTACGCGGACGGGCTCGCCATCGCCATGGACGGCGGAGTGACCATGGCCGGAAAGCTGCTGGTCGTCCAACTGCCGCTGCCCGCCTGATGGGTGCCGGGGGAGGACCCGCCGCGGCCCGGCCACCGGTGGCCGGGCCAATTTCCGGAAACCCCCTGTCACGCCCCCGCGTAGGCGCTCTACCATCGGCGTATCAGTAGCAGGCTCTCCTCCGTTTCCGCCTGATCGTCCGCCGCTCGGCCGGTCGGGCCCGACGGAGCATCGGGGGATGCACATGAAAAGCGCTCCGCACCTGCTGGCCGAGGACCGACCCGAGTACGAGCGGATCCTCGCCGACGCACTGCGTCATGCTCAGGCACGGCCGGATCCGGACGGCGTCGGCAACCGCCTCAACCCGGAACAGCTGCGCACGATGGTGCTCGACGCCACGCCCCTGATCGCCGCGGCCGCCTCCACCGAGTACGAGCACTACGTGAAGGTCCGGGCCGAGCTGCGTGGACCGGAGGATCCGGACGCCCGCACGTCCGTGCTCGGACCGGCCGCGGAGGAGACGGCTCCGGAGGGCGCCGGCACCCTCGCGGTCATCGCCGTGCTCGCTCCGCTCCTCGCGGCCACGGCCGCCCTGATATTCCTGCTGATCGGCTATTCCCTGAAGGCGCTGGATCCCGCTCCCGCCGTCGCCGGCAGCATGGTCGCCGCGGGCTGGTTCTTCGCCGCCGTCGCCGCCGCTGCCACCCTCGCCGCCGCCGTCGGGCTGCTCGTCACGGCCCTGCGCAACGGCTCCACCGCGCTCCCCGCCGTGGACGAGGAGGACGAGCTGCCCGAGGACGTGGCGCGCGCCCGGGAGGCCTGGCGCCACGCCCTGCTGGAGCGCGGCATCCTGCCCTTCCTGCGGGACGCGCTGGCGGACCCGGCCGCCGGCCCCGCCGCGCGGACGCCGTACCGCTCCGCCGACCGGATACCGAAGATGGGGTACAGCAGCCCGGACTTCGGGGGGCCGGAGCACCGGCCGGAGTGAACCGGTCCGCGGGCCCACCGGAGTGACCCGGCCTGCGGGCCCACGGGCCGGGAGCCCGCCGTGCGGGAGCCCGCCGGACGGGAGCCGCCGTGCGGGCGGAGACGGCGGAGGCCGGGGCGGCTCACGCCACCCCGGCCTCGCTGTTCGTTCCTGGACGCACCCGGCCCGGCCGGATCCCTCCGTCGCCCCCGGTGAAGCTCAGACGCCGTGCGGCGCGAGCTTCGGGTTGGCGCCGTACTCGTTGGGCTCACGCACACCCTCGATGCACATGAAGACGAGCAGGACGATGCCGCCCACGAGCGGGACCAGACCGATCAGGATCCACCAGCCGGAGCGGCCCGTGTCGTGCAGTCGGCGGACGACCACGGCCAGCGCGGGGATCAGCACCGCCAGCACGTAGATGAGGTACGGGATCTGCGAGTCGATCGCGAGCCCGAGGGCGTACAGGACGGCGGCCGCGATGAAGTTGAAGAGTACGAACATCCAGTACTCCTTGCGGCGCGCCCGCCCGCTGAAGCCCGCGTAGTTCTTGAGCACTGCCAGATACCAGTTCATTGCGCTTCCCCTCCCCTGGCGCCCCCGTTCGGAGCGCACACACTGTTTCGCCGAGCAAATCGGAAGGTAAGACGAAGATAAGGAAACGGTCAAGTCAGGGCAGACGTCCGCCGAAACGTACATCCACCTGGCACTGTTCCGTGTCCTTACCGACTCCAAATGTCCGCCGAAAAGGCGTCAGAGCGCCACAGGTGGAGGGAAAACAGCCCGACCACTGACACACCCTCATCGGTGGGACACCCCCCGTGAGGCGCCCGGAGGCGCTGCCCGGCGACTGCCGTACCGGCGGCACGCCACCGCCGCGGACACGCGCACCCGTCCGCCGGGAGGGCCGGCGGACGGGTGCCGGGCTCAGTCCGCGAGCGGCAGGTAGACCCGGTTCCCGGCGGCCGCGAACTCCCTGGACTTCTCGGCCATCCCGGCCTCGATCTCGGCCTGTTCGGCACCGTGCTCGCGCCGGATGTCGTGCGAGATCTTCATCGAGCAGAACTTCGGCCCGCACATGGAGCAGAAGTGCGCCGTCTTCGCCGGCTCGGCGGGCAGGGTCTCGTCGTGGAAGTCCCGTGCCGTGTCCGGGTCGAGCGCCAGGTTGAACTGGTCCTCCCAGCGGAACTCGAACCGGGCGTCGGACAGTGCGTCGTCCCACGCCTGCGCCCCGGGGTGCCCCTTGGCGAGGTCGGCCGCATGCGCGGCGATCTTGTAGGTGATGACGCCGGTCTTCACGTCGTCGCGGTTCGGAAGCCCCAGGTGCTCCTTGGGCGTGACGTAGCAGAGCATCGCCGTCCCCCACCAGGCGATCATCGCCGCCCCGATACCCGAGGTGATGTGGTCGTACGCGGGCGCGACATCGGTGGTCAGCGGGCCGAGCGTGTAGAACGGGGCCTCTTCGCAGATCTCCTGCTGGAGGTCGATGTTCTCCTTGATCTTGTGCATCGGGACATGTCCCGGACCCTCGATCATGGTCTGGACGCCGAACCGCTTGGCGACGGTGTTGAGCTCGCCGAGCGTCCGGAGTTCGGCGAACTGCGCCTCGTCGTTGGCGTCGGCGATCGATCCGGGGCGCAGCCCGTCACCGAGCGAGTACGTCACGTCGTAGGCGGCGAGGATCTCGCAGAGCTCCTCGAAGTGCTCGTACAGGAACGACTCCTTGTGGTGCGCCAGACACCAGGCCGCCATGATCGAACCGCCCCGCGAGACGATGCCGGTCTTGCGGCGGGCGGTCAGCGGGACGTACGGCAGCCGGACGCCGGCGTGCACCGTCATGTAGTCGACGCCCTGTTCGGCCTGCTCGACGACGGTGTCCTTGTAGATCTCCCAGGTCAGTTCCTCGGCCCGGCCGTCGACCTTCTCGAGGGCCTGGTACAGCGGCACGGTGCCGATCGGCACGGGCGAGTTGCGCAGGACCCATTCGCGGGTGGTGTGGATGTTGCGGCCGGTGGACAGGTCCATGACCGTGTCGGCGCCCCACTTCGTGGCCCAGGTCATCTTGTCCACCTCCTCCTCGATGGACGAGGTGACCGCGGAGTTGCCGATGTTGGCGTTGACCTTCACCAGGAACCGCTTGCCGATGATCATCGGCTCGATCTCCGGGTGGTTGACGTTGGCGGGCAGCACGGCCCGCCCGGCCGCGATCTCGTCCCGGACGACCTCGGGAGCGACGTTCTCGCGGATCGCGACGTACTCCATCTCCGGGGTGATCTCCCCGCGCCGGGCATAGGCGAGCTGGGTGACCGGACGGCCGTCGCGGCTCCGCCGGGGCCGACGCGGACGGCCGGGGAAGACCGCGTCGAGGTTGCGCAGCCCCTCCCCGGGCTCCCGGCTGCGCTCGCGCGAGGGGGAGCCTCCCCGGGGCGAGGTGTGCTTGAGCCCGTCGTCCTCGGGGCGCACGGGACGGCCCGCGTACTCCTCGGTGTCGCCCCGGGCGATGATCCAGTTCTCCCGCAGGGGGGCGAGCCCGCGGCGGACATCGGTGTCGGTGGCGGGATCGGTGTACGGCCCGGACGTGTCGTACAGCGTCACGTCCTCGCCGTTGGTGAGGTGCACCTGACGGACCGGCACCCGGAGGTCCGGGCGCGAGCCCTGGACGTACCCCTTGTGCCAGCCGAGGGACCTCCCGGCCCCGCCGGCCTCCGCGCCGGCGCCGTCCGCCGGGGCCGCGTCCTCCGCCGGGATCTGCGCATTCCGTGCGTTCCGCGCGTTCTGCATCGAGGCAGGCGTGCGTGCGTCCGCTGTGGTCATGAGACCTACTCCCTACGCCGGCATTACCCGGTAACAGGTTCGGCGGTCGACGCAGCGTGTCCCGTACGGATATACGGAGGTCAGCGCCCTCTCAGCCCGGTGCTCCGAGCTCCCGCGTGTACAGATGTGGCTCCACGCTAGCCTCCCTCCTGGCGTGCTGGCCAGAGGGCCTCCCCGGTTCTTGGGATGATCGCCGGGTGACGTCCCCCGGAAGCGCCCCCGAATCCCCCGGCCACGCGGCAGGCAGCACGCAGAGCCATGTGCACGCCCACACGCACCACCACGGTCCGGCCGCGCCCGTGTCCAAGCACCTGCGCAAGGTCATCGCGGCAGTGGTGATCCCCTTCGCGACCGCGGTCCTGGTGGGTCTCGTGGCGCTCTGGCCGGGCGGTGCTCCCGCCCATGAGCGCACGGGCGTCGGGTTCGACCGGCAGACCCAGGACGGGCGGGTGGCGAAGGTCGTCCCGGTCGACTGCGCCGACGTCAACGCCTCGCAGGTGCCGCCCACCGGCGACACCTCCACACCGTCCGGCCGCGAGGCCGTCAACGAGCAGTCGGGGGAGTGCAAGAAGGCCACGGTCGAGGTCACCAGCGGCAAGGACCGGGGCCGTACCTTCGTCGAGGTCGTCCAGCCGGACTCCACGCGTCAACTGCACGAGGGCCAGGGAGTGGTCGTGGCCTACGCGCCCGACGCCCCCCGGGACCTGCAGTACTCGGTGACCGATGTGGACCGCACGCTGCCGATGGCGCTGCTCGCCGGGATCTTCGCCGTGGCGGTGGTCGTGGTGGGCCGGATGCGGGGGCTGATGGCCCTGATTGCGCTCGCCGTCTCGTTCGGCGTGCTGACCCTGTTCATCCTGCCCGCCATCCTGCAGGGCTCGAATCCACTGGTCGTCGCGGTGATCGGGGCCAGCGCGATCATGCTGATCGCCCTCTACGCCTGCCACGGACTGACGGCCCGCACCTCCGTGGCCGTCATCGGCACACTCATCTCGCTGCTGCTGATCGGCCTGCTGGGTTCGCTCTTCATCGGCTGGGCCGGCCTGACCGGGAACACCGACGACAACACCGGCCTCATCCACGGCCTGTACCCGGAGATCGACATGAGCGGCCTGCTGCTGGCAGGTGTGATCATCGGATCGCTCGGCGTGCTCGACGACGTGACCGTCACCCAGACCTCGGCGGTCTGGGAACTGCACCAGGCCGACCCGGCGATGGGAGTGCGCCGGCTCTACCGCGCCGGCATCCGGATCGGGCGCGACCACATCGCCTCGGTCGTCAACACGCTCGTGCTCGCCTACGCGGGCGCGGCGCTCCCTCTGCTGCTGCTCTTCTCGATCGCGCAGAGCAGCGTGGGCACCGTGGCCAACAGCGAGCTGGTGGCGGAGGAGATCGTACGGACGCTGGTCGGCTCGATCGGGCTGGTCGCCTCGGTGCCGGTGACGACGGCGCTCGCCGCCCTGGTGGTCTCCGCGGACCGCACCGGGCCCGGTGCGGAAGCCGGAGCTCCCGCACCCGCGCGCACCGGAAGGGGCCGACGCCGCAAGGCGTGAGCCGGGAGACCGGATGCGGGCATCCGGGTCGCCGTCCCCGGTGTCCGGTCGTGTCCTCGCGGTCAGCCGGCGTTCTGCTCCTTGGCGAGGATGCGGCCCAGCGCCTCCTCCAGATTGCCGTCGAAGTCACCCAGCGTGTGCTCCTGCCCGAGTGGAACCAGCTTGTCCGTCCGATCCAGAAAGGCCACGAGAGGTGCCGTGCCGGCCCTGAAGAGCGCCCGGTCCGCGCCGACCTGAAGGCGGATGTGTACATCCGACAGCCCTTCGGGCTCGATCGGGCCGATGTGCACATCGCCGTCACCACTGGGGCTGTTGAGACCGTCGAGCAGCAGCTCACGGCCGAATGCCCAGGTGACGGGGGCGTCACCGGGCAGGTGGAAAGTCATCCGGATCGCATACGGATCGCTGACCTCGTACCGGAGCTCTACCGGAATACGGAAGGAGAGCTCCTCGGAGACGAGGAAGCTCATCATGACCTCTGCCTGAACCGACTCGCGCATCGTTCAACCCCGCAGTAGATGAAACTGGCCAGGAATGATCCCCCATGGCCCTATTGACGCCATCGTGATGCACGCGATAGCAGATCACAAGGAGTGATTTTTCAGATACTGATAGAGAACACGAACGAGCGCAAGAGGGTGGTGACTTCACAGCGTAGTTGTTCGATTGCGGGGAGCAACTGTTCCTCTTGGTGCACCGGGAAGGAAACAGCCATGGCCGCGACAGCGGAACCGACAGTGATCGGAATGGCCGCGCACACCGTCCCCAGGGCGTACTCCTGGCGCTCGACGACGGGCTCCGTCCGCTTCATCGACCGCAGGCGGTTCAGCAGCGCCTGACGGTCCCTCAGCGAGTGCCGGGTCAGCGGTCGGACGGGGTGGCGGTCCAGGTGATCCTCGCGTGCACGTTCGTCCAGTTGCCCCAGGAGGCACTGCCCGAGGGCGTGCGCGTGGCCCGTCTCGCGGAACGAGGCCCACTCGCGCACCGCGGGGGCGGCGGGGGCGTCGGCCACCGCGACCATCTCGATCTCGCCGTCCTTGTAGAACGCGCAGTACACGGGCGCCCCGACGACGTGCGCCCAGTGCGCGAGCGAGTCGACGATCACGCCGGGCCGCGGGGCGGCGTGGCCTCCGCCCAGGCGCTCGGCCGCCGCACCGAAGAGGAAGACGCCGTTCTCCCTGCGGAGGTATCCCTCGTGGGTCAGGGTGCGCAGCAGGTGGTAGGCGGTGGGGAGGGGAAGTCCGGCCTCACGGGCGAGCTGTTTCGCCGGGGCCCCGTCGCGATGGGCGCCCACGGCCTCCATCAGTCTCAACGCCCGCTGAACCGAACCGATCAACGTCGGGACAGCGGTACTCGATGCCGTGGTCACAGGTCACCCCCGGGCATGGTGACGGGCTCTCGGCCCTCCCGCAGGGGCCGCCCCCACGGGCCCGCCGCGAGCCTGGGGTCCGAAGACCGGACGGTCGCACAAACCACTGGGCGGGATGGTGACAGACCGTCATTTCCCAGCTGGCGGCAGCGATATGTCACTGTATCCGCACGTTCAGTCACGAGTGAGGTTTCGTCCTCGACTTAGCTCCGCTGGGCTAATCGCCGCACAGGTGACCCGTCACGCGTTCCGTGTACGCAGCGTGACCACGTGGCGGGTCCGCTCCTTTACCAGCCGCCGCGCTCGGACGAGGACATGAACGCGCGGACGACAAAGATCAGGCCACCCACGAGAACGACGAACACCAGCACCTTGAACAGCAGCCCGATGACGAAGCCGACCACACTGGCGATCAGGCCACCGAACACGACGATCGCGATGAGGGGCACCGCGATCCACTTCACCCACCAGGGCATCCCCGCGAAAATCTCCCGCACCGCCATCACCGTTACCTCGTCTCCGTGAGTCCTTGCTCCGATGCTAGAGGCGCGGGGGTGGCCGACGGGGGCCCGGGAGCCCTTGAAGTCCCCTGAGCGATCCCCTAAGGGCCGTCCCGCCGCCCCGGGTGGGACCCGCGGCGGTCGGACGCGGTGCCTCGCGGGGCAGCGCAGGTCATCGCGGGCCCCGCCAGAGCGTCGCGCGGCAGCGCAGGGCTGAGGGACCTCCGCGTGCGGGGCGCAGGCGGCCGTTCCGGCCACGCGGCGCGCTGCCGTGGCCGTCCTCGTGCGCCCGGCGGGGACGACGGAACAGCCCTCGGACGGTGTGCGCGGAACCCCTGCGGACCCCCTCCCCGGCGGCGCGGCCGGACGTCCGCCCCGGACGCCGGGCGTCACCCGCGGAGGCCGGGCGTCAGCCCTCGGGCGGGGAGAAGACCACCATCACCCGGAGGTCCTCGGTGATGTGGTGGAACTTGTGGGCGGTCCCCGCGGGCACGTACACGACGCTCCCCCGTCCCACCTGGGTGGTCTCCGTGCCGACCGTGATCGAGGCCCGGCCGCTGACGACGAAGTACACCTCGTCCTGCGTGTGCGGCTGCTGGGGGTCGATCGCGCCGGCGTCCAGGGCGTACAGGCCGACGGACATGTTCCGTTCCCGGACGAACTGCAGATAGGCGCCGTCGTTGGCGGCGCGCTCCGCCTCCAGCTCGTCCAGTCTGAATGCCTTCATCGTCCGTCCGCCCCTCAGGCCCGCGCTCGTCCGCCCAGCCGGTGTCCGCCACCGATCTTGTCTGCCACGATCAGACACATGAAGAATTTCGTAGTCAAGACGATCGCCAACGCGGGTGCCCTGGCCGTGGCCATCTGGCTGCTCCAGGACATCACCCTGACCGGGGACAACACCGGACGCAAGATCCTCACCCTGATACTGGTGGCGCTCCTCTTCGGCCTGGTGAACTTCGTCGTCAAGCCGGTGGTGAAGCTGCTCACCCTGCCCCTGTTCATCCTGACGCTCGGACTGATCACGCTCGTGGTCAACGCGCTGATGCTGATGCTGACCTCCTGGCTGGCCGGCGTCGTCAACCTGAGCTTCCACGTCGACGGCTTCTGGACCGCCGTCCTGGGCGGCCTGATCATCTCGGTCGTGTCCTGGGCGCTCAACGTGGTGCTCCCCGACGAGGACTGAACCGCCCCCGGATGACACAGTGCGGAGCGGACCGGTGGACGCCGGGAGAGACGAGGGAGTGAGCATGAGCACCATGGGCGACGGCACGAGGGCCGTGCGAGCGGGCCTTCCCGAACCGGAGCAGTACGAGCCCACGCTCCCCGGGCCGGTGTTCGCCGCGCACTTCCACCTGTCCGGCGAACCCGTCGGTCCGTACACGTACGGCCGGGACACCAATCCGACCTGGACCCATCTGGAACGGGCCATCGGCGAGCTGGAGGCCCCGGGGGAGGAGGTGGAGACGACGGTCTTCGCCTCGGGGATGGCGGCCGTCTCCGCGGTGCTCCTGTCGCAGGCCCGCACCGGTGACACCGTGGTCCTCCCGGACGACGGGTACCAGGCGCTCCCCCTGGTGCGGGAGCAGCTGGAGGCGTACGGCGTCGAGGTACGCACGGCTCCGACCGGTGGCGACGCCCAGCTGGATCTTCTGGAGGGCGCCAGGCTCCTGTGGATCGAGACGCCCTCCAACCCCGGGCTCGACGTCTGTGACGTGCGCAGGCTCGTCGAGGCCGCGCACGCCGCGGGTGTCCTCGTCGCGGTCGACAACACCCTGGCCACCTCCCTCGGCCAACGCCCCCTCGAACTGGGTGCCGACTTCTCGGTGGCCAGCGACACCAAGGGCCTCACCGGGCACGGAGACGTCCTGCTCGGCCATGTGAGCTGCCGGGACCCACGCCTCGCGGCCGGCGTACGGCGCTGGCGCAAGGTGGTCGGAGCCATTCCCGGCCCCATGGAGGCCTGGCTCGCACACCGCTCGCTGGCGACCCTGCACCTGCGGATCGACCGCCAGTGCGCGACGGCCCTGGCGCTCGCCGAGTCCCTCGCCGGGCGTCCGGACGTGACGGGGCTCCGCTATCCGGGGCTGCCCACCGACCCGTCGTACCCGGTCGCCGTGCGGCAGATGCGGCGGTTCGGCTCCGTGGTCTCCTTCGAGCTGGCGGACGAGCGGACAGCCGAGCGCTTCCTGGCCGCTCTGCGGCTGGTGGACGACGCGACGAGCTTCGGCGGGGTGCGCTCCACCGCCGAGCGCCGGGCGCGCTGGGGCGGGGACGCGGTGCCGGCCGGCTTCGTACGGTTCTCCGTCGGCGCCGAGGATCCCGAGGACCTGCTGGCCGACGTGGCCCGCGCGCTGGACGCGTCCGCACGCTGAACCCTCCGCACGAGCTCCACGGCAGGACCGGTCCGGGACGGGCGTCCCCGTCCGCCGGACCGGTCCTGCTCGGACGAGCGGCCCGAACCTCCCCCCTCGTGGCTCGGACCGCTCCGGTTCTGGCGCCGAGAACCGTCTGGACAAGGCTAGTTGACTGTGCGTCAGTGTCCAATCACAGTAACGACAGCGCCCTATCCGCATATTTATGGTTGAGGCGGTCGCAAGGGACGGTGCGGGCCGGCGCACCGTCGCGCGGAGCCGGAGGGGATGAACCGTGGACCTGGCTCTGCTGCGCACGTTCGTGACCGTGCACAGGGCCGGCTCGTTCACCAGGGCCGCCGGCCTGCTCGGCCTGTCGCAGCCGGCCGTCACCTCGCAGATCCGCACCCTGGAGCGCCAGCTCGGCCGCCCGCTCTTCCTGCGCAGGGCCCGCGGGGTGACTCCGACCTCCGCCGGCGACGAGCTCGCCCACCGGGCCGCCCCTCACCTGGACGCGCTGGTCGACCTCGTCGAGGCAGGACTCGACGGGGACTCCGGGACGCGAACACTGCACCTGGCCGGCCCGCCCGAGTTCACGTCCGTCCGGGCGCTGCCGGCCCTCACCCCTCTGGTCTCCCAGGGACTCGCGCTGCGCAGCACCTTCGTCGCGAACACCGAGGACGCGCGGGAGGGGCTGGCGGCAGGACACCATGATCTGGCCATCACCACCGCCCGGCCCCGGGGCGGACTGCTGACCTCCACCACCCTCTGCGACGAGGAGCACGTCCTGGTCGCCGCACCGCGCTGGGCCGGGCACCTGGGGCCCGGAGCGCTGGGGCACAAGGGATCGGTGCTCCTGGAGCAGCTTCCCGTGGTCGAGGTGCACGAGAGCCTCCCGCTGGTCTCGCAGTACTGGGTGACCGTCTTCGACAGCCGTCCGGCCACCGCCGCCGCCGTGGTCGCCCCGGATCTCCGCACCGTCCTGGAGTGCGCGGTGGCGGGCGCCGGTCTCGCCGTGCTTCCGCGCTACCTGTGCGAGGACGCGCTGGAGCGCGGTGAGGTCGTGGCGCTGCTCGACCCGCCGGTTCCGCCGCTGCGCACGTACTTCCTCGTCGCACGGACCGGCACACTCGGTCTCCCGCACATCGCGCGGGCGCACGAGTGGCTGGTGCGTGCTGCTGTGGACTGGTGACCGGTGGGGCGACAGGAGTTTCAGACGGGGTTTCTCGGGCCACTCTCTTGCCATGACCGAACGCCCGGTGGTCAAGCGCACCGCTCGTGCCGTCCTGCTGGACGGTGACGACCTCATCCTGATCAAGCGCACGAAGCCCGGCGTCGACCCGTACTGGGTCACGCCGGGCGGAGGTGTCGAGCCGGAGGACGCCACCGTCGTCGAAGCACTGCACCGCGAGGTCGACGAGGAGCTCGGCGCCAAGATCGTCGATGTGGTGCCCTGCTTCGTCGACACCGTCGAGCACATCGCCGGCGGCGGCGTCAAAGGCGTGAAGGTGCAGCACTTCTTCGTCTGCCGGCTGGCCTCGATGGATCCGTCGCGTCGGCACGGCCCGGAGATCGAGGAACCCTGCGGGGAGTACGAGATCGTCCGGGTGCCCTTCAGCCGTGTCGGGATCGCCGCCGTCCACCTCGTCCCCCTGTCGCTGCGGCACTACCTGGACGGCAACATCGAGGGCGTACGGGCCCTGCACGCACCTGACCTGGGCTGAACCCCGGCCCGGGAGGAGGCGGTGCGGCACGCGGGCCGCACGCTCACACGCGGTGCCGACCCGACCGACCCGACGGGCGGGCGGGCGTCCCTCCAGCCGGGCAGGCAGTCCCCCAGGAGTGCGGACGACCCGTTCGGTCAGGCGGCGGGCGGGCAACCGCTCACGGCCGGTGTGCGCCCTGATCGTGCCTGGCGCCGCGTTTCACGTGAAACCACTCATGCGTCCGGTGCGCCGGTGCACTCCGGTCACCCTGGAAGCAGGTCACCGAGGCGAGGCGGGAGGTCCTGAGCCCGCCGCCCCCGGTCAGGTGGGCGCTCACCGCGGCGACACCGGCATCGGAGCTGTGGGGACCGACTCACCGGGGCCGCTGTCCGCGACCGAGCCGAGCGACGGTCCCGCGACCGGGGCTCCTGCGGCCGTCCGGCGCTCGATCGCCCCGGAGAGCACGGCCAGCAGCAGCGCCGATCCGGCCAGAGCGGCACCGACCCAGTTGGGCGCGGTGTAGCCGAACCCGGCCGCGATCACCATGCCGCCGAGCCACGCCGCGAGCGCGTTGCCGAGGTTGAAGGCCCCGATGTTGACGGCGGAGGCCAGAGTGGGCGCGCCGGCCGCCTGGTCGAGGACCCGCTTCTGGAGCGGCGGCACGGTCGCGAAGCCGAGCGCCCCGATGAGGAAGAGCGTCACCGCAGCGGTGAACGTGTGATGCGCGGTCACGGTGAACAGCGCCAGAACCGTGGCGAGCGCCCCGAGAGACACGTACAGCATCGGCATCAGACGGCGGTCGGCGAACATGCCGCCGAGCAGATTCCCGCCGACCATCCCCAGGCCGAAGAGGACCAGCAGCCAGGTCACGGACGACGGGGCGAAGCCGGCGATGTCCGTCATCATCGGCGTGACGTAGGTGATCGCCGCGAAGACGCCGCCGAATCCCAGCACCGTCATCGCCATGGCCAGCAGCACCTGGACGTTGCGGAACGCGGCCAGCTCGTGGCTGATCCGCACCCCCTGCGGCTTCGGCTGTTCCGGCACGAGCTTCGCCACACCGATCAGTCCCAGGACGCCGAGTCCCGCGACGACGAAGAACGTCACCCGCCAGCCGAGGTTCTGACCGATGAAGGTGCCCAGCGGAACTCCGACCACGTTGGCGACGGTGAGTCCGGTGAACATCATCGCGATGGCCCCGGCCTTCTTCTCCGGAGCGACCAGGTCCGCGGCGACGACCGATCCGATGCCGAAGAAGGCACCGTGGGCCAGCGAGGCGATCACTCGGCCGGCCAGCATCACGCCGAAGACGGGGGCGAGCGCGGACACCACGTTGCCCACGATGAAGAGCCCCATGAGGAGCATCAGCATGCGCTTCCTGGTCACACGGGTACCCAGCACGGTCATCAGGGGAGCGCCGAGGACCACGCCCAGGGCGTAGCCGGTGACGAGATAGCCCGCGGTCGGGATCGAGACCTGGAAGTCGGCGGCGACCTCGGGCAGCAGCCCCATGATCACGAACTCGGTGGTGCCGATACCGAATGCGCCGATGGCGAGGGCGAGAAGCGCGAGCGGCATGGATGTCACCTTCCTGAAGATTGCGTCTGCTCTTTACGTGCGTACACAATAATTGCAGACGCGCTTTAATTGCAAGCGCGGGCTATTGCGTCTGTGTCCTATCCTGGAGGCACGCAGCTCCCGTACGGAGGAGAGACCCGTGACCGCGACAGATCCCGCCCTGACGTCCCTCGCGCAGAGCTGGTGCGCCCTCTCCCTGCTGCACGGCAAGATCGAAGCCCGCATCGAACGGGCTCTCCAGTCCCGCCACAGCCTCAGCGCACGGGAGTTCTCGCTGCTCGACGTCCTGAGCCGTCAGCACAGCGGCACGGGCGGTCACCTGCAGATGAAGCAGGTGGCGGACGCGGTGGTGCTGAGCCAGAGCGCCACCACCCGGCTGGTCACCCGCCTCGAGGACCGGGGGCTGCTCACCCGGTATCTGTGCGACACGGACCGCCGGGGCATCTACACCGACGTCACGGAAGCGGGTCTCACGCTGCTGGACGAGGCCAGGCCGACCAACGACACCGCACTCCGCGCCGCTCTCGACGAAGCAGCCGAGAACCCGGAGCTCGCTCCCCTGGTCCGGACGGTCGAGGCGCTGAAGATCCCCGCCCGAGCCGGTGGGGATGCGTAGTCTGCCGATCATGAGCGATCTCGACATACGTCCCGCAGCACTCGCCGACCTCTCCGCCGTCGTGGCCATGCTGGCCGACGACCCGCTGGGCGCACAGCGCGAGTCCCCGGACGACCTCACCCCGTACCAGTGCGCGTTCCGGCGGATGTGCGACGACCCGAACCAGCATCTGGTCGTGGCCGTGCGCGAGGATCGCGTCGTGGGAACGCTTCAGCTCACCGTCATTCCCGGACTGTCCCGACGCGGCGCGACTCGTTCGGTCATCGAGGGCGTGCGCGTCCACGCCGATGAACGGGGCGGCGGCCTCGGCACCCAGCTGATCCAGTGGGCGGTCGACGAATCCAGGCGCCAGGGGTGCCAGTTGGTGCAGCTGACCTCGGACACCAGCCGCGTCGACGCCCACCGCTTCTACGAGCGGCTCGGATTCACCGCCAGCCATGTGGGTTTCAAACTCGCCCTCTGAGCCGCTGGTCCGGGCGGCTCCGCACTCCGGGAGGCAGCAGGTGCACCGCATCGACGACGCACAGCGGAGGATCAGGCTCGGCCGGCGGCATCTGCTCGCCCCCTCCGCCCGGGCCGCGTCCGTCGTCGCGGTCGCCGACGCCGTCGTCGCCCTGCACGCGACGGACGCCGCCACGGTCTACCTCTCCGCCTGCGCACGGCTCACCGACCCCGAGGTCGGAGCGGTGGAGCGGGCGCTCTACGAGGACGTCTCCCTGGTGCGGCTCCTGTCCATGCGGAACACCCTGTTCACGATGTCCAGGGCCGTCGCGCACGCCGTCGACGCCTCCAGCGCACGGGGCGTGGCCGCCAAGGAGCGCAAGAAGCTGGTCCGGCATCTGCGCGAGGACGGGAACGGTCTGGACGAGAGTTGGCTCGCCGAGACCGAGCAACAGACGCTCACCGCTCTGGCCGCACGCGGTCACGCCTCGGGAACCGAACTCTCGGCAGCGGTCCCGGCGCTGCGCACCAGGATCACCGTCTTCCCCGGGACGAAGCAGGAGACGGTGCAGGGCGTCGCCTCACGGGTGATCCGGGTGCTGGCCGCCGAGGGACGCATCCGGAGGGACCGGCCGCGCGGTTCATGGACCTCCAGCCAGTTCCGCTGGACTGCCGCCGATCCGTGGCCGGCGTCGGATCCCGCCCGGGCCCGGGTGGAGGTGGCCCGGCGCTGGCTCCGCTCCTACGGTCCCGCGACCGAAGGCGATCTGAAGTGGTGGACCGGCTGGGGCGTCCGGGAGACGCGCGAGGCCCTGGCGGCGCTGGCTCCCGAGAAGGTGCTGCTCGACAGCGGAGCCGTCGGCTGGGCCGCCCCCGGGGACCTCGGCGCCGAGCCTCCCCTGGAGCCCTGGGCGGCTCTGCTGCCCGGTCTCGACCCCAGCGCGATGGGCTGGGCCGACCGCGGTTTCCACCTGCCCCCGGAGCACCGGGCCGCGCTCTTCGACCGCGCGGGCAACGTCGGCCCCACCGTGTGGTGGAACGGCGAGATCGTGGGCGGCTGGGCCCAGCGGTCCGACGGCGAGCCGGTGTGGCGGCTGCTGTCCGATGTGGGCGGGGAAGCCGTCGGGCTCATCGAGGCAGAGGCGGCCCGGTTGTCGGCCTGGACGGGCGACGCACGGATCACTCCGCGCTTCCGCACCCCGCTGGAACGCGAGCTGGCTGCCTGATCCTCCGAGGACCGCGTGACCTGCCGGTCTGCCGCCGCAGGATCGGGCGAGATCCGGGGAGGGGTCCGCGTTTCACGTGAAACGCGGACCGGCGTCCTCCCCGCTCCCGTCATACGTTCCTCAGGGGGCGATTCCCCGCCAGCCGTCCGCGTCCACTCCACCGGGGATGGCCGCGGTCCGGTCGTACGGCTCCCGGGTGAAGACGAACGATCCCAGATCCAGATGGTCGACCGTGCCGTCCTCGGCCCGCACGACCCGGAGCGTCTCCCCCGCGTAGTAGCCGTTGAGGCCGACCCAGGTGCCGTCGGGGCGTGCCCGGAACCGTGCCGCGCGGCCGACGCCGCGCAGCGGCTCGAACTCCAGCCCCCGGTCCGCGAGCAGCTTCAGGGCGTGGACCTGCGTGCCCCAGTACCAGGGTCCGGTCAACGCCAGCAGTTCCTGGTCGACTTCGGGCAGCGGGCGCCAGGGTTCCGGCATCCTCGGCTCCGCATCGGCGACGATCCGGATGAGATCGGCGGCGATCGTGCCGGTGAGCGGGCCGGAGGTCGCGTTCGTGAGAACCACGGCCGCCACGTCGTCCTCGACGCTGAACAGCAGCGTCGCCAGGAAGCCGGGCAGCGATCCCGAGTGCCCGAGGAGCGTCCGGTCGCCTCGCCGCAGGACCTGCAGACCGAGGCCGTAGGCGCCGGTCCGGTCATCCGGCTCGGACGGGGCGGCGGGGGCGCGCATCTCGGCGACCGAGGACGCGCACAGCACCCGTTCGTCGCCCTGCGCGAGAAAGGCCGCGAAGCTCAGCAGATCGGTGGTGGTCGACCAGAGCTGACCGGCCGGGGCCATCAGCCCGAGGTCCTCGGCCGGCTCGGGCAGCATGACGTCGGCCCAGGGATGGACGGCCCAGCCCTCGGCATGCGGGGCCCGGGCCTGCGGAGTCGTACGGTCCATTCCCAGGGGCTCCAGGATCTCGCGCCGCAGCACGTCGGCCCACGGCTCACCACGCAGGCGCTCGACCAGCGAGCCGAGCAGGGTGTAACCCGGGTTCGAGTAATGGTGCCCATGACCGGACGGGTGCAGCAGCGGCTGTCCGCCGAGTACGTCCACAAGCTCGGGACGTACGGTCCCCGGCGTCCGCTCCCACCAGGGCGCGGGTGTCTCGGCCCCCAGCCCCCCGCTGTGGCCGAGCAACTGAAAGACGGTCACCTGCCCGACCCCCGTGCCCGGCAGGTACGTCTCGATGGGATCGTCCAGATCGAGCAACCCTTCGTCGCGCAGGCGCATCACCAGCACCGCGGTGAACGTCTTGGTGAGGGATCCGATCCTGAACTGCGTGTTCCCATCGGGTTCATGGCCGTCCACACCACCGCACGCACCGCTCCAGGCGGTCCGCCCCTCCCGCCGCACGGCGGCGACGAGGGACGGCGTCCGGCCTTCGGACTGTGCGGTCGCGACACGGTGGAGCAGGGCACGCCGGGTGCCGGGAAGCAGGACTTCACAAGAGGTCATGCCCCAGGATGACCCGCGCCCCCGTCGTCCGACGACCGCATCCAGAGCCGACGCCTCCGGCACCGGGCCGGAGGGCGAGCAGGAGACCTCAGGTCTGGGCCATGTCGACGAAGCGGGAGTAGTGGCCCTGGAACGCCACCGTGATGGTCGCCGTCGGGCCGTTACGGTGCTTGGCCACGATCAGGTCCGCCTCGCCCGCACGCGGTGACTCCTTCTCGTACGCGTCCTCGCGGTGCAGCAGGATCACCATGTCGGCGTCCTGCTCGATGGAGCCGGATTCACGCAGGTCGGAGACCATCGGCTTCTTGTCCGTGCGCTGCTCGGGCCCACGGTTCAGCTGGGAGAGCGCGATGACCGGCAGCTCCAGCTCCTTGGCGAGCAGCTTGAGGTTACGGGACATGTCCGAGACCTCCTGCTGACGGCTCTCGGCCCGCTTCGCCCCGCCGGACTGCATCAGCTGCAGGTAGTCGATGACCACGAGCTTGAGCTCGTTGCGCTGCTTGAGGCGACGGCACTTCGCCCGGATCTCCATCATGGAGAGGTTCGGCGAGTCGTCGATGTAGAGCGGGGCGGCCGACACGTCCGGCATACGCCGGGCCAGTCGCGTCCAGTCCTCGTCGGTCATGGTGCCGGAGCGCATGTGGTGGAGCGCCACACGGGCCTCGGCCGACAGGAGGCGCATCGCGATCTCGTTCCGTCCCATTTCGAGGGAGAAGATCACGCTGGGCAGATTGCCCTTGATCGAGCAGGCACGGGCGAAGTCCAGGGCCAGCGTGGACTTACCCATGGCAGGACGGGCCGCGATGACGATCATCTGGCCGGGGTGCAGGCCGTTGGTCAGGGCGTCGAGATCGGTGAACCCGGTCGGCACACCGGTCATCTCGCCGCTGCGGGACCCGATGGCCTCGATCTCGTCGAGAGCCCCCTCCATGATGTCGCCGAGCGGCAGGTAGTCCTCGCTGGTGCGCTGCTCCGTGACGGCGTAGATCTCGGCCTGCGCCGAGTTGACGATCTCGTCGACGTCGCCGTCGGCCGCGTATCCCATCTGCGTGATCTTCGTGCCGGCCTCGACGAGGCGCCGGAGCACCGCACGCTCGTGGACGATCTCCGCGTAGTACGAGGCGTTGGCCGCGGTCGGCACCGACTGGACCAGCGTGTGCAGATACGGGGCTCCACCGACCTTGGTGATCTCGCCCCGCTTGACCAGCTCGGCCGCCACCGTGATCGGGTCGGCCGGCTCGCCCTTGGCGTACAGGTCGAGGATCGCCGTGTACACGGTCTCGTGGGCCGGACGGTAGAAGTCATGGCCCTTGATGATCTCCACGACGTCCGCGATGGCGTCCTTGGAGAGGAGCATGCCGCCGAGCACCGACTGCTCGGCGTCCAGGTCCTGCGGAGGCACCCGCTCGAAGCCGGACGACCCGCCGTCCCAGCCGCCCTCACGGCCGCGCTCGTGCTGCTCCTCGCGTCCCTTGCCCTCACCGCGGCGCTGACGGGAGACGGGCAGACGGTCACTGGGACCGACATCCGCCCAGGGGTCGTCCAAAGGCTCGGGAATGCTCACCGGGCCACCTCCTCCCGTCCGCTTCGCGGACCTAGCCGTGCCACTCTTTCTTACGCCACGGCACCGACAAACAGGACGCCCGACTCCGGTTCCGGCGCATCAAGTTCTGGGACTTCGAGCCGGAACGGAGTACGGGCGCCGCTCCACGGTAGGCCGGTCCGCACCGTCAGCCAATCTGGTTATCCACAGGGCATGTGGACGACGGAGCAGATGCTGTGGAGAAGTGCTCGGATCCTGTGCACGGACCGGGGGACAGCACTGTGGACAAACTCATAGAGGTTGATCAACTACCCCCCTGACCTGCCCTTTATCCGTCCACCGGCTGTGGGGGAGAAAAACTTTCACGGCTAGCCCAAGATCATCGACGCCGCCCCGCCACCGGAGCCCTGAACCAAGCCCAAGTAAGGATCTCAACTGGATTGCATCTCTTACCTGTGGAAGATTAGATTGACCCCCATGACCCAGGCACCGACGGCTCGGCCGCCCTCCCGCCGCCGGCACGACCGCGAGATCATCGCTCTCGCCGTGCCGGCCTTCGGCGCGCTCGTCGCCGAGCCTCTTTTCGTCATGGTGGACAGCGCCATCGTCGGTCACCTCGGCACCCCGCAACTGGCCGGTCTGGCGGTCGCAGCGGCACTGCTGACGACTGCGGTGAGCATCTTCGTCTTCCTCGCCTACGCGACCACGGCCGCGGTGGCCCGCCAGGTCGGAGCGGGAGACCTGGCCTCGGCCATCCGCCAGGGAATGGACGGCATCTGGCTGGCTCTGCTGATCGGCGCCGCCGTCGTCGCCGTCACCCTGCCTCTGGCACCGTGGCTCGTCGACCTCTTCGGGGCGTCCACCACCGCGACCCCCTACGCCACCACCTATCTGCGCATCTCCAGCCTCGGTATCCCCGCGATGCTCGTGGTGCTCGCGGCCACGGGAGTGCTCCGCGGGCTCCAGGACACCCGCACACCGCTGTACGTCGCCATCGGGGGATTCGCGGCCAACGGCGCCCTCAACGCAGGGCTCGTCTACGGCGCCGGGCTGGGGATCGCCGGATCCGCATGGGGAACCGTCATCGCCCAAGTGGGCATGGCGCTCGCCTACCTGATCGTCGTGGTGCGCGGCGCCCGGAGACATGGGGCCTCCCTGCGCCCGGACGCTGCGGGGATCCGTGCGTGCGCCCAGGCCGGCGTGCCCCTGCTGATCCGCACGCTCTCCCTGAGGGCGGTCCTGATGATCGCCACCGCCGTCGCCGCCCGCCTCGGCGACACGGATATCGCCGCGCACCAGATCATCCTGTCGCTCTGGAGCCTCACCGCCTTCGCGCTCGACGCCATCGCCATCGCGGGGCAGGCCATCATCGGCCGCTACCTGGGAGCGAACGATCCCCAGGGCGCCCGGGAGGCATGCCGTCGGATGGTCCAGTGGGGCGTCGCCTCCGGCGTGGTCCTCGGAGCGGTGATCATCCTCGCCAGGCCGGCCTTCGTCCCGCTGTTCACCAGCGACGCATCGGTGCAGGACACCCTCCTGCCGGCGCTTCTGGTCGTGGCCCTCTCCCAGCCGATCTCGGGTGTGGTCTTCATCCTCGACGGCGTACTCATGGGTGCCGGTGACGGCCGCTATCTCGCCTGGGCCATGGTTCTGACCCTGGCTGTCTTCGCCCCGGTCGCTCTCCTCGTGCCCCGCTTCGGTGGCGGACTCACCGCACTCTGGGGAGCCATGACGCTGATGATGACGGTCCGATTGCTGACCCTGTGGGTGCGGACGCGGTCCGGTCGCTGGGTCGTCACCGGCGCCACTCGCTGAATCCGCGGGCGAGCAGCGACCGGGCGGCGCGTTTCACGTGAAACGACGAAGGGCCGCACCCACGGGGTGCGGCCCTTCACCTGACTCTGCTGTGCTGTGCTGTGCCCTTAGGCGGCGACGACCTCGATACCGAGCTTCGCGGCAACCTCGGGGTGCAGACGCACGGACACCTGGTGTCCGCCGAGCGTCTTGATCGGCGAGCCGAGCTCGACGCGACGCTTGTCGACGTCCGGACCACCGGCGGACTTGATCGCCGAGGCGATGTCGGCCGGGGTGACGGAGCCGAAGAGCCGGCCGGCGTCGCCGGAGCGAACAGCCAGACGGACCTTGACGGCCTCGAGCTTGGCCTTGATCTCGTTGGCCTGCTCGATCGTCGCGATCTCGTGGATCTTGCGGGCGCGGCGGATCTGCGCCACGTCCTTCTCGCCACCCTTGGTCCAGCGAATGGCGAAGCCACGCGGGACCAGGTAGTTACGGGCGTACCCGTCCTTGACGTCCACGACGTCGCCGGCGGCACCGAGGCCAGTGACCTCGTGGGTGAGGATGATCTTCATGATTCGGTCACCCTTCCCTTATCGCGCGGTGGACGTGTAGGGCAGCAGCGCCATCTCACGGCTGTTCTTGACTGCCGTGGCGACGTCACGCTGGTGCTGCGTGCAGTTGCCGGTGACGCGGCGGGCACGGATCTTGCCGCGGTCGGAAATGAACTTCCGCAGCATGTTCGTGTCCTTGTAGTCCACGTACTGGGTCTTGTCCTTGCAGAACGCGCAGACCTTCTTCTTAGGCTTGCGCACAGGCGGCTTCGCCATGGTGTTTCTCCTGTGTGATCAAGAAGTGGGGGTACGAGCAGCCCTAGAATGGAGGCTCGTCCGAGTAGCCGCCGCCGGAGCCACCGGAGCCGCCGGAGCTTCCGCCCCAGCCGCCCCCGCCGCCCTGCTGGCCCCCGCCCTGCTGACCGCCGGACGGAGCGTTGGTCGCCCACGGGTCGTCGGCGGGAGCACCGCCGCCGCCCTGCTGGCCACCGCCACCGGGACCGCCGCCCCAGTTGCCGCCGCCCTGCTGGCCGCCGCCGTATCCACCCTGGCCGCCGCCCTGGCCACCTCGACCCGCGGTCTTGGTGACCTTGGCCGTGGCGTTCTTGAGGCTGGGGCCGACTTCCTCGACGTCCAGCTCGTAGACCGTGCGCTTGACGCCCTCGCGGTCCTCGTAGGACCGCTGCTTCAGCCGGCCCTGCACGACGACGCGCATGCCTCGCTGAAGCGACTCCGCGACGTTCTCCGCCGCCTGACGCCAGACCGAGCAGGTGAGGAACAGGCCTTCGCCGTCCTTCCACTCATTGGTCTGCCGGTCGAAGATGCGGGGAGTGGACGCGACACGGAACTTCGCGACCGCCGCACCGGACGGGGTGAAGCGCAGCTCGGGGTCGTCGACGAGATTGCCGACGACCGTGATGACGGTCTCGCCTGCCATGGGTGAACCTCTCGGCGGGGATTGCTTCTGGCTGCTTGCTACTCGAACCCGATGACCGCTGAGCTAGATGCTCAGTGGGTCTCGGGACGGAGGACCTTGGTCCGGAGGACCGACTCGTTCAGGTTCATCTGTCGGTCGAGCTCCTTGACGACCGCAGGCTCGGCCTGCAGGTCGATGACCGAGTAGATGCCCTCGGGCTTCTTCTTGATCTCGTAAGAGAGACGACGACGGCCCCAGGTGTCGACCTTCTCGACCTTTCCGTTGCCCTCACGGACGACGGAGAGGAAGTTCTCGATCAGCGGGGAGACTGCTCGCTCCTCGAGATCGGGGTCGAGGATGACCATCACCTCGTAGTGACGCATGTGGAACCCACCTCCTTTGGACTCAGCGGCCACGGTCGTTCCGTGGCAGGAGGGTCGTGATGCGTGAGCAACAGTGTCTCCGAGTGAAACAGCCACCACTGACAACGCCCTTCTTCGCGATGCGAGGGGGGCCGCAGTGCTGGCTCGGGGCAGACACCGGTGCAGACCGTACAGAGTACCCGCAGACCGGCTTCCGGTTGAAATCCGGTGTTCAGGGCGCACAATCGAGACAGATGCGGTGTGAGAGGCGCTACATCGCGGCGCCCGTCCCGCCAGGAGGTGCTCCATGGCACAGACAGTCCGCCCCGCCGGAAGCCGGTCCGCTTCCCGCTCCACGGCCAGGGTCCGTCCGGCCACCGGATCCCTCTTCGCCACGGACGGCAGGCCGCACCCGCTCCAGGACGTGCTGATGGCGGTGACCGGGGTGCTGGGCGTCCTCGCCTTCGTGACGGCGATGTTCCACCACCTGCACCTGATCAGCTCGTGGGCCGGTCTGATCGGCATCCTGACCGGCGCGTACGGACAGTTCGTCTCCCGGACCACCTGGGAGCGGTTCGGCCTGATCATGGGTCTCGGCGCGTCCGCCGTCGGCTTCTACCTCGGCATGGCGCACGGCGGCCTCTTCGGCGGCGTCGTCACCTGACCGGCACAGCCGCGGCCGCCCGGCCGGGCACCCCGCACGGTGCCCCGCCGGGCGGTCCGGCGAGGGCGGCGTCCGGTCCGGTCCCCCTGGGCCAGACCGGGGGCTCCTCGGTCACAGTAGGCTTCGGCGCGAGAGCCGGAGCCCCTGACCGATGGGGACACACCTGCCGAGGAGCGCCCCGCATGAGCCTGACCCTGAGGACCATCAGCCGAGAACAGCATCTGGCGTACATCCAGAGCCTGCCCTCGGCCAGTCACTGCCAGGTCCCGGCGTGGGCTGACGTGAAGACCGAATGGCGCTCGGAGAACCTGGGATGGTTCGACAAGAGCGGCGAGATGGTGGGCGCCGGTCTGGTGCTGTACCGCCAGCTGCCCAAGATCAAGCGCTACCTCGCGTACCTGCCGGAGGGGCCGGTCATCAACTGGTACGCCCCCAACCTGGACGAGTGGCTGACGCCGATGCTCGCCCATCTGAAGCAGCAGGGCGCCTTCTCGGTGAAGATGGGGCCCCCCGTCGTCATCCGCCGCTGGGACTCGGCCGCCATCAAGTCGGGCATCCAGGACCCCGACGTGAAGCGGCTGCGCGACGTCGAGGCCAGCCACATCGAGCCGCGCGCCTTCGAGGTCTCGGACCGGCTGCGGAAGATGGGCTGGCAGCAGGGCGAGGACGGCGGCGCCGGCTTCGGTGACGTGCAGCCCCGCTACGTCTTCCAGGTCCCGCTGGCCAACCGCTCCCTGGAAGACGTGCTCAAGGGCTTCAACCAGCTCTGGCGACGCAACATCAAGAAGGCCGACAAGGCCGGCGTCGAGGTCGTCCAGGGCGGCTACGAGGACCTCGCCGAATGGCAGCGGCTCTACGAGATCACCGCCGTGCGCGACCACTTCCGGCCGCGCCCGCTCTCGTACTTCCAGCGCATGTGGTCGGTCCTCAACTCCGAGGACCCCAACCGCATGCGGCTGTACTTCGCACGGCACAACGGCGTGAACCTGTCCGCCGCCACGATGCTCGTCGTGGGCGGGCACGTCTGGTACTCCTACGGTGCCTCGGACAACATCGGCCGTGAGGTCCGCCCGTCCAACGCCATGCAGTGGCGGATGCTCCGCGACTCCTACGCGATGGGCGCGACCGTCTACGACCTGCGCGGCATCAGCGACTCGCTGGACGAGACCGACCACCTCTTCGGGCTGATCCAGTTCAAGGTCGGCACCGGCGGCGAGGCCGTCGAGTACGTCGGCGAGTGGGACTTCCCGCTGAACAAGCTCCTGCACAAGGCACTGGACATGTATATGTCCCGTCGCTGACCGCACCCCCGATCCCCGTCCTCAGCTCCTCCTCCCTCACCGCTTCACCTTCACACCGCAGCCACCAGAAAGGTTCCGGGCCGGCCATGGCGCTCTCCCTCTACGTCGACACCGCGCGCTGGCGGGCGCACCAGAAGTCCGTGCTGGACCAGTTCCCCGGGCTCGTCCCCGTCTGCAAGGGCAACGGATACGGCTTCGGTCACGAGCGGCTGGCCGACGAGGCGATCCGTTTCGGGTCCGAGACGCTCGCCGTCGGGACCACCTACGAGGCCGCGCGCATCAAGGACTGGTTCAGCGGCGACCTGCTGGTGCTCACGCCCTTCCGGCGGGGCGAGGAGCCGGTGCCCCTGCCGGACCGCGTCATCCGGTCCGTCTCGTCCGTCGACGGGGTGCACGCCCTGGTGGGCGCGCGGGTGGTCATCGAGTGCATGAGCTCGATGAAGCGCCACGGCGTGAAGGAGGAGGAGCTCGGGCGGCTGCACGCGGCCATCGAGGACGTCCGCCTCGAAGGCTTCGCGCTGCACCTGCCTCTCGACCGCACGGACGGCTCGGACGCGGTCGAGGAGGTCATCACCTGGATGGACCGGCTGCGCGCCGCCCGGCTGCCGCTGCACACGATGTTCGTCAGTCATCTGCGGGCCGAGGAGCTGGCCCGTCTGCAGCAGCAGTTCCCGCAGACCCGGTTCCGCGCGCGCATCGGCACGCGGCTCTGGCTCGGCGACCACGAGGCGACGGAGTACCGCGGCGCGGTGCTCGACGTCACCAGCGTCGTCAAGGGGGACCGCTTCGGCTACCGCCAGCAGAAGGCGGCGTCCGACGGCTGGCTGGTCGTCGTCGCCGGGGGGACCTCCCACGGGGTCGGCCTGGAGGCGCCCAAGGCCCTGCACGGGGTCATGCCGCGCGCCAAGGGCGTGGCGCGTGCGGGGCTGGCCACGGTCAACCGCAACCTCTCGCCGTTCGTCTGGGCGGGCAAGCAGCGCTGGTTCGCCGAGCCTCCGCACATGCAGGTGTCGATCCTCTTCGTACCCTCGGACGCCCAGGAGCCCAAGGTGGGCGACGAACTGGTGGCCCACCTGCGCCACACGACCACCCAGTTCGACCGGCTCGTGGACCGGTAGCCCCGGCCTCCCTCAGTCGGAGGCCGCTCGTCCGGCGGTGCCCCACTCCACCCGCGGTCCTTCGGCCGCGGGTGCCGTGTGCGATGCGGGGTGCGGGCGCACTTGGAGGAGGGGCGTCCGGTCCGGCGCGCCGTCGAGCACCCCGCCCGAGGGATCGTCGGACCCGTCACGCCGGACGGGGTCCCGGTCCGGCCTCAGGATGTCCCTGACGACCAGGCCGCACAGGTAGAGCGTCCCCAGCAGGTGCAGGAGGACGGCGACCTGGTAGCCCTCCTGCGGCAGCCCCTGGTGCTTGTCGCCGCTGGTCGTGTACGCGAGGTAGAACCAGATCCCCAGGAAGTACGCGACCTCGCAGGCCTGCCAGATCAGGAAGTCCCGCCAGCGGGGCCTGGCCAGCGCGGCCAGGGGGATCAGCCAGAGCACGTACTGCGGTGAGTACACCTTGTTCGTCAGGATGAAGGCGGCCACCACGAGGAAGGCCAGCTGGGCGAAGCGCGGCCGGTGCCGTGCGGCCAGCGCCAGCCCGGCGATCCCGGCGCACAGCACGATCATCAGCAGCACCGAGGCCGTGTTCACGGTGCTGACGTCGATGGGCCGGCCGGTGCGCTGGGTGATGACCAGCCAGAACGAGCCGTAGTCGATCTGCCGCTCCTGGCTGAAGGTGTAGAACTTCTTCCACCCCTCCGGGGCGTACGCCATCACCGGCACGTTCACCAGCAGCCAGGACGCCCCGGCCCCGAGGACCGCCACGCCGTACTCCCGCCACTTTCCGGCGCGCCAGCAGAGCACCAGCAGCGGTCCGAGCAGCAGCACGGGGTAGAGCTTGGCGGCGGTGGCGAGGCCGATGAGGACGCCGAAGGCGAGGCTCCGGCCGCGGGACCACATGAGCATCGCCGCGGCCGTCAGCGCGACCGCGAGCAGGTCCCAGTTGATCGTCGCGGTGAGCGCGAGCGCCGGGGCGAGCGCGACCAGGAGGCCGTCCCACGGCCTGCGCCGGTGCGTACGGGCGACGCACAGGGCGGCGACCACGGCGCAGACCATCAGCATGCCCGCGTTGACCATCCAGTACATCTGCTCGCGCTGCTGCATCGGGTCCGAGGACGGGGTGAGCGTCAGCCAGGACGCGACCTGCATGAAGAGGCCGGTCAGGACGGGGTACTCGAGGTAGGCCATGTCGCCGCCGAGGCGGTCGAAGTAGGGCACGAGACCGTCGGCGAAGCCGCGTCCGACGAAGAGGTGCGGGATGTCGGAGTAGCAGGCGTGCGTGTACTGCGAACTGGTGCCGCGGAACCACGCCCAGTCGTAGCAGGGGATCTTCTGCACCATGCCGAGCGCGAACGTCCCGATCGCCACGAGCGCGATGACGCGCAGCGGGGTGAGCGGACCCGATCCGAACCGTGCCCAGCGGCCCGCGGGCCCGCCGATCAGCTCGCTGCCCGCCGCGGCGATCTCGTCCTGTCGCGTGGGCGGTACGACGGACGGCTCCTGGTGCACGCTCGTGTCTTCTGCGCTTGGCATGCCGCACATCCTGCCGTACGGGGCTGTGGACGGGTGTGGCACGCCTCCAGGACACACGGAAGGGCCGCCGGCACCCGGAAGGTGCCGACGGCCCTCGTACGCGCGTCCGGACGCCCCTGGCGGGGTTCCCGGCGGGCGGCGCGTCGTCGGCGCCTCCCCGGGCGGGTGCTATCCGCCGCCGCCGAAGATCCCGCCCCCCCGGGTGGTGTCCCCGTTCGTGGTGGTCCCGTCGGTGCTTCCGGTGGTCGTGCCGGTGTCCGTGCCGCCGTCCGTGGTGCCGGCGTCCGTCCCGCCGTCGGTGGTCCCGTCCGTGGTCCCGCCGTTGCTGTTGCCGTTGGTCGTCGTCCCGCCGGTCTGGTTGTTCTTGCACTCCCAGTCGAGCGGCTCGCACGTCTCGCTCGGCGAGGGCGACGGGGACGACGGGGTGGGCGACGGGGTCTCCGGCTCCTCGGTGGTCTCCGACGGCGTGGGCGTCGGGCTCGGGGTCGGGCTGGGGCTGACCGCGCCGCCGCCGAAGACCTTGTCGCCGATCGGCTCCGGCTTCGGGAACCTGATGACCTTCGAGCCCTGCAGCGCTCCGGTCATGTAGTCGTGGAAGATCTGCGCGGGGAACGAGGCGCCGTGGATCGACTTCTCGCCACCCGTGCCGTACATCTCCAGGAACTCGCGGTTCTTCTGGGTCTCGTCGTCGTCCATCCGGAACATGCTGACCGCGGTCGCCAGCTGCGGGGTGTAGCCGACGAACCAGGCGGACTTGTTGCCGTCCGTGGTACCGGTCTTGCCGGCCACGTCGCGCCCCGGGATCTGGGCGGGCGTGCCCGTCCCGTTGTCGACGACGTTCTTCAGCACGTCGGTGACGTTGTCCGCGACACCGCTGGAGAACGCGCGCTTGGTCACCGTCTTGTGCTGGTAGATGACCTCGCCCTTGTGCTTGACCTCGATGACCGAGAAGGGCTCCCGCTGCTGGCCGCTGGTGGCGAAGGTGGAGTACGAGCCGGCCATCCGGATCGCGCTCGGCGACGAGGTGCCGATGGAGAACGAGGGGACGCTGGAGTCCGCCATGTAGTCGTCGTCACGCAGACCGGCGGCGACGGCGACGTCCTTCACCTTGTCGGTGCCCACGTCCATGCCCAGCTGGACGTACGGCGAGTTCGCCGACTCCTGCATGGCGTACCGGAGGTTGATGTCGCCGTAGCTGTGGTCACCGTCGTTGGTCTGGAGCCACTCCTTGCCGTCCTTGTTCTGCCAGACCTCGCCGTTGTACTTGTTGATCTTCAGCTTGTTGTCGCCGTTGTAGATGCTCTTCGGCGAGACGAGCTGGCGCTCCGACTCGCTCTGCTCGGGGCCGAGCTCCGGATCGCGCCGTCCGTACTGCATGCCGGCCGCCAGCACGAACGGCTTGAACGTCGAGCCGACCTGGGCGCCGGTCGCGTCGGCGTTGTTGGTGTAGTGCTCCGTCGCGTTCTGGCCGCCGTACGTAGCCACGATGGCGCCGGTCTTGGTGTCCACCGACGCGCCGCCGAACTCGACGTGCGTGTCCTTGTCGGGACGCTTCTTCGGGTTGATCTTGGCCTTGTACACCTTGTTGATCGACGTCTCGAGCTGGCTGACCTTCTTCTTGTCGAAGGTCGTGTGGATCTCGTAGCCGCCCCGGGCCAGTTCCTTCTCGGTGACGCCCTCCTCGTTGTGCGCGAGGAAGTACTTCGTGGCGAGGTCGACCAGGTAACCGGTCTGGCCGCCCAGTTTGGCGTCCTTCTTCGGCTTGTCCGGCATGGGGAACGTCGTGTACTTCGCGCGCTCGGCCGCGCTCATCGAGCCGTCCTTGACCTGCTCGTCGAGGATCCAGCCCCAGCGTGCCTTGGCGCGCCGGGTGTTCTCCTTGGCGGAGGCCTTGACCGGGTCGACCTCGGGGGCACCCGCGGGGTCGTAGTAGCTCGCTCCCTTGAGCAGCGTGGCCAGGAAGGCGCACTCGCTCGGGTTCAGCTCCGTGGCGTCCTTGCCGTAGTAGGCACGGGCGGCCGCCTGGAGCCCGGATGCGCCGCGGCCGTAGTAGGAGACGTTGAGGTAGCCCTCCATCACCTTCTCCTTGCTCACGGTCTCACCGACCTTGAGCGTGATGAAGAGCTCCTTGACCTTACGGGTCACCGTCTGGTCCTGCGTGAGCATGGAGTTCTTCACGTACTGCTGGGTGATGGTCGAGCCGCCCTGGGTGTCGCCGCCCTTGGCCATGTTGTAGAAGGCCCGGGCGATACCCATGGGGTCGATGCCCCTGTCGTCCTTGAACGACTTGTTCTCGGCCGAGATGACGGCGTTGCGCATCGCCGCGGGGATCTGGGCGTACTCGAGCGACTGGCGGTTGACGGAACCGCCGGTGGCGACCATCTGCGTGTCGTCGGCCCAGTAGTAGACGTTGTTCTGCGCGGTGGCGAGGTCCTTGGGCTCGGGCGGCACGACCAGCGCGTACGCGATGCCGGCCGCGCCCATCATGAGCCCCAGGAAGCCCAGGGCCAGGCCCGAGAAGAGCTTCCACGACGGGACCCAGCGGCGGAAGCCGTACTTCCCCGCACGGGGGTAGTCGACCAGGCGCTTCTTGCCGGAGTCCGTGTGGCCCCGGCCCTCGTGGCCGGGGTCGCCGCCGCCCCGCCGTCTGCCCCCGCCGCGCTGGGCGGCGCGACGGGCCTCGGCGCGGCCGCCGTAGGACGGCTCCTCACCGTGTGCAGCGGAGTGCGACTCCTCGGTTACTCTGCGTGACGCGTCGGAACGACGTCCGGCAGACTGTTGGGCAGCTCGTCTGGCCGCTGCACGCCCGCCACCTTGAGATTGCGGCGCTTTGCGACGGTGCTCGCTCATCGAACGACTACTCCTCGGGCAGGCGAGAGCGCCTGGAAGCGGCAGTTGAGTTCCGGTCCCCCCGAACGACGGACGAACCTCGCGGGAGGCTCACCCGCAGTGCATCCGGCAGTCCGCGATAACTGACGCCCGACGGCGTCTCGCGGTTCCCGGTGGTCTGCATGCCGCACAGACTACGCACGGTCGAAAACCTCCGTGGACCGAACTTCACCCCAAATGGCGCAAGTCGCTCCCTGTGAATCGATGATGTGACGCCGCTCACGAAACCTCCTCTTGTCGAACATCACGAGTCGATCTATCGTGCTGATGTATCGATTCGATACATCAGCACGGCATAAGGCGGGGTCGGCAACCCGCGGGACCAGGCAGAACAGGAGGCGAAGGTGAGCAGACGCTCCGGCATCCTCGAATTCGCCGTACTCGGCCTGCTCCGCGAGTCACCCATGCACGGGTACGAGCTGCGCAAGCGCCTCAACACCTCTTTGGGGATCTTCCGCGCCTTCAGCTACGGCACGCTCTACCCCTGCCTCAAGACGCTGGTCGCGAACGGCTGGTTGACCGAGGAACCGGTGAGCGTCCCGGCGCCGCCACCCGCGGCGGGCCGTGGGGCCGCACCCGCGTCCTCACTGGCCGGGCGCCGCGCCAAGATCGTCTACCGGTTGACGGCGGACGGTAAGGAGCACTTCGAGGAGCTCCTCTCGCACACCGGTCCGGACTCCTGGGAGGACGAGCACTTCGCGGCCCGCTTCGCCTTCTTCGGGCAGACCGAGCGCGAGGTGCGGATGCGCGTCCTGGAAGGGCGCCGCAGCAGGCTGGAGGAACGCCTCGAGAAGATGCGTGCCTCCCTCGCCCGCACCCGGGAACGACTCGACGACTACACGCTCGAGCTGCAGCGACACGGCATGGAGTCCGTGGAGCGCGAGGTGCGCTGGCTGAACGAGCTCATCGAGAGCGAGCGGTCGGGACGGGATCAGCGACGGTCCTCGCCCGAGAGCTCCGCTCAGCACGACACATCAGGAGAGACGGGCGGCCTGCCCCGGCACCGGGACGACACCGGGCCGGATCCGTCCGACGACACCAAGTGACATCTCCGCAGACCCGTACGGCGTCTCCGGGGAACACCGAGAACACACAGGGAGCAATCGGCATGGGTTCGGTTCGCGTAGCCATCGTCGGCGTGGGCAACTGCGCCGCCTCACTGGTGCAGGGCGTCGAGTACTACAAGGACGCCGATCCGGCCGGCAAGGTGCCCGGCCTGATGCACGTCCAGTTCGGCGACTACCACGTGAGCGACGTCGAGTTCGTCGCCGCCTTCGACGTCGACGCGAAGAAGGTCGGCCTCGACCTCGCGGACGCCATCGGCGCCAGCGAGAACAACACCATCAAGATCGCCGACGTGCCGAACACCGGCGTGACCGTCCAGCGCGGCCACACCCACGACGGCCTGGGCAAGTACTACCGCGAGACGATCGAGGAGTCCGCCGAGGCCCCCGTCGACGTCGTCCAGGTCCTCAAGGACCAGCAGGTCGACGTCCTCGTCTGCTACCTGCCCGTCGGCTCCGAAGTGGCCGCGAAGTTCTACGCGCAGTGCGCCATCGACGCCAAGGTCGCGTTCGTCAACGCCCTCCCGGTCTTCATCGCCGGCACCAAGGAGTGGGCGGACAAGTTCACCGAGGCCGGTGTCCCGATCGTCGGCGACGACATCAAGTCCCAGGTCGGCGCCACCATCACGCACCGTGTGATGGCGAAGCTGTTCGAGGACCGGGGTGTCATCCTGGACCGCACGATGCAGCTGAACGTCGGCGGCAACATGGACTTCAAGAACATGCTCGAGCGTGAGCGCCTGGAGTCGAAGAAGATCTCGAAGACCCAGGCCGTCACCTCGCAGATCCGCGACCGCGAACTCGGCGCGGACAACGTCCACATCGGCCCCTCGGACTACGTGGCCTGGCTGGACGACCGCAAGTGGGCGTACGTGCGCCTCGAAGGCCGCGCCTTCGGCGACGTCCCGCTGAACCTGGAGTACAAGCTGGAGGTCTGGGACTCCCCGAACTCCGCCGGCGTCATCATCGACGCCGTGCGCGCTGCGAAGATCGCCAAGGACCGCGGTATCGGCGGCCCGATCCTCTCGGCCTCCTCGTACTTCATGAAGTCGCCGCCGGTCCAGTACTTCGACGACGAGGCCCGCGAGAACGTCGAGAAGTTCATCAGCGGCGACGTCGAGCGCTGATCCGGCGCGTCACCGCACCGGTGACGCCGCCTCTCCGTACGGGGGGTCCCCGGGCAATCCGCCCGGAGGCCCCCCGCATGTGTGACCCTTGCCCACATGGCTGTCGTGCGTGATCTGGGCGTCCTCCTGCGCCTCCGGAACTTCCGCCGTCTCCTCGCCGTACGGCTTCTCTCCCAGTCGGCCGACGGCGTCTACCAGGTCGCGCTCGCCACCTACGTGGTCTTCTCACCGGAGAAGGAGACGACGCCCGCCGCCATCGCCTCCGCCATGGCGGTGCTGCTGCTCCCCTACTCGCTCATCGGCCCCTTCGCCGGCGTGCTGCTCGATCGCTGGCCCCGCCGGCAGGTCTTCCTCTACGGAAACCTGCTGCGCGCCACCCTGGCCTGCGGCACCGCCCTGCTGCTCCTGAGTTCCGTCCCGGCCTGGCTGTTCTACGTCTCCGCGCTCTGTGTCACCGCGGTCAACCGTTTCGTGCTCGCCGGGCTGTCGGCGTCCCTCCCACGCGTGGTCGACACCGAACGGCTCGTCCTCGCCAACTCCCTGTCCCCGACGGCCGGCACGCTGGCCGCCACGGCCGGCGGAGGGCTCGCCCTGGCCATACGGCTGCTGACCGACGGCTCGGATGCCGCCGTGGTCCTGCTCGGCGCGGTCCTCTACCTCCTCTCGGCCCTGGTCGCCATGACGCTCTCCCGCACCCTCCTCGGGCCGGACCGGGACCTGCACCACGTACCGCTGCGCGATGCCCTCGCCACCACGGCGCGAGGACTCCGCGACGGCCTGCGTCATCTGGCCGAGCGCAGGGACGCGGCGCACGCACTGGCCGCCATGACCGTGGTCCGCTTCTGCTACGGGGCCCTGACGGTCATGGTGTTGATGCTGTGCCGCTACGCCTGGTCCGACGGCCAGTCCGGCGGCCTGGCGCTGCTCGGCCTCGCTCTCGGCGCCTCCGCCGCCGGTTACTTCGTGGCCGCCCTGATGTCCCCCTGGGCGGTCGGGCGCTTCGGACGCTACGGCTGGCTGGCCGGCTGCACCGGAGGAGCCGCCCTTCTGGAGCCGGCGCTGGGACTGCCTTTCGCGCCCGTACCGATGCTGGCGGCGGCGTTCGTCCTCGGGCTCGTGACCCAGGGCACGAAGATCGCCACGGACACCGAGGTGCAGACCTCGGTGGACGACGCCTACCGCGGCCGGATCTTCTCTCTCTACGACGTGCTGTTCAATGTCGCCTTCGTGGCCGCAGCAGCCCTGTCCGCACTCGCGCTGCCGCACGACGGCCGGTCCGTCGTCGTGGTGCTCACCGTGGCCGTGCTCTATGCCGGCGTCTCGGTGTCCATGCTGCGCCGACGCCACGTCAGAACGACGGGCCCGCAGCCCCGGACCGAGGAATGAGGGGTGCTGTTTCACGTGAAACAGCACCCCTCACCGGCCGGGCTTCCGGGGGGGGGGGCGGTGGTGGGTTTTTAGATCAAAACGCACCCCACCCCCCCACCCCCCACCC